>NZ_LABZ01000108.1 GCF_001043955.1 Methylobacterium tarhaniae | reverse complement strand
CTTCAGAACGGTTCAGTCATTTCCGGAAACGTCGTCCCCTCTCCCGCCCCGCACATGAGTGCTTCGCACTCGCAGCGGGGCACCCTCCCCCGCAGAGGGGGGAGGGTTCAGGGCGCGCCTATGCTTGGAACGCCTCGTCCACCGGCACCTGCATCCCGGTCACCAGCGCGTTGGTCATGTTCGCCATGCCGATCACCGCGAGCAATTCGCCGTGCTGCGCCTCGGTCATGCCCTTGGCCCGAGCGGCGGCGGTGTGGGAGTGGATGCAGTAGCTGCAGCCGTTGGCGGTCGAGACCGCGATGTAGATCAGTTCCTTCGTCAGCGGGTCGAGGGCGCCGTCGGCGGCCATCACCTGCTTCAGGTCGGCCCAGGTCCGCTCCAGCACCGCCGGCTGGTTGGCGAGCGCCCGCCAGAAATTGTTGATGAAGTCCGAGCGGCGGACCGCCCGGATGTCGTCGAACACCGCCTTGACGCGAGGATGGCCTTCGGCCTCCGCGTCGCTCCACAATCTCACGGTCGCCATGCTGGCCCTCCCTCGAAGGGGCGCATGGTCGGCCGGCGCGCGCGCCGCGTCGAGACCTCAGCGCCGCGAAGCGGCGTCGAAGCCGTCCGGCACCCGGCCGGAAGCGGTGGCCAGCGCGTAGGGCCCGCGGGCCAGGAAGCGGCCGGAGCCCGGCTCGGCCAGGACCTGCCCGTCGCGCACCGCGACCTCGCCGCGCCGGATCGTCATCACGGGCAGGCCCTTGAGGCGCATCCCCTCCCAGGGGGTGTAGTCGATGGCGTGGTGCAGGTCGGCATTGGTGAGGACCCGCTCGGCATCGGGGTTCCACAGCACCAGGTCGGCATCCGCCCCGGGCGCGAGCGTGCCCTTGCGGCCGGCGAGGCCGAACAGGCGGGCGGCGTTGGTCGAGGTCAGGCGCACGAAGGCCGGCAGGTCGATCCGCCCGGCCGAGACGCCCTCGGAGAAGAGCACCGGCAGCCGGGTCTCGATGCCCGGCACGCCGTTCGGGATCGCGTTGAAGGCCGGCATCCCGTCGGGCCGGGCCCCCGCGCCGCCCTGGCCGTAGCCGCTGCTGCCCGGATCGCGCTTGGCGGTGGCGAAGGAGAAGCCGCAATGGTCGGAGGAGACCACGTCGAGGGTGCCCTCGCGGATGCGGGCCCAGATCCGCTCGGCTTCGCCGGGCGCCCGGAGCGCGGGCGAGCACACCACCTTGGCGCCCTCGAAATCGGGCTTGGCCAGGTCGTCGGTGGAGAGGGTCAGGTATTGCGGGCAGGTCTCGCCCCAGACCTTGATGCCCCGGGCGCGGGCCCGGGCGATCTCTTCGGCCGCCTCGTCGCAGGAGACGTGGAAGACCTGGATCGGCTGGTCGACGAGTTCGGCGAGCGCGATGGCGCGGTGCGTCGCCTCGCGCTCGACCACCGGCGGGCGGGCCCAGGCGTGCTGGAGCGGGTCGGTGAGGCCGGCCTCCAGCAGGGCGCGGATGCGCCAGCCGATGGCGTCGTAATTCTCGCAATGCACCGTCACGAAGGCGCCGAGGCGCCGGGCGGTCGCCAGTACCTCCAGGAACTGCCCGTCGGTGAGGCGCAGGGGATCGTAGGTGAGGAAGACCTTGAGGCTGCGGATGCCGCGGGCGACGAGAGCCGGCACCTCCCGCTCCAGCACGTCGGGCGTCGGGTCGGTGATGATCTGGTGGAAGCTGTAATCGGCGCGCGAGGCCCGGGCGCGGGCTTCGTAACCGGCCGCCGTGGCGGCGATCGGGTGGCCCTTCCATTGCGGCACGAAGCAGATGAAGGAGGTGGTGCCGCCGGCGAGCGCCGCGGCCGAGCCGCTCGAAAAGCTCTCCTCCTGCACGCCGCCGCCCTCGGAGGGCTCCTCGATGTGGCAATGCGGGTCGAGGCCGCCGGGTGTGACGATCATCCCCTTGGCGTCGATCTCCTCGCGGCCGCGCCGGAGATTCCGGCCGAGTGCCGCGATCACCCCGTCGCGCACCCCGAGATCGCCCTCGAACACCTCGGCCGGGCCGGCGAGCACCGCCCCCCGCACCACCAGGTCGTAGTCGAAATCGTGGCTCGGCATCGACAGGCCCTCCCTCGTTGCGAGGGGTGTAGGAACCGCCTCGGAACACTGTCAATTCCGGTGCCGGGCGCGATCGGTCCGGGTGCCGGGGGGTTGGGCAGGGGCCCGCAATTTGGGCGGTGACGCGCCGGGCCGTGCCCAACCCGGCGGCAGCTGACGCCGGGGCCGGTTTTCCCCACGCGGCCGGTTTGACAACGTTTCCGGGCCGGCGGACAAATACGGTACCGCAGAGGTCCCGGCCGCGCCGCGCCGACGGAGATCCCCCGGCCAGCGCGCGCATAAGGTCGCCCGCGGGACAGCGTGGAGGAAACCTCGATGACGATTCGGTTGGATGCCCCGAGCCGGCGCGGCCTCATGTTCGGCGCGGCGGCGGCCGCGGCGACGGCCGGGCTGCCCGGCATGGCGAGCGCCAAGGCGCCGATGCTGCGCAGCCAGAGCCCCTACTACTACCGGTTCACCCTCGGCGACGCCGAGGGCACCATGGTGTCGGACGGCACCCTGCCGCTCGGCGATCCCCACGCCAACTTCCTCGGCCTCACCCCGGCCGAGATGGATGCGCAGCTCAACGCCAACTTCCTGCCGCTCTCCAACGCGGTGCTGGAGCAGAACATCCTGATCCTCAACACCGGCAGCAAGCTGGTGCTGTTCGATACCGGCATGGGTTCGCTCAAGCTGTTCGGGCCGACCACCGGCAAGCTCATGACCACGATGCGCCAGGCCGGCATCGACCCGAAGGACATCGACGCCGTGGTGATGAGCCACGCCCATGTCGACCATTGCGGCGGCTGCGTCGCCGACGACGGCACGCCGCACTTCCCCAACGCCCAGTACTACATCTCCCAGGCCGATTTCGATTACTGGACCGATCCCGGCAAGGTGCCGGCCTCGTTCAGCGCCTTCCTCGACACGGCGCGCAAGAACCTGCTGCCGATCCGCGACCGGCTGGTCTTCATCAAGGACGGCCAGGAATTCCTGCCCGGCATCCAGGCCCTGGCGGCGCCGGGCCACAGCATCGGCCACATGATCTTCATGATCACCTCGGGCCAGCAGAACCTCTGCTACCTCGGCGACCTGACGCACCACCCGGTGCTGCTGATGGAGAAGCCGCTGACCGAGTTCGCCTACGACACCGACCCGAAGCAATCGGCCCAGACCCGGCTCAAGATGCTGACCATGCTGGCGAAGAACCGCATCCCGGTTCTCGCCTACCACTTCGCCTGGCCGGGCATCGGCCACGTCGCGGAGAACGGGCAGGGCGGGTTCCGGTATTATCCGCAGGCGATGAAGATGGAGCTGTAGGGGCGTCGAATACCGGCGGCCTGTTCGATATACGACGTCATCCCGGGTCTTGTCGAAGACGAGAGCCCGGGATGACGATGGAGGATGTCAGGGTGAGCGGTCGGACCATCCCGCGGATGACCTGTTCGGCCGCGACCGTGGCCAGGGCGTCGAAGGGCGTCGCGAACTCCACCTCGTAGGCCTCGCCCTGGTTCCACACCCCGATCACCCTGCCCACCGGATCGGCCGGCACTTCGCGGCCGTCATCGTCCGTGGCGCGCACGGGCAGCCGTGCCGTGTCCGGTTCCCGGATCGCCGTGGGCGCATCGGGCGTCAGCACGAAGGTCGTGGATAATGTGGCTCATGACCGGCAGGATACGCCGAGCGTGACGGGCGGGCAGCGTCTCACCCCACCTTCGGCCGCGGCCCGTAGGACTTGAACCGCTCCATCGCCTCCGCCACCTCGGCCTCGCTCAGGATGTGCGGCCGGCCGACCTGGAGCGCCACGGCGTATTGCCGGCACAACGTCTCGAGTTCCACGGCGAGCCACAGCGCCTTGGCGAGGCTCGGCCCGGTGGCGATCATGCCGTGGTTGGCGAGCAGGCAGCAGGTGCGGTCCTGGAGCGCCTCCAGCGCCCGCTGCGACAGCTCCTCGGTGCCGAACAGCGCGTAGCCGCCGCAGCGCACGGTCGGCCCGCCGGCCGCCGCGATCATGTAGTGGGCCGCCGGGATGTCCTTGCGGCACATCGCGAAGGCGGTGCAGTAGGTCGGGTGGGCGTGGACGATCGCCGCGACGTCGGGGCGGGCCCGCAGGATGTCGCGGTGGAAGCGCCACTCGGAGGAGGGGGACAGCGCGTGGTCGGCCCGGCCCTCCATGTCCATCGGCACGATGTCGTCGGGCGTCATCTCCTCGTAGGGGAGGCCCGAGGGCGTGATGAGCAGGCCCTCGCCGAACCGCGCCGAGACGTTGCCGGCGGTACCCTGGTTCAGGCCCTGCTCCGCCATGCTGCGGCAGGTCGCGACGATGCCTTGGCGCAGCTCCGCTTCGGTCTCAGCCATGTCCCGCCTCCGGTGCCTCTGCCCTCGCCTTGGCCATAGCCTCCTGCCGGCGCCCGAGCCAGAGGCCGTTGACGAGCCAGGCGAGCGACAGCGGCACCGCCAGGACCGACAGGGCGGTGGCGCTCATCCCCAGCAGCCCCACGAGTCCGTAGGACCAGGCGCCGATCTGGTCGCCGAGGCGGTACATCACCGTATCGATGAAGGCCTTGGCCTTGTAGCGGTCCTCTCGCGGCAGCACGGTGAACAGCACCTCGCGCACCGGCCGGGCGATGGCGAAGTTGCCGGCCCGGCGCAGCACCCCGAACACCACCACGCTGGCGATGGTCGGCGCCACCGCGAGCAGCCCGAAGCCCAGCGCGCTGACGAGCGGCAGGATCGCCAGGGTGAGCCCGACGCCCAGGCGCCTCACGATCCGCCCGGTGAGGAAGAGCTGGACGCCGAGCGTCAGCACGTTCACCGCGAGGTCGACGCTGGCGAAGAACGCCGTCTGCGCGCCGCGATCCGGGAAGCTGCGCTTCGCGATGCCCGCCTGCTCGAAATACAGGAAGGTCGAGGTGATCGAGAACAGGAGCAGGAACAGGCAGATGCCCAGCAGGTAGGGCGAGCCGAGCACCCGGCTGATGCCGGCGAACGGGCTGCCGCCGATCGCCTGCGTCGCCGCCCCCGGCTCGCGCGACAAGGCGTCGGAGATCCGCGCCAGACCCCGCATGCTGATGACGGCGACTTCGAGGAGGGCGGCCGCCGCGAGCAGCAGGAAGGGGGTGGGCACGTCCCGCGCCAGCACGGCGGTGAAGGCCGAGCCGGTGATGGCCCCGAGCGTCGCGCCCGCCGCGATGAAGCCGAACAGCCTCTTGCCCTGCTCGGTGTCGAACACGTCGACGATCGTCGCCCAGAAGATCGAGACCACGAACAGGTTGAAGATCGACAGCCAGACGAAGAACACCCGGCCGATCCACACCGAATCCTCGGGCCCGCTGCGGTAGAGCACCACCGCGAAGACCAGGATGTTGGCGGCGAAGAAGCGGTAGGTGATCGGGATGAAGCGGGCCCGCGGCAGCTTGCGCACCAGCCAGCCGAACGGCACGTTGAGCACCAGCATGCCGACCAGCGTGGCGGTGAACAGCCAGGGCAGGTTCTCGAGCCCGCCGGCCAGCCCCATCTGGTCGCGGATCGGCCGCATCACGTAGTAGGACGAGAGCAGCGCGAAGATGTAGAGCCAGGCCCAGCCGAGCGCCGGCACCTCCTCCGGCCGCACGTCGGTGAGGCGCCGGAGCCAGGCCGGCACCTTGAGGCCGGCCTGCGCCGCTTGCGCGGCGCCAGGGGTGGGGCTCATTCGGTGACCCCGAAGGCCTTGCGGGCCTCCTGTGCCGTGGCATCGTGGCCGAAGCCCGGGCTGCCCATCTGGAATTTTTTCGCCGCGTCGAGGCCGCCGACCACCACCGGCTCGAACCCGGCATCGCGCACCAGGGACGCGGCGACGCCGACGGCCTGGCGGTCGTCGCCCGCGATCGGCACCGCCATGGGAGCGCCGCTGCGATGGGCGTTCTGGGCGAAGAGCCGGTAATTCGCGGCGTTGAAGGCCCGCACCAGCCGGGCGCTGCCCAAGTACTTGGCCGAGGTGGCGCCGATGCCGGCGCTCTCGGCTTCCGTCGCCAGATCGCCGTCGCGGGCCTTGGTGGCGTTGCCGGCGTCGAGCACGATCTTGTCCTTCAGGAGGCCGCCATAGGCCTTTCCGATCTCCGGATAGGCCTTGTACGGCACCGCGATCAGCACCGCGTCGCCGAAGGCGAGGGCCTGCTCGACCGTGCCCGCCTTGGCGAGCGGCCCGAGCTTGTCGACCAGCGGCTTCAGGTCCTCCGGATGGCGGGAGGCGAACATCACCGGATGGCCGGCCTTGACCCACAGGCCCCCGACGGTGCCGCCGATATTGCCGCCGCCGATCACCGCGACCGGGATCTTGGACTCTTGCGGCTTCTTGGACTCTTGGGCCCGGGTATTCCCCGCGAGGGCGAGCGTCAGGGTGAGCATTCCGGCGCCGAGTGCCCCGGCGCGCAGCAGCGCGCGACGATCACAGGCCATCGATGAACTCCTCCATCTTGCGGCGCAGGGCGGCGTCGGGCAGCCGGCCGCGGGCGCCGCCGAGATTGTCCTCGGCGTAGCGCACCTGCGCCGTGCCCGGCACCGGGCAGGTCACCGCCTCGTGCGACAGGACGTATTTCAGGAAGAATTGCGGCCAGCTCGCGCAGTCGAACTCCGCCGCCCATGGTGGCAACTCGCGGCCGCGCACCAGGGTGAACAGCCGCTCGCGGCCGAACGGCACGTTGACCATCACGGCGATCCCGCGGTCGCGCGCGAGCGGCAGGATGCGCTCGGCGGCCTGGCGGGCATCGACCGCGTAATTGACCTGGATCACGTCGAGGGCCTGCGCCTTCATCAGGGCTTCGAGGTCGCCGTACTGCTTCTCGGCCCAGGTGGTGGCGCCGAGATAGCGGATGCGCCTGGAATCCTTCATCTCGCGCAGGAGCGGCAGCTGCGCCTCCGGGTCGATCAGGTTGTGGACCGCGATCAGGTCGATCCGGTCGGTGCCGAGGCGGCGGAACGACTGCGCGATCTGCGCCTGCCCCGCCTCGCGCCCCCGCGCCGCCACCTTGCTGCACAGGAAGACCTTGTCGCGAAGGCCCGTCTCCTTGAGGATCCGGCCCAGCACCTCCTCGGCCCGGCCGTAATCCGGCGCGGTGTCGATCACGGTGCCGCCGAGCGCGACGAACCGCGCCACCGTCTCGCGCAGCGGCGCCATGCCTTCTGAATCCGGCGCCACGTCGTAGCGCCGCGAGGTGCCGATGCCGACGGCCGGCACCGTCTCGCCGGTGGAGGGGATCGGGCGGCGGATCAGTTCGCCGCCTTGCGCCAGGAGCCGGCCCGGCAGCAGGCCGGCAGCCAGGGAGCCGGCCAGCACGGCACGGCGGTGGAGCTTCATGCGTAATCCCTCGGACCGTCGTTGCGTCGCTGGCGGGGGAGCTTAGGGCGCGGCGGGGCGCCTGCCCACGCCGCGCCCGCACACAAACGATTGAGGGAAGCTCCTCACCCGAGTCGCGCCGGCAGGCGCAGGAAGCCGCGGAAGCGCACGCGCTGCGAGCGGATGGGCTCCCCGTCGAGACGGTAGCCGGGGAAGCGGCCGAGGAAGCGCCCGAGCGCCACCCCGCCCTCGAGCCGGGCCACCGCCATGCCGACGCATTGATGGATGCCGCTCGCGAAGGCGAGGTGGCGGTTGGAGTCGCGGGCGACGTCGAAGGTGTCGGGGTCGGGGAACTGGGCCGGGTCGCGGTTGGCGGCGCCGATGCAGAGCGTGATCTGGGTGCCGGCGGGAAAGTCCCGCCCGCCCATCGCGAACCCCGTCGTCGCGACGCGGTTGCCGAGCTGGTTCGAGCTCTCGAAGCGCAGGACCTCTTCCACCGCCTTTCGCATCAGGTCCGGCGTGGCGAGGAGCCGCGCCCGCGCCTCGGGGTGCTCGGCCAGCAGGTGCAGCCCGTTGCCGATCAGGTTGGTGGTGGTCTCGTGCCCGGCATTGAGGATGAAGATGCAGTTCTGCAGCAATTCCTCCGGCGAGAGCCGCTCGCCGCCGACCTCGCCCTGGATCAGGCGGGTGAGGATGTCCTTGTCCGGGTCGCCCGGATGGCGGCGGCGATCGGCGACGAGGTGGTCGAGATAGGCCAGGAACTCGCTCACCGCCCGGTTGCCGCTGGCCTCGACCTCCGGCGACAGGACGGGTTCGAGGGCGCCGAGGATCGCCAGCGACCAGTCCCGCAGCGGCCCGCGCTCGCTCCTCGGTACGCCGAGCAGGTTGCCGATCACCTCGACGGGGATCGCGGCGGCGAAGTCCTCGATCAGGTCGATGGTGCCGCGCGCCTCCGCCGCGTCGAGGAGACCCTCCACCAGCGCGACGATGCCGGCCTCCATGGCGGCGATCGCCCGGGGCGTGAACGCCCCGGCGATGATGCGCCGGACCCGCGTGTGGCGCGGCGGGTCGTTGAAGACGAGGCTCGTGGTGTGGTGGCGGTAGAGCGGGGAGGCCCCCGCCTCCGCCACCTTGAACTTGGCTCCGAACTCGACGGTCTTGTCCGAGCTGAAGGTCGCGGCGTCCTTGTAGACCCGCTCCAGATCCGCGTAGCGCGTGAGCAGGATCAGGCTCTCGCCCGAAGGACCCCGGCCCATCACGTGGACCGGGGCGTGCTCGCGCAGGGCCGCGTAGACGGGGTAGGGGTTCGCGATGAACCCGTCCGGCAGGCGCCGGAGGTCGAACCCCTCGGCCAGGGCGGGGTCGGTCATGCGGTCCACCGGCGGCTCACCCGCGCCCGTTGGGGGCGCAGGCCGGGTTCATCGGCAGGAACGCTTCTTCTTTCGGGATGGTGCGCAGCACCTCGTAGAGGTCCCACGGCCCCTTGCTCGCCGCCGGCTCCTTCGCCCGGTAGAGCACGGGATCGTAGAGGAGGCGCCCGTCGGCCCGCAGGGTGGCGGGATGGTCGAAGAACGCCACCGGCAGGGCCCGCATGGCGGCGTTCGCCGCCACCGCCTCGTCGGTGCCGGCCTTGTCGACCGCCTTCAGGTAATGGCCGACCGCTGTGTAGATCAGCGCCTGGTTCTTCGTCGGCATCGCGCCGGTGCGCTCCTGGAAGCGCTTGGCGAAGGCGCGGGCGGCGTCGTTCTGGTCCCAGTAGAAGGCTTCCGAGAAAGTCAGGCCATGGGCCACCGGCAGGCCGAGGCCCTTGATGTCGGTGACGTAGACCAGGAACCCCGTCAGCGTCTGGCGCCCGTTGGTCAGCCCGAACTCGTCGGCCTGCTTGACCGCCTTGGTGAAGTCGTCGCCGACGCTGGCGAAGGCGACCACGTCCGCTCCCGAGCTCTGGGCCTGGAGCAGGAAGGACGAGTAGTCGGCGGTGTTGATCGGGTGGCGCGAGGTGCCCAGCACCTTGCCGCCCAGCGCCTCGACGACATGCGTCGCCTCCTTCTGCAGCGCGTGGCCGAAGGCGTGGTCGACGGTGATGAAGTACCAGGACTTGCCGCCGCGCTCGAACACCGCCCGCGCCGTGCCGGCGGTCAGCGCATGGGTGTCGTCGGTCCAGTGCGAGCTGACCGGGGAGCAGGTCTTGGCGGTGAGGTCGGAGGTCGCCGCCGCGGTGATCATCACCGTGCGGTTCTTCTCCTTGGCGACCGCCTGGACGGCGAGCGCGATCGCCGTCACCGGCAGGTCGATGACGGCGTCGACCTTGTCGACGTCGTACCAGCGCCGGGCGATGCTCGATGCCACGTCCGGCTTGTTCTGGTGGTCGGCCGAGACGATCTCGACCGGTTTGCCCCGCACCGTCCCGCCGAAATCCTTCGCCGCCATCTCGGCCGCCGCCACCGAGCCGCGCCCGCCGCTATCGGCGTAGGGTCCCGAGAGGTCGGTGAGCACGCCGATCCGCACCACGTCGTCGGAGATCTGCGCCGCGGCCGGCGCGCTCAGCGCCGCGAGGGCGAGAACGGCCCCGCACAGGCCGGTGGTGAAACGGTTCATCGGTCGGCTCCTCCCGGCGCCCGCGTCGTTCGCGCGTGGTCGCCTTTCACGACTGTCTTCACAGCCGATCCGCGCCGGCGTGGCAAGGGCCTGGCTGTCGCCGGGCCGTCATCTCCGGATCGTCCCCGACGACCCCACTTCGCCAACCCTTCGGCTCGGGACGACCCGCGTCGTCCGGCGCGCGGGATCGCCGTAAGGACGATATCAATCTGTTCGTGGGATCTTGGTGTTCGTGGGATCTTGGCACGACCGGCCGGCAAGTTACGATCGTGCGTGCCGTCACGTCAGGATAAGCCTGCCGTCGGGATCGGTGCCGATGCAGAGAGTCATCGAGGACGTCAGCATGCGAAAGCCCACGCCGAGCCTCGGCCCGCTCACCGATCTGCTCGACGGCCTCGATATCGGCCTGTGCGTCTTCGACGCGGACGACCGGGCGCTCGCCTGGAACCAGACCTTCCTCTACTTCTTTCCCGAGCATGACGGCTTCGTCCATGTCGGCGAGCCTTACCGCGAGAACCTGCTGCGGTTCTATCGCAACCGCCTGACCTGCGACGAGCTGCGCTACATCGAGGAATACGTCGCGAGCGGGATCGTCCGCCATCAGGTCCAGAGCCGGCCGTTCGAGTTCGAGCACCGCGGCACTTGGCTGCGGGTCTCGGCCCAGACCATCCCGGGCGTCGGCCGGATGCGGCTGTGGCGCCGGATCACCCACGAAGCCGGGCCCGCCGGCCCCGGTATCGCTGCCCCGGAGGCCCGCCACGGGGCGCCGGACGGCATCGCGGTGGCGAATGCCGACGGGCGCATCGTCTCGGCCAACGGGCAGTTCGGGCAGCTCTACGGGCTGTCCCCGGCCGAGGCCGTGGGGCTCACCCTCGAGGCGGTGGTGGCCCGGGCCTGGCAGGAGGCCGCCGGGGACGCGCCGGCCCAGCTCCTGGCGCAGCTGCGGGAATCGCTGCGCTTCGCCGGCGCGCCGTTCGAGGTGCCGCTGCCGGGCGAGCGCTGGATCCGGGTGATCGAGCGCGTGCGCGAGGGCGGAGAGCGCACCGGCTTCCACTTCGACATCAGCGCCCTCAAGCGCGAGCAATCCGCGCTCCGGGCCGCCGAGGCCGAGGCCCGCCGCAGCGCGAGCCATTTCCGCGGCATCATCGAGCACGCGCCCGCCGGGATGCTGGTGGTCGGTGCCGACGGCGTGCTGGCCGAGGCGAACCGCGCCTTCCGGTCGGCCCTCGGGGATGCCGAGGCGGAGCGGCTCGTCGGGCGGCCGCTCTCCGCCCTGGTCCTCGCCGAGGATGCCGGCCTGCTCGGCGACGTGCTCGCCCGCGCGGCGCAGGGGCGCGGCCCGGCGGTGTGCGAGATGCGCTTTCCCCGCCCGGACGGCCGCCCGATGTGGGCCCGCGTCTCGGCGGTGCGCCTGCACCTGCCGCCGGACCCGGCCTCGACCCTGCTCCAGGTCGAGGACATCACCGCGCGGCGCGAGGCCGAGCGGCGCATCGTCCACATGGCGCGCCACGACGCGCTCACCGACCTGCCGAACCGCACCTTCTTCCGCGAGCGCCTCGACGCCCTGCTCGCCACCGGCGCGGGCGCGATCCTGTGGCTCGACCTCGACCGGTTCAAGGTGGTCAACGACACCCTCGGCCACGCCGCCGGCGACACGCTGCTCTGCGCGGTCGCCCGCCGCCTGCGGGCGGTCCTTCGTCCCGAGGACACGATCGCGCGGCTCGGCGGCGACGAGTTCGCGGTTCTCCTCGGCGAGGGCGACCCGCTGGCGGCGTCGCGGACCGCCGCCGCCCTGGTCGAGGCGATGCAGGAGCCGGTCATCGTCGCCGGCCGGCCGATGCATGTCGGCGTCAGCATCGGCGTCGTGCTCGCTCCGCGCCACGGCGCCGACGCCGACACCCTGATGGCCCAGGCCGACCGGGCGCTCTACAGCGCCAAGGCCGCGGGCCGCAGCACCTTCCGGCTCTACGACCCGGCGATGGAGGCGGCGGCGGCCGAGCAGCGCGGCCTCGAACTCGACCTGCGCCTCGCCCTGCAGCGCGGCGAGTTCGAGCTGCACTACCAGCCGATCGTCACCGCGGCGGAGCGGCGGGTCGTCTGCCGCGAGGCGCTGGTGCGCTGGCGCCACCCGACCCGCGGGCTGGTGCCGCCGGCGGCCTTCATCCCGCTGGCCGAGGAGACCGGCCTGATCGAGCGCCTGGGCGCCTGGATCCTGCGCCGGGCCTGCCGCGACGCGGCGGCCTGGACCGACGGCGCCCGGGTCGCCGTCAACGTCTCGGCCGCGCAGGTGCGGCACGGACCCCTGATCGCCGCCGTCCAGTCCGCGTTGCGCGAATCCGGCCTCGCGGCGGAGCGGCTCGAACTCGAGATCACCGAGAGCCTGCTGATCGAGGGCGAGGCCGCCGACCTGCTCCTGGCCTTGCGCCGCCTCGGAGTGCGG
The DNA here is from genome assembly GCF_001043955.1 of Methylobacterium tarhaniae. Classification (GTDB taxonomy): domain Bacteria; phylum Pseudomonadota; class Alphaproteobacteria; order Rhizobiales; family Beijerinckiaceae; genus Methylobacterium; species Methylobacterium tarhaniae. Next base: position 10,162 of record NZ_LABZ01000108.1, on the reverse strand, counting down.
ATCGCCCTCGACGATTTCGGCACCGGCTACTCGTCCCTGAGCTACCTGCGCCGCTTCTCCTTCGACGCGATCAAGATCGACCGCTCCTTCATCGCCGATATCGCCGACCCCGACACCGCCGCGATCGTGCGCGCGGTGGTCGGCATCGCGGCCCAGCTCGGCGCGACGATCACCGCCGAGGGCATCGAGACCGAGGACCAGTTCGCGGCGGTGCGGCGGGAGGGATGCACGGAGGTGCAAGGCTACCTGTTCGGGCGGCCGGTGCCGCTGGAGGGGGCGCCGGCGGAGGAGATGCGGATCGAGGGGTGATCCGCCCGGGGGCTGCTCCGCCTCCGACGATCACGCCCGGAAAAACCTCCGCCGTCCCAAGTCGGGCGTGCCCGACTTGGTCACGGCGATGCGGGCACGGCGATGCGGAACTCGGGCAAGCCCGAGTTCCGTGGGAGGAGGGTTCCGGCGTGATGCACCGCTTCCCTCACCCGATCGCCAGCGCCACGCTCCCCAGCCCCGGGAACTCCGCCACCATCCGGGTCGGTGCCGTCACGAAATCCGTGCCGGTGCAGGAGCCGGTGGTGACGACCTGACCGGCCTTGATGCCGCCGAGCGACCGCGCGCCCTCGTTGGCGAGCCAGACCAGCAGGCGCACCGGATCGACCGCCGAATTGCCGCCGACGCGATCGTGGAGCACCTGTCCGTCGATGGTCAGCCGCACCGGCTGGGTCACCGGGTCGAGGTGGCGCCACTCCGAGAGCCCGGGCCCGAGCACCAGGACGCCATGATTCTGCTGGTCGGCGCGCTGGCTGTGCGGATCGACTGCGCCGAAGACCGTGAAGCGGGTATCGGCGATCTCGATCGCCGGATGCATCGTGGCGACCGCCGCCAGCACCGCGTCCCGGTCGTAGGGACCGGCCTCCGCGGGGAGATCGCGGCCGAAGCGATAGGCGATCTCCGCCTCCGCCCCGATCAGGTGGAACAGCGAGGCCGGCAAGGTCCCGGCCTCGAAGATCGTGTCGGCGTGGAGCGCGGCCCGGGCCGGGGTGGCGGTGGCGCTCGGCGCCCCCACCTTCCAGCCTGCCACCGGGCCGAGGAGGCGGGCGACCGCGTCCTGGACCGCGTAGGCCTCCGCCTCGCTGCCCGGCCGGGCGCCCTCGGGGAGGGCGTCGAGGCGGGTACGGTTGCGGCGGGCGTCGAGGAGCGCCGCCGCCGCGGCGTCGATGTCGAAGGACATGGTCACCTCAATAGCCGAGTGCGCTGCCGTCCTTGCGCGGGTCGGAGCCCGCGGCGAGCACCCCGCGCGCCCGGTCGATCCAGATGATCTGGCCGCCACCGATCGGGCCCGAGGCCGGGATGGTGCGGTGGCCGCGCGCCTCGAGCCCGGCGACGACGCCGTCCGCGAAGCCGGGCTCCATCTCGATCCCGCCGCCATAGGCGAAGCTGCGCGGGGCATCCAGCGCCTCCTGCACGTCGAGGCCGCGGTCGATGATGCCGGTCAGCAGCTCGACATGGCCCATCGCCTGGTAATGCCCGCCCATCACGCCGAACGGCGCCACCGTCTCGCCGTCCCGCATCAGCATGCCCGGAATGATGGTGTGCATCGGGCGCTTGCGGGGACCGATCGTGTTCGGGTGGCCCGGATCGATGCGGAAGGACAGGCCGCGATTGTGCAGCAGAACCCCGCTCTCCGGCGCGGTGATGCCGCTGCCGAAGCCCTGGAAGATCGAGTTGATCAACGAGAGCGCGTTGCCGTCCCGGTCGACGACGCTCAGGTACACCGTGTCCTTGTGGGTGAGTTCGGGCCAGATCACCGGCTCCTGGGCGCGGGCCATGTCGATGGCGCCGTGGGCGCTCGCCCGCCAGGCTTCGGAGAGCAGGTGCTCCACCGGCACCCGGTTGAGGACCGGATCGGCGAAGAGCGCGTCGCGGTGGTGATAGGCCTGCTTGCAGGCCTCGGCGAAGAGGTGGACCCGGTCGAGGTCCGAGAGGGCCGCGATGTCGTAGTGCGACAGCACGTTGAGCATCATCAGCACCGCGAGGCCCTGGCCGCTCGGCGGGCACTCGTAGACGTCGTAGCCGCGGTAGCGCGTGGTGACCGGGGTGACGATTTCGGGCGCGGCGGCCGCGAAGTCGTCCAGCGTGTGCAGGCCGCCGAGATCGCGCAGTCGCGCCACGATGTCCTCGGCCACCGGCCCCTCGTAGAAGCCGCGCGGGCCGTGCTCCGCGATGCGCTTGAGCGTGGCGGCGAGCTTACGATGCCGCATGATCGTGCCGACGCCCGGCGCTTGGCCCTCGATCAGGTAGGTCGCCGCCGAGGCCGGATCGCCGGCGACCCGCTCGACGCTGCGCGACCAGTCGAGGGCGACGCGCGGCTGCACCGGATAGCCGTCCTCCGCGTAGCGGATCGCCGGTTGCAGCAGCTCGCCGAGGCTGCGGGTGCCGTGATCCTCCAGCAGCTTGGCCCAGGCGGCGACCGCCCCCGGCACCGTGACGCTGTGCGGCGAGGTCGGGGTCAGGGCGATGCCGCGTTCCAGGAACCAGGCATCGTGCGCCGCCGCGGGGCTGCGGCCGGAGCCGTTGAGGGCGATCGGAGTCCTCGCGCCCTTGGGCGCGTAGAGAGCGAAGCAATCGCCGCCGATCCCGGTCATCAGCGGATCGACCACGCATTGCACCGCCACCGCGGCGATGCCGGCATCGACCGCATTGCCGCCCGACCGCAGCACCTCGATCGCCGCCAGCGTCGAGAGCGGGTGCGACGTCGCGACGGCGGCGTTGGCGGCGTAGACGGGCGAGCGCCCGGGTCTCGAGAAATCCCTCACCGTGACGTTTCCTTGACTGGTCGACCGGTTCGATCGACGAAACTGACATCCTCCCCGTCATTCCGGGTCCGCGCAGCGGACCGGGCGAGCGGGTGTGCAAAATCGATCCTGTCTCTGTCGATCATCCCACTCGCGACCTCAGGATGAGGTCGTGGATGGGATGGACTCCGATGCGTGTGGTCCCCGTTCCGAGTTCCGCTTCCGAAGCCCATGGGCGACGCCCTGGGTATGAAATCCGGTGGCGCACCAAGCAAGCGCTTACACATGCGCTGCCCGCGCCACCCAATGCCCGGGACCGACCTCTTCCAGCGGCCCGGCCTCCGGGATGGCGGCGGCCGGCGCCTCGCGCGTCGCCCGCAGGCGGGCCCGCTCGGCCGCAGGATCCGGCACCGGCACCGCGCCGAGCAGCGCCCGCGTGTAGGGATGGCGCGGATCCTCGTACAGGGTGTCGCTGTCGGCGAGTTCGACGATCCGCCCGCGCCGCAACACCGCGACCCGGTGGCAGAGGTAGCGCACCATCCGCAGATCATGGGAGATGAAGAGGTACGACAGGCCCAGTTCCTCCTGCAGGTCCTGCAGCAGGTTGACCACCTGCGCCTGGATCGACACGTCGAGGGCGGCGATCGGCTCGTCGGCGACGATGAAGCTGGGTTTGAGCGCGATCGCCCGGGCGATGCAGAGCCGCTGGCGCTGGCCGCCGGAGAACTGGTGCGGATAGCGCCCGGCGAAGCGCGGATCGAGCCCGACCCGCTGGAACAGGGCCGCCACCGCGTCCCGGCTTTCCGCTCCCCCCATGTCGGGCCGGTGCAGCCGGAACGGCTCGGCGACGTAGGCGCCGGCGCTCATCCGGGGATTGAGGGCGGCATAGGGATCCTGGAAGATCACCTGGATGCGTCTTCGCATCCGCCGCATCTCCCGGGCCGGCAGGCTGGCGAGATCCGTCCCCTCGAACGCGACGGTGCCGGTACTCGGCGGGTTCAGCATCGTCACCGCCCGGCCGATGGTCGACTTGCCGGATCCCGATTCGCCGACGAGGCCCAGGGTTTCGCCGGGGGCGATGTCGAAGCTCACATCCTCGACGGCGCGGAACACCGCGGATCTGCCGCCCCACCAGTGCCGCAGGGGATAATGCTTGCTGAGATTCCTCACCGAAAGCAGCGGCTCGGGCTTCACCGGCCTCATCGTCCGGCTCCGTCCGCCAGCCGAGCCGGGAGGTCGTACCAGGCCGCCGCGAGGTGGCCCGGCACGCTGCCCCGAACCTGCGCGAGCGGCGGTGCCTCGGCGCGGCAGCGCGGCGTGGCGTAGGGGTTGCGGGGCGCGAAGGGATCGCCCGGCGGCGGATGACGCATGTCGGGCGGGCTGCCCTCGATCTGGCGCAGGCGCTGCCGTCCGGCCCGGCCGCGGCTCAGATCCGGCAGCGAGCGCAGCAGCCCCAGCGTGTAGGCGTTGCGGGGATCGGAAAAGACCGCGTCGACCGGCCCCCGCTCGACGATGCGCCCGGCATACATCACCTGCACGGTGTCGGCGATGCCCGCGACGACGCCGAGATCGTGGGTGATCCAGATGATCGCCATGCCGATCTCGCGCTTCAGCTCCTGCACCAGGGCGACGATCTCGGCCTGCACGGTGACGTCGAGGGCGGTGGTGGCCTCGTCGGCGATCAGGAGCTTGGGCCGGCAGGCGAGCCCGATCGCGATCATCACCCGCTGGCGCTGGCCGCCGGAGAATTCGTGCGGGTAGTGGTCGAGCCGCCGGGCCGCATCGGGGATGCGCACGAGGTCGAGGAGGTCGCGCGCCCGCGCCCGCGCGCTGCTCGCATCGAGGCCGCAATGCAGCCGCAGCGGCTCGGCGACCTGCGCGGCCACCGTCATCGCCGGGTTGAGCGAACTCATCGGGTCCTGGAACACCATGCCGATCTCAGGCCCGCGCACCCGGCGCAACCGCCGCTCCGGCAGCGCCAGCAGGTCGCTCCCGGAGAAATACACCTGACCGCCGGTGATCCGCCCCGGCGGGCGCGGCACCAGCCCGAGCATGGCGAGCACGTGGACGCTCTTGCCCGAGCCCGATTCACCGACGATCCCGAGGGTCTCGCCCTCGCGCAAGGCGTAACTCACGCCGTTCACCGCGTGGACCGTGCCGCCATCGGTGTCGAAGGCGACGGCCAGATCGCGGACATCCAGCAGGGGAGGGGAGGCTTTCATCGGCGCTCCCGCGGGTCGAGGGCGTCGCGCAGCCCGTCGCCGACGAGGTTGAACGCGAGCACCGCGAGGAAGATCGAGACCCCGGGCCAGATCGCCATCCAGGGCGCCTGGTCGAGGAAGTTCTTGGCGGTGTTGAGCATCGAGCCCCAGGAGGGCTCGGGCGGCTGCTGGCCGAGACCGAGGAACGACAGGCTCGCCTCGGCGATGATCGCCGCCGCGATGGTGAGGGTGGCCTGGACCAGGATCGCCGGCACGATGTTGGGCAGGATGTGGTGGAGCGCGATGCGCCAGGGCGGGTTGCCGATGGCGCGGGCCGCCTCGACGAACTCTTCCGCCGCCACCGCCTGCACCTGGGCGCGGGTGAGACGCACGAAGATCGAGGTCGCCGAGAGCCCGATCGCCACCATGGCGTTGGTGAGGCTGGGGCCGAGGAAGGCCGCGAGCGCGATGGCGAGGATCAGGAACGGGATGGCGAGCAGCGCGTCGGTCAGGCGCATGATCGCCCCGTCGATGACGCCGCCGGCATAGCCCGCCAGCATCCCGAGCGGCAGGCCCAGTGCCACCGCCAGCGCCACCGAGGTCAGGCCCGCCCCGAGCGAGGCCCGGGTGCCGAAGACGATGCGCGAGAGAACGTCGCGCCCGACCTCGTCGGTGCCGAAGAGATGCGTCAGGTCGGGCGCCGCCCGCACCGCGCCCCAGTCGGTCGCGGTGGGATCGAACGGCGCGATCCACTCGGCGCCGAGCGCCAGCACGGCGAGCATTCCGACGACGACGAGCCCGGCGAGCGCCCCGCGGCGACGGCCGAACCGGTGCCAGAAGGCGCGAAACGCCCCCGGCTCCGCCGGCAGGGCGGCGGCGGGCGCGGCGGCGATCTCCGCCGATGTGGAGAATCCCGCCTCGCTCATGCGCGCCGCAGCTTCGGGTTGACCAGCGCCGAGGCGAGATCGGCCGCGAGGTTGAGCAGGATGTAGGTCGCGGCGGTGCAGATCACGACGCCCTGCACGGTCGCGAAGTCGCGGTTGAACACGGCATCCACCATCAGCTTGCCGAAGCCCGGAACCGAGAACACCTGCTCGGTCAGCACCGCACCGGAGAGGAGCTGGCCGAATTCGAGGGCGCCCAGCGTGATGATCGGGATCGCCGCGTTGGGGAGCGCATGGCGCAACACCACCCGGGCGGTCGGCACGCCCTTGGCCCGGGCGGTGCGGACATAGTCGGATTGCAGCACGCCGAGCATCGCCGCCCGCGTGTGGCGCATCATCACCGCCGCGATGGCGTTGCCGAGCACGAAGGCCGGCATCGCCATCGAGCGCAGGTTCTCAAGCAGGTCCTCGCCCGGCGGCACGTAGCCGGAGGCCGGCAGCCAGCCGAGCTGCACCGAGAACAGCAGGATCATCAGGATGCCGAGCCAGAAATTCGGCACCGACAGGCCCCAGAGCGCGACCCCGTTGGCGAGCCCGTCGATCCAGGTCCCGGGCCGGACCGCGGACAGGATCCCCATCGGCACCCCGATCACGAGCGCCACCAGCATCGCCAGGCAGGCGAGTTCCAGGGTGACCGGCAGCTTCTCGCGGATCAGCTCGATCACCGGCTTCTGGAGCCGGATCGACTCGCCGAGATCGCCCTGCAGCACGCCGGTCGCCCAATAGGCGTAACGGACCGGGAGCGGCTGATCGAGATGGTACTTGGCGCGGATGAAGGCGATCACCTCCGGGTCCCGCTCCTCGCCCGAGAGCGCGGTGGCGGTGTCGCCCGGCAGCAATTGCTGCAGGGCGAAGATGATCATCGAGGCGAGGACGAGGGTCGGGACCGCCAGGGCCAGGCGTCGCGCCAAAAATCGTAACATCAGCAGCGCAACATCAGTCGAGCCTCAGGCCGGTGAAGCGCACCAGCCCGTCGGGATACTCGCCGAAGCCGGTGAGCTTCTGCGAATAGGCCCAGAGCAGCCGGCGGTGGAACAGGTAGACCAGCGGCTTGTCGGTGAGTACCCGGTCGGCGAGCCGCTTCCAGGCCGCCTTGCGAGCCGCCGGATCGGAGGTCAGCCGCTCGGCGTTCATCGCCGAATCGGCCTCCTGGTTGCAGTAGCGGGAGTAGTTCAGCGGCGTCTTGCAGGCCAGGAAGCTGTAGGTGTTACCGTCCGGATCGGGCCGGCCGCTCCAGTTGTAGAGATAGGCCTCGAAATTGCCCTTGTCGGCCTGGTCGAGGGAGGTGGTGAAGTCGGTGGCCTGGAGCTTCACGTCGAAGCCGGCCTCGCGGGTCATCGCCTGGATCACCTGGCCGACCTGGGGCGCGTCGTTGTTGGCGTAGACCATCAGGGTGATCGAGGGCTTCTCGATCCCGGCCTCCTTCAGGAACGCCTTGGCCTTGGCGACGTCGCGCTTCGGCACCGGATGCTCGGTCACGTAGTTCGGGTTCTTCGGCGAGACCCACTGGTTCCCGGCCAGGTACTCGCCGTTATAGACCACCTGCGTGATCGCGTTGCGGTCGATGGCGGCCTCGAAGGCGGCGCGCACCCGCGGATCGGCGACCGGCGAGCCTTCCCGGGCGGTGTTGAACACCACGCCGGAGAAGCCGAGCTCGTAGGCCTGGCCGACCTTCAGCTTCGGGTCGCGCTTCACTTGGGGCAAATCGGTCGGAGCCAGGCGCTCGATCAGGTCGAGCTGGCCGGCCCGCAGGTTCGTCAGCCGCACCGTGGTGTCGGGGATCGGCCGGAACTCGATCCGCCGGATCTGGACCGCGTCCTTGTTCCAGTAATCGTCGAAGCGCTCGACCACGATGCGGTCCTGCGGCACGCGCTCGACGAACTTGTACGGCCCGGCGCAGACCGGCGCCGTCGCGAACTTGTCGCCCAGCCGCTCGGCGGCCTTCGGCGAGACGATCATGCCGGCCCGGTCGGTGAATTGTGCGAGCAGGGGCGCGAACGGCGTCTTCAGGTCGACCCGCACGGTCAGGGCGTCCACCGCCTCCACCGTATCGACCGGTGCGATTTCGCCGCGGCGCTGCGAGCCCGGCAGCCTGAGGTGTCGCTCCAGCGAATACTTCACCGCTGCCGCGTCCAGGGGCTCGCCATCATGGAAGCGCACGTTCGGCCGCAACGTGAGCGTCAGGCTCTTCTGGTCCTCCGACCACGCCCACCCGGTCGCGAGCTGGGGCACCGGCTTCAGGTCCGGCCCGATATCGACGAGCTTGTCGCAGAGCGCCGCGAACACCATTCGGCCGGCGAAGGTGCGGGCGAGCGTCGGATCGAGGGCGTCCGGATCCTCCATCAGGCCGAAGCGCAGGGTCTGGGCCTGGGCGCCCGCCGCCAGGGGTGCGGAGAGGGCGAGGCCCGCGAGCAGGCAGGCGGTGAAGAGACGCGGCATCGCGCTTCCTTCTGCAGGATCGTCGGGTCGTCGGGAGCGTTCGCATCTCCCGCCCGGAAGGCCCTTGCACGCAGCATCCGTGCCAGCCGGCATCCCGAGGTTGCACCCGGATCGTCGCCGCCAGTCTGCGCCCGCTTCGGGGAGCGGCGCAATGCTCGTTGCAGGCGCATCGTTCGAGCGTCGCCGCGCGCGATCGGTCCGCCCGCGTGCCGTCCCTGCGACATGACGCGGGCCGAGACCCCATGCGTCACGCCCTCGTCCGTGCTATGGAGCGGCCGGCGCGACCCAGGTATGGGTCGGCGCGGCGCGGCGGTTACGCCGCCCCGAGACGAGGTTCCAGGGCATCGCCATGCAGGCTGAGATCCCGATGCGCCGCGTGACGGCGATCCGCTGCTATCCGTCGGGCGAGCGCGACGATCCCGATCAGCGGGTCCTCAACGTGCTCGAATGCGGTCACGTCGTGAGCTTCGAGGGTGCGAACGCGGTCGCCGCCCTGCTCGCCAAGCGCCAGCTCTGCCTCAAATGCGCCGAGGAGGCCAAGGCCGAGGCGGCACCCGAGGCGCAGCCTCCGGCCGCCTGACCTCAGTAGGTCGCCATCGCCTCGGTCATCATCGCGACGAGCTGGTCGGGATCGGGCGATTGCTGGATGCCGGCGACGGTCAGGAGGCAAACGCCCAAGGATAGGACCAGGTAGGCCAGGATCGGCGTCAGGGTCTCGGCCCAGCCCCGGGCCGCGTGGATGGCGAGGCATCCCGCCGTGAACCCGGCCGCCTCCGCCACAGGGATCAGCTCGACCATGTCCTCGCTCCGCTCCGGTCCGTCGCCATGCTGCATTGCAACATGGATGAGCGATGGCGAAGGGACCACCGCGCGCCGCGCATCCGCGGCATGCGATGCGGGCGGTGATGGCAGGGATCAGGGCGTGCCGGCGATGACGCCTCTGTGCCGCAGCGCCTCCAGGACCTGCCCGGCCAGGGCGTCGACGTCATGCCTGTCCGTCCGCAGGTGAAGCTCGGGCGTGTCCGGCGGCTCATAGGGCGAGGAGATGCCGGTGAAGTTGGGGATCTGCCCGGCCAGCGCGCGGGCATAGAGCCCTTTGGGATCGCGCCGCTTGCACAGGTCGAGAGGTGCATCGACGAAGACCTCGATGAACTCGTCCGCACCGACCAGCTGGCGCGCCAGCATCCGCTCGCGCCGGAACGGCGAGATCAGGGCGCAAATCGCGATCAGCCCGGCCTCCAGCATCAGCTTGGCGACCTCCGCGGTGCGGCGGATGTTCTCGACCCGGGCGGCATCCGTGAAGGTGAGATCCTTGTTGAGTCCGCAGCGCAGGTTGTCGCCGTCGAGCAGCATGGTGTGATGGCCGCACAGCCACAGCTTCTCCTCGAGCCTGTTTGCAATCGTCGACTTGCCGGCACCGGACAGGCCCGTCATCCAGAGGATCACCGGCTTCTGTCCCTTCAGCTCCGCCCGCGCCCGCTTGTCGAGCGTGAGAATGGCTCGATGCGCCGCTGAGGCCATGGGGTGCTGTGAGGAGGGCGCGGCATCGACGATGGTGCTCATTCAGGCGGCAGCTTTCACGGTCGACGGCCTGCCATGCGGCCTAGATCGTTCGTTGGATCCGGGGGCGTTCTTCCGGACGTCGCAACTGGTCGTCAAGCGATGCGCAACCGAGTGTCACATGCGTGATTCACGGTGCCTGTCCTGCGGTGACCCGGGCTGCCACCATCGCAGATAGGGCGGTGGGGCCGATCCGAGCCGCCACTGTCGCGAGAGCTTCACAAAG
>NZ_LABZ01000107.1 GCF_001043955.1 Methylobacterium tarhaniae | reverse complement strand
GGGGAGCGAGGTGCCGGGCGCCGGACCGCGGCGCCGGGACGCCGTGGAGCCAGGTGCCCGGCGGCCGCGGGTGCAGCGCGTCCGGCGGGTACCAGGACGGGGGCAGGTGGAGGGTGGCCAGCACCGGCGCGCCGGGCGGGGGCAGGTATTCCGAAAAATCGATCCCGTGCAGGTGGATCAGGTCGACCGGGTGATCGCGCAGGGCCGTCGCGATGGCGGCGCGGTGGCGGGCATGGCCCCGCGCCCGGACCTCGTCGTCGATCGCCCCCTCCTCGGCCGGCACCGCGACCAGGGTGCCGGCGACCCGCGAACCGGTGCGCGCCACCACCACCGAGCGGTGGCCCGCCGCCACCAGGGCGGCGTCGAGCCGGGCCAGGACCTGCTCGGCCCCGCCGACCGCGTCGGGGCTCACCGGCGCGAACGGGTAGGCGACGCCGAGGATGGTGAGAGGCCTCACGGGATCGCCCGCGCCCCGTCCCCCCGCGGATGGCCCAGCGACAGCCGCCGCTCCGCCGCCTCCCCGTCCGGAGCCTCCGCCCCGAGGAGCGCCATCGCGGCGCGGTAGCCGTGGAGGGTGCCGGTATCGACATAGGCGCTGCCGGCGCGCACCCCGACCGCCCGGCCGCCGGCCGCGAGCCAGGCATTGACGAGGGTGCCGATATACTCGTCGCGGCACTGCCGGGCCTGCCAGAGGACGTGCAGCTCGGCGAGGATGCGGCCGGTCAGCTTGAAGGCGCCCCAGACCCAGGACGACGTGGCGTCCCGGCGCTTCACCTGGATCTCCCGCACCGCGTCGCCGTCGAGCACGACGGCGTCGAACAGCTCCGGCCGCTCGACCGGGAAGAGCAGGAAGGACAGGCCGTCCGCCGGCAGGAGCGCCAGCCCGTCATCCGGGAACCAGACCGTGTCGGGCAGGCCCACCAGCACCGGCTCGTCGGGGGCGATCAGCGGCAGGGCGCGGAAGAGCGCGTCGCACAGGCCCTCGGGGCGCGGCTGCACCACGTAGGCGATCGGCGCGGGCCCGTAGCCGGAGCCGTAATACTCGACGATGTCGGACTTGCCCGGGGCGATCACGAAGCAGATCTTGTCGGCCCCGCCGCGGATCATCCGCTCGACGATGTACTCGCTCACCGCACAGGGCCGCTCGGCCCCGTCGCGCAGGCGGCTGCCGACCGGCAGCAGCTCCTTGGAGAAGGCGAGAGGCTGGATGCGGCTGCCGCGGCCGGCGGCCGGAACGATTCCCCACATGCGGTCTCACGCCTCCATCGCGATCGGGTGCCGGGCGGTGTCGAGGAGCGCCTCCAGCTCCGCCGCGCGATGCGCGGAGGTGTGGTCGGCGAGCGTGCGGGCGCGGCCGGCCTCGGCGATGCGGCGCAAGTCCGCGTCGCTCCGGTCGAGGGCGGCGAGCACGGCGTCGGGCGTCTCGGCGAGCAGGATCTCCTCGCCCGGCCGGTAGAAGGCGTCGAGCCCGTCGAAGGCGTCGCTGATCACGGCAGCGCCGCAGGCGGTCGCCTCGAACAGGCGGCCCGAGGGGCACCAGCCCATGGCGGCCATCGCCGCCCGGGTGACGTTGAGCGTCAGGCGCGAGGAGGCGTAGAAGGCCGGGTGCTCCTGCGGGCCCAGATGGCGCACGAAGTAGATGTTGTCGGTCCAGGGAAAGTCCTGCGGGTATTGCGCCCCGCCGATCAGGAAGCGCCGGTCCCGCCGCCGCCGCGCCGGCTCGACGAGGCAGGACACGACCTTGGCCTGCCGGTCGGCGGCGTAGGTGCCGAGATAGGAGAGATCGGCGGCGTAATGCGGCTGCGGCGCCGCCGGCCGGTGCACCTCCGGATCGACATGGCCGTAGAGCGGCGCCACGCGGCCCGCGCCCAGGTCGTCGCGCAACGCGTCCAGAGCCGGCCCGCCGGTATAGCTGAGCACGAGGTCGAAGCCGCGGAACCCCTCCGGGCCGACATACTCCACCGCCTCGCCGCGGCGCAGCCGGTCGAGGGTGACGGGCGTGTCGAGGTCGTAGAACACCCGCAGGGCCTTGGCCCCCAGGACGAGGTCGGTGGCGGCCGGCGCGTCGGGACAGTAGGAGGTCACCATCGCGACGTCGGCCTGCGCCACGTCGCGGGCGGCCCCTGCGCGGATCTCCTCCCAGTCGGAGAACAGCACGAGGCGGCCGTTCGGGATCTCGGTCAGGTCGCGGTGGGGCGCATAGAAGGGCAGGTCGCGCTCGTAGAACACCACGCTGTGGCCGCGGCGGGCGAGCGCCCGGCACAGGCCCCGCCAGAGGGTCGCGTGGCCGTTGCCCCAGGACGTGCTGATCGTCAGGCCGAAGACCACGATCCTCATCGCGACGATCCGTGCCGCGGGCACGTCCCCGCCGCGATTCTCGCCGTTCCAAGCGTCCCGCCAAGCACTCCGCCAAACATCCTGGTCCCTCCGGCGCCGGGAGAGAACGCGCGCCGGCTGGATCCGTTCAGGATCTAACATTGCGGTTTCCCGGGAAGCGTGGCGGGAGGCCTCGAACCTCCCGCAGGCTCGGCCGTTGAGGGAGGTTCACCCCTGGCAGAAGGCCTCCTCCGGTTGCTCCGCGTCCTCACCTACAATGTGCGCCGCTGCCTCGGCGCCGATGGCCGGCTCGCCCCGGAGCGCATCGCCGCGGTGATCGCCGCCTGCCGGCCGGACGTGGTGGCGTTGCAGGAGCTCGATGTCGGGCGCGCCCGCAGCGGTGGGATCGACCAGGCGAAGGTGATCGCCGAACAGCTCGGCATGCGCTCGCACTTCCACCCGGCGATGCGGGTGATGGAGGAGCTCTACGGCGACGCGATCCTGACCGCCCTCCCCTCCCGGCTGGTGCGGGCGGAGGCCCTGCCGGGCCGGGCCGGGCTCGAGCCGCGTGGCGCGCTCTGGGCCGCGATCACCGCCGGCGAGACGGAGGTGCAGGTCGTCACGACGCATCTCGGCCTCGACCGGCGCGAGCGGGCCGCGCAGACCGACGCCCTCCTCGGCCCACGCTTCCTCGGCGATCCGGCCTGCCGCGACCCGGTGGTGCTGCTCGGCGACTTCAACGCCCTGCCGGGCTCGGGCATTCATCGCCGCCTCGCCGCCCGGCTGCCGGACGCGCAAGGCCCGCCGCATCGAGCCTGGGCGCGGCCGACCTTCCCGGCCCGGCTGCCGCTTCTGCGCATCGACCACGTCTTCGTCAGCCGCGGCGTCGCGGTGCGGGAGGTGCGCAGGCTGGGCGGCAGGCTCGCCCGGGTCGCCTCCGACCACCTGGCCCTCGTCGCCGACCTCGACCTCGCGCCGGCGCCCGCCCCCCGCATCTCCGTGCCCCGAGAGGAACCCGCGTGACGCACGCCCCAGGACAGACCGACGCCAGAGCCGAGGACAGGGAAGACCACTCCTCGCGCCGGCGGATCTGGACCATCATCCTCACCGTTCTCAGCGTCGCGCTCGGGGGCTACCTGCTCTACCGCACGCTCGCCGGCTACAGCCTGGGCCAGCTCGTCGAATCGGTGCGGGCGCTGCCGGCCGCCCGGCTCGCCGCCGCCGGGGGCTTCGCCGCCGCGAGCTATCTCTGCCTCACCGGGATCGACTGGCTCGCCTTGCGCGCCGCCGGCAAGCCCCTGCCCTATCGGCGGGTGGCGCTCGCGGCCTTCATCAGCCTGTCGCTCGGCCACAGCATCGGCCTGGCGGGCCTGAGCAGCGGGGCGATCCGCTACCGCTTCTATACCCGCTGGGGCCTCGGCACGGCGGATGTCGCCAAGGCGGTGCTGTTCTGCGGCGTCACGGTCGGAGTCGGCCTGATGGCGCTCGGCGCCGTCGCGGTGCTGGTCCATCCCGGCCTCGCCGGGGAGGTGACCGGCCTCGGACAGGGCGCGGTGCTGGCGGCGGGCCTCGCCTGCGCGGGCGGCGTGGCCGCCTATCTCGGCCTCGCCGCCTGGTGGCGCAAGCCGCTGACCTTCCGGCGCTGGTCGATCGAGATGCCGCCGCTCCCGCTCGCGGCCGCGCAGGTGTCCTTGGGCGCGGTGAACTTCGCCCTGGTCTCGGCCTGCCTGCACCAGGTGCTGTCGGCGGTCTCGGATGTCGGCTACCTGGCGGTGGCCTCGGTCTTCGTCATCGCCAACGCGGCGGTGCTCATCACCCACGTGCCCGGCGGCGTCGGGGTGATCGAGAGCGTGGTCGTCCACCTGCTGCCGAAGACCGACGTGATCGGCCCGCTGATCGCCTTCCGGTGCCTGTACTTCCTCGGCCCCCTGGCCCTCGGCCTCGTCGCCTTCGCGGCGACCGAGGCGGTGTTCCGGTGGCGCGATGCGGAGGGATCGGCCGCGCCGGCCCGCCCCCCTACGCCGTCCCGAACGGCCGTTCCGGGTCGAGCAGCTCGGAGCTGACCAGCGGATCGAGCAGGCCCTCCTCCTCCGGCACCTCGCAGACCCGCAAGCTGCGCGGCCCGCCCATGTGGTGCCGGATCGCCGCGATCAGGCCGTCCTGCGTGATCGCCGCGGCCATCGCGTCGGGCGCCATCCCGAGATGCTCGGCCACCAGGCGATCGCGAAGGGAGAGGAGCGCGGCGCGCTCCTCGGGGGTGCGGGCCTCGACCGCGAGGTCGCACTCGGTGTCGAGGGCGACGGAGCGGTTGTTGAGGTTCGAGGAGCCGATGCGCAGGAACCAGTCGTCGATCAGGACGAGCTTGGCGTGGACCTCGATCTCGCAATCCCCGTCGGGTCCGGGCACCACCGGATAGGCGACGAGCAGGCGCCCGAACCGGTCGGCGGCGCGCAAGGTGCGCAGCACCCGGTCGCGCGGCGTGCCCATGGCGACGCGCTCGGTGAAGTTGTGCGAGCGGCGCGTCAGCACCACCACGATCTCCGGCCCCGCCTCCGCAGCGAGATGGGCGGCGAGGGCGTCGGCGACGAAACGGGCCGTGAGGTACTGCGCCTCGAGGTAGATCGTCCCCTTCGCGGCCGCCAGGGCCGCGGCGGTGAGCGCCGCCGCCTCCTCGACCGAGGGCTCGTCGCCCTGGAGCGGCATGGTGCGGGCGATGGCGACGGGGGCGTCTGTGAGAAGCGGCGTCAGGTCCGCCGGCCAGATCGGGCCGGCGCCGCTCACCGGGGCCAGCACCTCGCCGGTGGCGGCGCGCCAGCGCTCGCGGGCGAGCTCCCCGAGCCGTATGGCCGCCTCGCCGTCCACGGCCATCTGCAGGTCGTGCACCGGCGGGTAGAGCTCGCCGTCGGGATTGGTGCGCAGGGAATCGCCCGCCCTGTGGGCGACGGTGTCCCAGCGCCCGACCGTGAGGTCGATGCCGCCCGCGAAGGCGATCCGGTCGTCGATGCAGACGAGCTTCTGGTGGTGGGCGGCGTAGAGCGGATGATGCGTGTCGAGGCGCACCTCGACGCGCGGATGCGCCTCCCACTCGGCCCCGAACAGGAGCGGCAGCGTCGCGCCCGGCCCGTGCACCGTCGCGACGCTCCAGACCAGCACCCGCACCGCGAGGTCCGGCCGCCGCGCGGCGAGGTCGCGCAGGAGCGGCCCGAGGGGCGGCGACTCCTCCGGGCTCGCATCGTGGCGCAGGCGGATGCGCCCGTCGAAGTCCCAGCCGACGATCAGGATCGAGGATCGCGCCTGGCGCAGCGCCTCCTCCAGCCGGGCGAAATACTCGGCGGAGTCGATCATCACCGCGACCCGCTCGGCCCGCGCCACGCACCAGCAGGTGCGGCCGGGCTGGAACAGGGTCTCGGTCTCGTCGCGCGCGGGTTCGATGGTCATGGGGCGCCAGTACCCTCCTGTCGGCAGCCGGGGGACGGGGCCGGAACGGCGGGGGGACCCGTCCGTTCCACGCCGGAGCCGCCGTTCCGGGATGTGCGGCCCGGCGCGAGAGACCTACCTTGGCTTTGGTGATGCCGTGAAGCCGGGTTCTGCACGGTGACCGGGAAACCCGCTCGTTCCCCCGGCACGGAAATCCGTCACGGCCCCGACGCGTGCGGCCGGGGGGCGGCAGCCCGCGCGAGAGCGAGGCGCCCGGACGCGCGGCCCCGACGGCGCGCTCACGCCGCCTGCCGCATCTCCGGCAGGCTCAGCCCCGGCAACGCCGCGAGCGCCGGCCGGGCGAACAGGTAGCCCTGGAACAGGGTGATGCCGGCTTCGCGCAGCACCGCGAGTTCCTCGGCCGTCTCGACCCCTTCGGCGATCACCGCGACGCCGAGCGACCGGGCGATGGCGATCACGCCGGACACGATCGCCTGCCGGGCGGGCGAGTCGGCGATGCCGCGGATCAGCTCCATGTCGAGCTTGATCAGGTCGGGCTGGAATTGCGCCAACAGGCCGAGGCCGGCATAGCCGGCGCCGAAATCGTCGAGAGCGGTGAGGAAGCCGCGCTGGCGGTAATCGGCGACGATGCGCTGGACATGGGCGACGTCGGCCATGCGCTCGTTCTCGGTGAACTCGAACATGATCCGCTGGTGCGCGAAGCCGATCCGCCGCGCGGCCGCGAGGGTCGCCCGGATGCAGGCCGCCGGATCGTAGACCGCGTTCGGCAGGAAGTTGATCGACAGCCGCACGTCGTCGGCCGGAAACAGCTCGCCTGCAAGCTCGATCGCCTTGGTGCGGCAGGCCTGGTCGAAGCGGTAGCGGTTGTCGTCGTCGACCTGGCCGAGGATGTATCCCGCGCCCTGCCCCTCGGTGCCCCGCACCAGGGCCTCGTAGCCCCAGACGCTCCCCTTTCCGAGGTCCACGATCGGGTGGAACGCCATCGTGAAGGTGAAGGGCAGCGGCTCGCTGCTCCTGCACTGCCCGCATCCGCTCATCATGCCTCTCCGGCCCGGTCGGGGGGTACTCTGCCGGAGCTTGCTTCACGCAATCCTAAATCGGCGCGGCGGATGCGCGGTCGAGTCGACATTCCCGTTTGCGCCCTACCTCTGTGGCACGGCATTGACCCACAGGACCACGGCGATCCGGTCGGGAGACGGGTTGCGGTAGCGGTGCGGGCGCCGGCTGGCGAAGCGGAAGCTGTCGCCGGGCCCGAGCTCCGCCGTCGTGCCCTCCACCGTCAGGACGAGAGCCCCCTCCATCACCAGCCCGGCCTCCTCGCCGTCATGGATCAGGGGCTCGTCGCCGGTGCCGGCGCCGGGCGCGAGCTGCATCAGGAACAGGCTGAGCGCCCCGTCTCCCTGGGTGAGGAGCTGCTTGGAGATGCCGGCGCGCCAGAGGGTGAGCGCCGCCCGCTCGCCGGCCCTCGTGACGATGCCGTCGTCCGGGGTGCCCGCATTCCCGCCGAAAAGGGCGCCGAGGCCGACCCCGAGCAGGTCGGCGACCTGGGTCAGGACCCGCAGGGACGGCGACGACAATCCGCGCTCCACTTGGCTGAGATAGCCGATCGACAGCCCCGTCGATGCCGCCACCGCCTTCAGCGATAGGCCGCGCTCCTGCCGGAGCGTGCGCAGCCGCTGCCCGACCGCGAGGTCGGCCGCCAAGGGCTCGGCAGCCAAGGGCTCGGCAGCCGGGCGCTCGGCCGACTGCCCGTTTCGTCGTCGATCCGCCGCCTGTTTCATGTGCATGAAATTCGATTGCATGATGCAACGAATTATGGCCAGATGTTCATGTCAATGAAATTTAAGCGGCGCGGTGGCCAGCCGCACAAAGCCGGCAGGGGGAGCAGGATGATGAGGCGTCTGATTCGGGCCGCGAGCGCGGCCCTGGTGCTGCTCGCGAGTTCCGCCCTGGCCCGCCCCGCCCTGGCGCAGGAGACGGTCCGGGTCGGCTCGACGCCGACCGGCGTCCCCTTCACCTTCCTCGACACCAAGACCAACGCCATCCAGGGCGTGATGGTGGACGTGATCACCGCCATCGGCAAGCAGGCCGGCTTTTCGGTGCAGATCGAGCCGCTCCAGTTCTCGAGCCTGATCGCGGCGCTGACGGCCAAGAAGATCGACGCGATCTCGGCCGCGATGTTCATCACGGCCCCGCGCCAGGAGGTGATCGCGTTCTCCGCGCCGGTCTACGCCTATGGCGAGGGGATGGTGGTGCCGAAGGCCGACACCAAGGCCTACACCGCCTTCTCCGACCTCAAGGGCGAGACGGTGGGTGCCCAGGTCGGCACCGCCTTCGTCGACGCGCTCAAGAAATCGGGCCAGTTCGCCGACGTGAAGGTCTACGACACGTTCCCGGACATGCTGCGGGACGTCAATGCCGGCCGGGTCAAGGCGATCTTCGCCGACGCGCCGATCATTGCCTACAACCTCAAGAGCGGCAATTTCCCCAACGCCCACCTCGTCGCGTCGTACAAGCCGGTGGTCGTCGGCTCGGTCGGCATCGGCGTGCGCAAGGACGACACCGCCCTCCTGGCGAAGATCAATGCGGGCCTCGCCAAGATCAAGGAGAACGGCGAACTGGCCAAGATCCTGGAGAAGTGGGGCCTGCAGCCCTCGGTGAACCCCTCCTGATCGGGTGACGCCGTCCCATGGACAGCTTCCTGTCTGACGCCCGCGAGTTCGTTCCGATCCTGCTCCAGGGCGTGTGGCTGACGATCCTGATCACGGCGGGCTCGCTCGTGGTCTCGACCGCGCTCGGCCTCGTCTGGGCGATGATGCGGGTCTCGGGCGTGCGCGCCCTGTCGTTCTTCGCCGCCACCTTCATCAACGTGATCCGGGGCATCCCGATCATCGTGCAGCTGTTCTACATCTATTTCGTGCTGCCGGATTTCGGGCTGTCGCTCACGGCGGTGCAGGCCGGCGTGCTCGGCCTCGGCCTCGCCTACTCGGCCTACCAGGCGGAGAACTTCCGCGCCGCCATCGAGGCGATCGACAAGGGCCAGGTCGAGGCGGCGCAGACCATCGGCATGGGCTGGGGCCTGACCATGCGGCGGGTGCTGCTGCCGCAGGCCTTCCGCACCGCGCTGCCGCCCTTCGGCAACGTGATGATCATGATGCTGAAGGATTCGTCGCAGGCCTCGACCATCACGGTCGCCGAGCTGGCGCTCCAGGGCAAGCTCATCGCCTCGGCGACCTTCAAGAACACCAGCGTCTTCACCCTGGTGGCACTGATGTACCTGACCTTGAGCCTGCCCTTGATCCTGATCGTGCGCCACTTCGAGAAGCAGGCCGGCCGGCGATGATCGTGCTCGACGACGTCCGCAAGTCCTACGGGGCGCTGCCCGTCCTCAAGGGCATCACCGCGCAGGTGAGGAAGGGCGAGGTGGTCTGCGTGATCGGGCCGTCGGGCTCGGGCAAGTCGACGGTGCTGCGCTGCATCAACGGGCTCGAATCCTACGACGGCGGCACGATCACCGTGAATGGCCGCCGGGTCGACCGGGCCGACCGCTCGATCCGCGCCGTCCGGGTCCAGGTCTCGATGGTGTTCCAGCGCTTCAACCTGTTCCCGCATCGCACGGCGCTCGAGAACGTCATCGAGGGGCCGATCTACGTGAAGGGCGAGGACCGCAAGGAGGCGACGGAGCGCGGCCGGGCGCTCCTCGCCCGGGTCGGCCTCGCCGGCAAGGAGGAGGCGCATCCGCCGCGGCTCTCCGGCGGCCAGCAGCAGCGGGTCGCCATCGCCCGGGCGCTCGCCATGCGGCCCGACGCGATCCTGTTCGACGAGCCGACCTCGGCCCTCGACCCGGAGCTCGTCGGCGAGGTGCTGGGCACGATGCGCGGGCTCGCCGAGGAGGGCATGACCATGATGGTCGTGACCCACGAGATGAGCTTCGCCCGCGAGGTCGCCGACCGGGTGCTGTTCCTCGACGGCGGCGTGATCGTTGAGGAAGGCCCGGCCCGCGAGGTGCTGGGCCGCCCGCAGCAGCCCCGCACCCAGGATTTCCTGAAGCGGGTGCTGAACCCGCTGTGACGAGCGTTTCGCGATGACAGACCCCTTCCCCCTCGGGCCGGCCCTCTGGGCGACCACCGCCGTGCCCCCGCCCGCGACGGCACCGCTGACGGAATCCGGCCGGGCCGAGGTGGTGGTGATCGGCGGCGGCTTCTGCGGCCTGTCGACGGCGCTCCACCTCGCCGAGGCCGGGCTGAAACCCGTGGTGCTGGAAGCCCGCGAGATCGGCTTCGGCGGCTCGGGCCGCAACGGCGGCCAGGTGATCCCGGGGCTCAAGCACGATCCGGACGAACTGGTGCAGATGTTCGGCCCGGAGCGCGGCGAGCGCCTCGCGGCGTTCGGGGCCGGCACCGCCGACGCGGTGTTCGACCTCATCGCCAAGCACCGGATGGACGTGCCCCACACCCGCACCGGCTGGATCCAGGGCGCCCATACCGAGGAGGGCCTGGCCCAGGCCGAGCGGCGGGCGGAGCAATGGGCGCGCCGCGGCGCGCCCGCGCGCCTCCTCGACAAGGCCGAGGCCGGCCGGCTGATCGGCTCCGAGCGCTACCTGGGGGGCTGGCTCGACGGGCGCGGCGGCGCGGTCCAGCCGCTCTCCTATGCCCGCGGCCTCGCGAAGGCGGCGCTGGCGGCCGGCGCGCGGATCCACACCGACACGCCCGTGACCGGCCTGTCGCGGCAGGGCGAGACCTGGACGGTCAGGACGGCCGCCGGCCCGAGCCTGGCCACCGGGCGGGTGGTTTTGTGCACCAACGGCTATTCGGGCGACCTGTGGCCGTCCTTGCGCAAGACCATCATCGCGGCGAACTCGTTTCAGGTCGCCACGACCCCGCTCTCCGACAACCTGCGCCGCACGGTGCTGCCGGAGGGCCAGGTCTCCTCCGACACGCGCAAGCTCCTCCTCTATTTCCGCCTCGACCATACCGGCCGGCTGCTGCTCGGCGGGCGCGGGCCGTTCCGCGAGCCGAAGGGCCAGAGCGACTGGGCGCATCTGGAGCGGATCGTCCCGAAGCTGTTTCCGCAACTCGCCGGCATCGGCTTCGACCATCGCTGGTGCGGCCGGGTCGCGGTCACCCGGGACTACCTGCCCCACCTGCACGCGCCGGAACCCGGCCTCCTCATCGATATCGGCTGCCAGGGCCGCGGCGTCGGCCTCCAGACCCGCATGGGCCAGGCGATCGCCGCCTTCATCGCCCGGGACGAGGCCGACGCGCTGCCGATCGCCCCGACGCCGATCACGCCGCTGCCGCTGCACGGCCTGCACCGGCTCTACGCCTCGGCGGTGGTGGCGTGGTACCGGCTGCAGGACGGAGGGCTGTGAGGAGCCCGCCCGTCCACGTCGTCGAACCGTATTGATCGATCGGGAGCCCGCAGAGCGGACAGGGTTCCTCAGGGTCAGTACAAGCTATGTGCGCCGCCGGCGGAATCGACGTCGTCCCCTCCTCGCCGATATCCCGTTGCCGGCCCGGAGGCTCCGCCGCACGGTCTTCACCGCTTCTTAAAGCTCGCAGGCGCATAGCGGATCGTTCGCCGCATCGAGCAGACGAGAGCCGTGGGCCCGACGATCGACTCTCCGCCGGCCGGCGCCTCGCACGGCCGCTCCTTCCGGATCGTGATCGCGTCCGCCGGAATGCTGGCGGCGTTGATCGCGGTGTCCGCGGGGCTGCTGGTGCGCAACCTTCACGAGCACGCGATCACCGAGACGGAGCGCAACCTCTCCGGTCTCGCCACGGTGCTCGCCGACCAGGCCGACCGGGCGCTGCAATCGATCGAGCTGGTCCAGGACAGCGTGATCGGCGAGTTCCGGGCCGCCGGCCTCGCCAGCGACGAGGACTATGCCGCGCTGGCCGGCCAGCACTCGCTGCACGAGGCGCTGAAGACGCGCATCGCCGCCCTGCCGCAGGTGAACGCCGTCACGGTGATCGACCGGCACGGCAAGCTCCTGAACTTCAGCCGCTACTGGCCGATCCCGGCGGTCAACATCGCCGACCGGGAGTATTTCAAGGTCATGGCGGCCGATCCAGCCCTCGAACGTGCCGTCAGCAATCCGGTGCAGAACCGCGGCGACGGAGCCTGGACGATCTACATCGCCCGCAAGGTCCGGGCGCCGGACGGGAGGTTCCTCGGCCTGGTGCTCGGCGCCGTCGAACTCGGCTACTTCGAGCGGCTCTACGCGGCGATCGCTCCGGGCCGCGACTACGCGGTCGCGATCCTCCGGAACGACGGCATGCTGCTCGTCCGCCACCCCCGGCGCGACGACAGCGTCGGGCGGACCTTCGCGAATACGGCAGCCCTGCGGATCACCGGTGCGAACCCGGCCGGCGGCGTGATGCGCGCCGTCAGCCCGGTCGACGGGATCGACCGGATCTCCGGCGCCCGGGCGCTGGCTCGCTACCCGCTGACCCTCAGCGTCAACCGCACCGCGGAGGCGAGCCTCGCCAGCTGGCGCCAGCAGGCGTGGATCATCGGCACGGCCGCCCTGCTGCTCGACTTCGGCCTCGCCGGGCTGGTGCTGCTCGGCCTGCGTCGGACGCGCTCGCAGGAGCGCCTCGCCGAGGCCGAGGCCGCCCGCTCCGCAGCCGAGGCGCGGGAGCGGGGCGAGCGGGCGCTCGGCGTCCAGCGGGCGAAGTTCGGCATCGCCCTCGACCACATGACCCAGGGCCTGTGCCTGTTCGACCGCGACGACCGGCTGATCGTGATGAACACCCGCTACGCGCAGCTGCACGCCGTACCGGACGGCCTGCGCCGGCCGGGCACGCCGCTCGCCGCGCTCCTCGACCACCTGGCGGCGGACCGGACGCGGGCGGCCCTGGTGGCGGCGGTTCGCCGCCGCATCGCCGCCGGCGGTCCGGCGGGCTTCACCTGCGACCTGTCCGACGGCCGCGCCATCGCGGTCGTGCACGTGCCCGTGCCGGGGGGCGGCTGGATCTGCACGCACGAGGACGTGAGCGAGCGACGCCGCAACGAGGCGCGCATCGCCCACATGGCCGGCCATGACGCCCTGACGGGGCTGCCGAACCGCGCACAGCTGCAGGAGCGCCTCGACGCGGCGCTGGCGGAGCGCGGCGCCGACGAGGCGGTGAGCGTGCTCTGCCTCGACCTCGACGGCTTCAAGGACGTCAACGACACCTACGGCCACCCGGTCGGCGACGAGCTGCTGCGGCTCGTGGCGCGGCGCCTGCGGGAGGCGGTCGGCACCACCGCGCTCGTCGGGCGTCTCGGCGGCGACGAGTTCGCGGTGATCCGCTGCGCCCCCTCCCACCCGGCCGGCGTGGCGGCACTCGCCGAGCGGATCGTGCGGCTCTTGCGGCAGCCCTTCGACGTCCAGGGCCACGAGGTCGGCATCGGCACCTCGATCGGCGTCGCGATGACGGAGGAATCCGGCATGACCACCGCCGAGTTGCAGCGCCGGGCCGACGTCGCGCTCTACCAGGCGAAATCCTCGGGGCGGAACGGCTGGCAGTTCTTCGACCCGGCGATGGATGCCGACCTCCAGCGCCGCCGCCAGCTCGGCGCCGACCTGCGCATCGCCCTGGCCGAGGGACAGTTCGACCTCCACTACCAGCCGATCGTCGCCGCCGACGGGTCGGGCTTGCGCGCCCGCGAGGCGCTGCTGCGCTGGCGCCACCCGCGCGACGGCTCTATCAGCCCGGGCGAGTTCATCCCGATCGCCGAGGCGACCGGGCAGATCCGCGACCTCGGCGCCTGGGCGCTCGCCCGGGCCTGCACCGATGCCGCCGGCTGGCCGGCGGACGTCAAGGTGGCGGTGAACCTCTCCCCGGCGCAGTTCGTCGGCGACGGCCTCGTCGAGGAGGTGGCGGCCGCGCTCGAGGCGAGCGGCCTGCCGCCCGCGCGGCTCGAACTCGAGATCACCGAATCGGTGCTGCTCCAGGACGACGACGCCACGCTGGCGATCCTGCACCGGTTGCGCGCCCTCGGGGTCGGCACCGCGATGGACGATTTCGGCACCGGCTATTCCAGCTTGAGCTACCTGCGCCGCTTCCCCTTCGACAAGATCAAGATCGACCGGTGCTTCGTGCAGGATCTCGGGCAGCAGGACGGCAGCGGCGCCATCGTCCGCGCCACGATCGGCCTCGGCAAGGCGCTCGGCATGATCGTGCTGGCCGAGGGTGTCGAGACCGAGGCGCAGGCCGCGATCCTGCGCGAGGCGGGTTGCGACGAGCTGCAGGGCTACCTGTTCGGCCGGCCCTGCCCGGTCGAGGCGCTGCCGGACATCGAGGGGCTGGGTGGAGGGGTGTCGGCGGCCGCCTGATCCCCTATCCCCGCAACGCCCGCTCGATCATCGCCGCCACGGCCAGCGCCCGGCCGTCGTCGCCGAACCGGGCGATCACCTGCACGCCGACCGGGAGGCCGGCCGGGTTGCGCGAGACCGGCAGGGTGACGCAGGGCACGCCCATCAGGGTCCAGAGCCGGTTGAAGCGCGAATCGCCGGTCTGGTCGAGGCCGGCCGGCGCCGCGCCAGGCGCCGCATAGGTCAGGAGCACGTCGACGCCGTCCTCGGAGAAGACGTCCTTCAGGCCGCGGCGGGCATGGTGGGCGGTGCGGCGCGCCTCGTCGTAGGCCGCGGTCTCGATACCTTGCGCCGCGTCGAGGGCGGCGCGCAGGCGCGGCGGCAGGGCATCGCGGTGGGTGGCGTATTCCCAGGCGAGCGCCTGGCGCGCCTCGTAATCCTGGAGCGTGCCGTGGGCCGCGAAGGCCTCGCCGAAGGAGGCCGGCAGGGTGAGGTCGCGGATCGCCGCGCCGGCCCGCTCGGCGGCCTGCGCCGCGCAGGCGAGGGCGGCCTCCGCCTCCGGCTCGGGGGCGGCGCAGAATTCCTGGCGCAGGATCCCGATGCGGGGCGCGCCGGACTCGCCGGTGCGCGCGATGGCCGGCCGGTCGGCGAGCAGCGCCAGCGCGTGGGCGGCGTCCGCCACGCCGGCCGCGAACAGGCCGAGCGTGTCGAGGGCCCAGGAATAGCACTTCACCCCCACCGTCGGCAGCAGCCGGAACGACGGCTTGACCCCGACGACGCCGCAGAACGCCGCCGGGCGGATGATCGAGCCTCCCGTCTGGGTGCCGAGCGCCAGCGGCAGCATCCCGGCCGCCACCGCGGCGGCCGAGCCGGCGGAGGAGCCGCCGGGGGTGTGGCCGGGATTGTGCGGGTTGCGGGTCGCGGTGGGGTCGAGGAAGGCGAAGGGCGTGGTGGTGGTCTTGGCGAGCGGCACCGCGCCGAGGCGCTTCAGCCGCGCCACCACCGGGGCGTCGGCACGCGGGCGCCAGCCCTCGTAGATGGGAGAGCCCATCCGGGTCGGCAGGTCGGCGGTGTCGATGATGTCCTTGACCCCGACCGCGATCCCCGCGAGCGGACCCTCGGCCGGGATCGCCGGGGCGGGATCGACGCAGACCAGGGCGCCGACCTCCGGCTCGCGGGCCGCGATCGCCTCGCGCGCGAGGCCGACCGCCCCCTCGGGCGTCAGCCGGCCGGCATCTATTCGGGCGCAGAGGTCGAGGAGCGAGAGCATCGGGCCGTCCGGGCGGGAGGAGTCGGGTGAACGACTTTGTAAGCGCATTATGGCTGTGTGTTCCAGAACACGATGCGAGGCCTGTTCGCGTTGCGGCCGGGGGTCGGCTTCGGCTAAACCGGCGCCGTTCATCCGCCGCGCGGCCGCCTGGGGCGGATCAGGCCGACGCGGCGGGGCGCCGAACAGCCGGCCTCCTTCACCGGCATCCTTCGCGAGAGAGCCCGTGACCTTTCCCTCCGCCCTGTCCCTGCGAGCCCAAGGAATCCCGATTCGTGCCATGCCCGCCCCCCGGGCCGTCTCGCGCCTCGGGCGCCTGTTCGGCCGCGGGCGCGGAGCCGAGGCGGCGGAGCGGGACGGCGCCGCCGACGGGTTCGGCGGACCCGGCATCCTGGCGGTCGCCGGCCTCAAGAAGAGCTACGGCGCCCGCACGGTGGTGCACGATGCCGGCCTGACCGTGCGCAACGGCGAGGCGGTCGGCCTGCTCGGCCCCAACGGCGCCGGCAAGACCACGATCTTCTACATGATCACCGGCCTCGTCTCGGCCGATCGCGGCACGATCAGCCTCGACGGGCACGAGATCACCCGGCTGCCGATGTACCAGCGCGCCCGGCTCGGCATCGGCTACCTGCCGCAGGAGGCCTCGATCTTCCGCGGCCTCAACGTCGAGGACAACATCCGGGCGGTGCTCGAGGTGGTCGAGCCCGACCGCAAGACCCGCGAGCGCAAGCTCGATTCGCTCCTCGAGGAGTTCAACATCACCCGCCTGCGCAAGTCGCCCTCGATCGCGCTCTCGGGCGGCGAGCGGCGGCGCTGCGAGATCGCCCGGGCGCTCGCCTCCTCACCGTCCTTCATGCTGCTCGACGAGCCCTTCGCGGGCATCGACCCGATCGCGGTCGGCGACATCCAGGAACTGGTGATGCACCTCAAGGGCCGCGGCATCGGCGTGCTCATCACCGACCACAACGTGCGCGAGACGCTCGGCCTGATCGACCGGGCCTACATCGTGCATTCGGGCCGAATCCTCACCGAGGGGACGCCCGACGAGATCGTGGCCAACGAGGACGTGCGGCGACTGTATCTGGGCGAGGACTTTCGCTTGTAAACGGTGCGGGCTGCACCGAAAGCCCGATGGTCTCCGCTCTGATCGTCCTTCCCTCGACCTCATCCTGAGGTCGCGGAAGGGATGTCGGTTCGCACCCGACAACCTGCGGGAGAGGGATTGGACAATCGCAGACGGGAGCGACCAGGAGGTGTTCTGCCCCTGGGACGATCTTCTCCTGAGCCGTCATGCCGGCCGCTCCCCCTCCCCTTGCGTCCCGGCTACGGCGAGCCTTTTTCCACTGGCGCACCACCCCGCCCTGCGCCACGCTCGGGCCGGACCGCGCCGAGCCCGCACGATCGCTTTGACGCGTGTCACGCTTCGGTTTAAAGCTGCTTCCGGATGTCTGAAGCAAGACTTGTGCCGACCCTGGCCGGAACCGGGGCGTCGCATGGCGGGGCTGGCTGATGGGATTGCTGCAACGGCTCGAGATGCGTCAGGGCCAGGCCCTGGTGATGACGCCGCAACTCCTGCAGGCGATCAAGCTACTGCAGCTCTCCCATCTCGACCTCGCCGCCTATGTCGATGCCGAGCTGGAGCGCAACCCGCTCCTGGAGCGGGCCGACGTCGAGGCTCCGGAGGCGGGCGAGTCCCGCGGCGAGGCGGCCGAGCCCGGCGGGGGCGAGAGCGACGGGTTCGACGGCGAGGCGGCCGAGCCCTGGCTCGCCCACGACCTGAATCCGAGCCGCAGCGAGATCGAGGGCGACCTCGGCACCCGCCTCGACAACGTGTTCCCCGACGACGGTCCCGTGGGGCGCGAGGCCCCGGCGGCGGAGGGCGAGGGGCTGTCGCTCACCCCCGCCCCCTGGAGCGGCACCGGCGGCAGCTTCGACGGCGAGGCGCCGGATTTCGAGGCGACGCTCACCAGCGAATCCTCGCTGCACGAGCACCTCTCGGCCCAGCTCGACCTCGCCACGCGCGATCCCGTCGAGCGGCTGGTCGGCGGCTTCCTGGTCGATGCCATCGACGAGGCCGGCTACCTGCGCGAGGACCTGGCCGCCCTCGCCGAGCGCCTCGGCGTCGGCCTGCCGGTGGTCGAGCGGGTGCTGGGCCTGGTCCAGGCCTTCGACCCCTCGGGCGTCGGCGCCCGCGATCTCGCCGAGTGCCTGGCGATCCAGCTGCGCGAGCAGGACCGGTTCGATCCGGCGATGCAGGCGCTGGTCTCGCGCCTCGACCTCGTCGCCAAGCGCGACTTCGCGGGTTTGCGGCGCCTGTGCGGGGTCGACGACGAGGATCTGGCGGACATGCTCTCCGAGCTGCGCCGCCTCGATCCCAAGCCCGGCCGCGCCTTCGGCGCCGGCCCGGTCGAGGTGCTGGTGCCGGACGTGTTCGTGCGCCCGGCACCCGACGGCTCCTGGCTCGTCGAGCTGAACAGCGAGGCCCTGCCTCGGGTGCTGGTCAACCAGAGCTACTACGCCACCGTCTCGCGCGGGGCGACGACCGAGACCGACAAGGCCTTCCTGTCGGAATGCCTCCAGACCGCCAACTGGCTCACCCGCAGCCTGGAGCAGCGCGCCCGCACCATCCTGAAGGTGGCGAGCGAGATCGTGCGCCAGCAGGACGGGTTCTTCGTCAACGGCGTCGCCTGCCTGCGGCCGCTCAACCTGAAGACCGTCGCCGACGCGATCGGCATGCACGAATCCACCGTCTCGCGCGTGACCTCGAACAAGTCGATCGGCACCAGCCGCGGCACCTTCGAGATGAAGTATTTCTTCACCGCGGCGATTCCCGGGGCGGCCGGCGCGGCGGCCCATTCCTCGGAAGCCGTGCGCCACCGCATCAAGCAGCTCATCGACGCGGAAGCCGACGACGTGCTGTCGGACGACGCCCTGGTGCAGCGCCTGCGCGGCGAGGGCGTCGACATCGCCCGCCGCACCGTGGCGAAATACCGGGAATCCCTGCGCATCCCCTCCTCGATCGAGCGCCGGCGCGAGCGCGCCGCGATGCCGGCGCGCTGAGCGCGGCCGGCCCATGGCGCGACCGGTCTCGGGCGGGCATGCTCCGAAAGGCCCCTGCCCCAACTGAGCCGGCTTCGTTGACTTCGCGTCCGGACGTTCCTAGCTCTTGAGCGCTGGCCCTTGCGCCGGAGACGTCCCCGGACACCAAGGGTCGCGAACGACGAGACCGGAGGGAGCTGATGGCAGCGTTGCGCGTGTCGGGTCGTGGCGTGGATCTCGGGGAAGCCCTGAGAACCCGGGCGGAGGAGCGGATTTCCGCGGCTCTCGCCAAGTACTTCGACGGTGCCTACCACGGCCACGTGACGGTCGCGCGGGACGGCGGCGCCTATCGCACCGACTGCGTGCTGCACTTGCCCTCGGGCATCACCCTCGAAGCCTCGGGCTCCGCCCACGACGCCCATGCGAGCTTCGACCAGACCGCGGAGCGGATCGAGAAGCGCCTGCGCCGCTACAAGCACCGCCTCAAGGCCCATCCGAACGGCCACGCCAAGGACATCGCGATCGATGGCGCCCTGCCCGGCACGGCCGTGATGGAAGCGGCCTACTCGGTCATGGAGGCGCCCGAGGAGGATACCGGCGAGCACCCGCCGATCATCGCCGAGAGCACCCGCACCCTGCACCGGCGCACGGTGAGCGAGGCGGTGGTGGAGCTCGATCTCACCGGTGTCCCCGTCCTCGTCTTCGTTCATGCTGGAACCGAGCGGGTCAACGTCGTATATCGTCGTGGCGACGGCGCGATCGGCTGGATCGATCCGCCGGAACGCGGCACTCCGTGAGCGGGCTTGAACCCCTCTCCCGGAGGGCCTCCGGTCCTGGAACAAGAGCGGGGCGCCTTCGCGCTCCCCGCCGATGAGGCAGCGGTCTCGATGCCATTGCTGGAATTCCTGAAGCCGGAGGCAGTCCTCCCGGCGCTGCGCGCGCAGGGGAAAAAGCAGGTTCTGCAGGAGCTGGCCGCCCAGGCGGCCCGCCACCTGCCGGGCCTGGACGAGCGCGAGATCTTCGAGACGCTGCTGCAGCGCGAGCGCCTCGGATCGACCGGGATCGGCGAGGGCGTGGCGATCCCGCACGGCAAGCTGCCGGGGCTCGACACGCTGTTCGGCCTGATGGCCCGCCTCGAGCGCCCGGTCGATTTCGAGGCCCTTGACGGCCAGCCGGTCGACATCGCCTTCCTGCTCCTGGCTCCCGAGGGCGCCGGGGCCGATCATCTCAAGGCCTTGGCCCGGGTCGCCCGGGTGCTGCGCGAGCCCGGCATCATCGACCGCATCCGCGCCGCCCGCGACGCCGACGCGCTCTACGCCCTCCTGACCCAATCCCCCGCCCAGGCCGCGTGACCATGCGGACGTCCCTCCTCGCGGCGGCGATGCTCCTCGCCGCCACCGGTGGCGCGCACGCCGTCGACGGCACCTGCGCCCGCGACCTCCTGGTCGCGCAATCCTCGCAGCGGACGGCGATCGAGCGCCTGGAGACCATCGGCGACAGCGAGGCCGACCGCTGCCGCGGCTGGCGCCAGCACGTCGACACGATGCGCCGCTCCGCCACCGTCTACGGCCGCTGCCTCTCGGGCGCGGAGCGCACCGAGCGCCTGGCGCAGGTCCAGGGCTCGGAGAAGGAGTTTTCGGAGCTGCTGCGGAACCGCTGCAAGGGGCGGTGAGCCGGGGACGGGTTGGCGGCGGCAGCCTCGCGTCACCGCACCAGCGGCTCGGCCACGACCTTCACCGGGTGGCCGCGGCTGACCAGCACCGCCGCGCTCGAATGCTCGGGGTCGGTCTCGAACCGCGTGCGGACCCAGGCGACCAGGAACTTCGCGTATTCCGAGGCGAGCAGACGCGCCGAGGCCGGGTGGCGCCACCACTGATCGGGATCGATCACGTCCGAGACGACCGGGTGCGGGACCACCCGGTGGCCGTCCGCCAGGGCATGGTCGAGTTCCACCAGGGTGCGCGGCATGTGGTAGTTCGAGGTGACCACCGCGACGCTCCGGAAGCCGTTCTCGCGCATCCAGCGCCGGATCTCGATGGCGTTGCCGATGGTGTTGCGCGCCCGGTAGTCGAGATCGACGCAGCAGGCGATCAGGTGCTGCTGGCCCGGGTTGAGCCGGGCGATCTCGTCGCGGCTGGTGCGCTCGTTGACTCCGGTGATCAGCAGGCGCCGGCCGTAGCCGCCGGCGAGCAGGTCCATCGCATCCTCGATGCGCTGGGCGCCGCCGGTGAGCGCCACGATCCCGTCGGAGGGGCCGAGCGGCATCCGCTCCGCACGGGCGAGGCCGCCCACGAAGGCCAGGAAGCCGAGGCCCAGGGCGAGACCGGCGGCGAGGCCCGCCCCGGCGAGGCCCAGGGCGAGGCGGCGGCGCAGGCTCCAGGACACCCGGGATTCGGGCTCCGGAGACTGATGCTCCGGGACTTCGGGATCCGGAGACCTGGTCGGAGGCCGTCCCTCGGGCGCGCCGCCCGACCAGGACCAGCCCACCACGTCGCCGGTTCGCGTTGTCATTCCGCGCTGCATCCGTGAGGTCATCTCACCCGTGTCGAGCATAGTGCCGATTGCGGCGGCCGAGAGGCAACCACCGCAGGCGGCGAATCGTTCACCAGCCGGTCCCCCGCCCTGTGAAGAGCGGGCAAGGACCGGGTGTAGCGCAGGAACCTAGCGTCAGGCTGGCGTCAGTCGAGGAAGCGGCGCACGGTGAGGCGCGAGACCACCGCGGTGACGATCGAGGCGATGACCCCGATCAGCAGTACGCTGGCATAGCCGCGCCAGCCGATGGCGAAGCCGCCGAACAGCGCCTCGATCTCGTCGCCGGCCGGGCCGGCGCGCCACAGCCGGGCGAGCGCCCCGCCGGCCCCGATCACCGCGAGCGCCGCGACGGCCCCGACCGCGCCGCCGCGCAGGCCGAGGCGGAAGAAGCGGCGCTGGAACTCCCGGGCGATGAAGTCGGCATCGGCCCCGACGAAGTGCAGCACCTCCACCACCTCGCGGTTGCCCGCCATGGCGCCCCGGGTCGCGAAGGTGACGGCGAGCCCGGTGGCGAGCAGCACCAGCCCCACCACGGCGACGCCGACGCCCACCACGGTGTTGGCCATGGTCGAGAGGCGCGAGAGCCAGAGCGCGTGGTCGTCGAGGCTCGCGACCCCGGGCAGCGCCTCGGCGAGGCGCTGGCGCAAGGCGCCGAGATCGGGGGTCCCGGAGCCCAGCCGCACCGTGATGAGGCGCGGCACCGGCAGGTCGCCGAGGTCGAGGCCGCTGCCGAGCCAGGGCTCGAGCAGGCGCTCCGATTCCGCCTTGGTGAAGGGCCGCGTCGCGGCGATGCCGGGGGTGGCGGAGGCCAAAGCCGCCGCCTTGGCGACGTCCGCGTCGGTGTCGCGGCCCGGCCCCGGGCGGATCTGGATCGTGACCTCCTGCGCCACCGAGCCCTGCCACTGCGCCGCGCTGGAGGCGACGATCTCCGCACCCCCGGCGCAGAGGGCGGCGAGGAAGGTCAGGATCGCGATCACCGCGGCGAGCGCCCGGCCGGCGCTGGTGTCGGTCGGCACCAGCGGGGCGTTGCGGCGCAAGGTGGGCGGCAGGTCGGAGGCCGGCGCCTCGCGCCGCGGCGGCCGCTCCAGGGTGGCTCCTTCAGACATGGTGCGTCTCCCCGCGGGTCATCCCTCGATCCGCAGGCGGTTGTTGCCGAGCACGAACCGGCGCGCATCGACGAGGTCCATCAGGGCGAAATCGTGGGTGGCGATCAGCACCGACGTGCCGAGGCGGTTGAGCTCGACGAACAGGCGCAGCAGGCGCCGGCCGAGTTGGGGATCGACGTTGCCGGTCGGCTCGTCGGCGAGCAGCAATTCGGGCCGGGCGATCAGCGCCCGGGCGATCGCCGCGCGCTGCTTCTCGCCGCCCGAGAGGAGCGGGGGCAGGACGTGCATGCGCTCGCCGAGGCCCACCCAGCGCAGGAGTTCCACCACCTCGGCCCGGTAGCTCGTCTCGGCCCGGCCCTGGACGCGCAACGGCAGGGCGACGTTCTCGTAGGTGGTCAGATGGTCGAGCAGGCGGAAATCCTGGAACACCACGCCCATGCGGCGGCGCAAGCTCGTCAGGGCGTCGCTCGAGATGCCGCTCACCTCCTCGCCGAAGACCGAGACCAGGCCCCGGCTCGGCCGCACCGAGAGCAGGATGAGGCGGAGCAGCGTCGTCTTGCCGGCGCCCGAGGGGCCGGTGAGGAACTGGAACGAGTGCGGCGCGATGGTGAAGCTGATGTCGCTCAGGACCTCGGGACCGACCCCGTAGCGCATCCCGACATTCTCGAACCGGACCACCGGCTCGTCCATGCCGCCGAGCAGGCTGTTTCCGGTCCCCCGGTCCGTTCTCGCGTCCATCCGGTCTCCATGGGCGGGCTCTCTCCCGCGGCCGGGCCGCCCTCGCGGCCGGCCCTTTCCCCGGCCGCTTTACCACGCATTAAGGCTGTGGCGGGAGGAGTTGTCGTCCGGCTCCGGTGCCGCGCCCGACTGATTCGCCATGCTGATCGTCTGCCCTGCCTGCGCAAGCGAATATACGCTCGATCCCGAGAAGATCGGCCCCGCCGGGCGGACCGTGCGCTGCGCCGCCTGCCGCGAGCCCTGGTTCGTGCCCGCCCCCGCGGCGGAACCGGCCCCCGAACTCTCGCCTCCCGGCGAGGCGGTGTTCTCGGCCGCCGGGAATGCCGCGCCCCGCCGTGCCGCGCCCCCCGCCGCGACGACGGGCGCCGCCGGAGGCTCCGGGCGCCGGCGCCTCGCCGTGGCGGCCCTCGCGGTCGCGGCCTGCGGGGCGGTCCTGGTCGCCCTCCTGCCGGCCGGGCGGCAGGCCGTCGTGCGCGCCCTGCCCCAGACCGCCCGGCTCTACGCGGCGATCGGCCTTCCGGTGAACCTGCGCGGCCTCGCCTTCCGCGACATCGCCGCCTACCAGGTGCCGGACGCCTCCGGCAGCGGTCGCCTCGTGGTCGAGGGCGACGTCGTGAGCGCCTCGAAACACGTCGTGCCGGTGCCTCCGCTCAGCCTCGAAGTGCGCGACGAGCACGGCCACGTCGTCTATCGCTGGACCGCCGAGCCGCCGCGGGACCGGCTGGAGCCCGAGGAATCGGCCCGCTTCCGGGCCGAGCTTGCCAGCGCCCCGACCAAGGGGCAGCAGGTGCTGGTCCGCTTTGCCGCGGTTGACAGCGGGGATTCTGCCGTCAGCCTGCGAGCTCCGATGAACCTTCAGGCGAACCCGAAAGACCGATGAACCCGCCCCTGCCCCGCGTCCGCGTCCTCTTCGACGAATCCGCCATCGCGCAGCGCAACGAGGAGATCGCCCGCGCCATCGCGAGCCAGCCCCTGGAGAACCTCCTGGTGGTGGCGGTGCTCAAGGGCAGCTTCATGTTCGCCGCCGACCTGATCCGGGCCCTGCACCGGGCGGGCCTCGCGCCGCAGGTCGAGTTCATCCACCTGTCGAGCTACCGCGCCGCCACGGTCTCCTCCGGCCAGGTCGCGATCCTGCGCGACGTCGAGAGCGAGGTGCGCGGGCGCGACGTGCTGCTCATCGACGACATCCTCGAATCCGGCCGCACCCTCGTCTACGCCAAGGACCTCCTGATGGCGCGCGGCGCGCGGCGGGTGCTCAGCACCGTGCTGCTGGAGAAGCCCGGCAAGCGCGCGGTGACGATCGACGCCGACTACGTCGGCTTCACCTGCCCGGACGTGTTCGTGGTCGGCTACGGCATGGACGTGGCCCACGCCTTCCGTCAGCTGCCCTATGTCGGCCTCGTCGATTACGGCGACGGCGGGCCGGACCTGTTCGACAAGGCGTAAGACTCACGGGACGAGGCCCGAGCATCCGGAGCGATGCACGATTGCAACGCGGTCGGGCTTCGCCCCGGAAAGCGACACGAAACCGGAACCTGATCTGCCGCAAGGGCTTGACCCGATGCTGCGCGCCCGATCACACTCGTCGCATCCGCGCGGCGTTTCGGCCCGGAGAGACGAGAGGACATGGCGCGCATCCTGCTGGTCGACGACGAGGAACCCATCCGCGGCTTCCTGAAGCGCGGGCTGGAGATGGACGGCCACACGGTCGTGACGGCTGTCGACGGCAGCGACGGTCTCGACCGGCTCGCCGAGAACGCCTTCGACCTGATGCTGACCGACATCCGCATGCCGCTGATGGACGGCATCGCTCTCTCTCTCGCCGCCAAGCGCGACTACCCCGACCTGACGATCCTGCTGATGACCGGCTTCGCCGATCAGCGGGAGCGCGCGCGGGGCCTCGACGCCATCGTGGCCGACGTGCTGACCAAGCCCTTCACCCTCGCCGACATGCGCGCCACCGTCTCCCGCACCCTGCGCGCCGCCGGGGCGGTGCCGGCGCGCTGAGAAGGCGCGTCGGCGCCCGGCCACCGGTCAGGCGAAATGGGCGAGCGCGAAATCGACGAAGGAGCGCAGCTTCGGGGTGATGCGCCGGTCGGGCGCGTAGAGCAGGTGCATCGGGCGGGAGACGGGCCGGTAGGCGGGCAGCACCGTCACGAGATGGCCCGCCGCGACGGCATCCCGGACCAGGGCGGTCGGCTGCAGCAGCAGGCCGAGGCCGGAGACGGCCGCCGTGAGCAGGGCCTGGCCATTGTTGACCAGGAGCCGGTACGACACCTCGACCGCCACCTGCCTCCCCTCTCGCCCCTCCGGCCCGACGAAACGCCACTGGTCTCCCGTCGCCATGTAGGCGAAGCCCAGGCATTCGTGCTGCGCGAGGTCGGCGGGCACGCGCGGCGCGCCCCTGGCCGCCAGGTAGGACGGCGCGGCGCAGAGGGAGAAATCCATCGGGCGCAACGGCCGGGCGATCAGGCCGCCCTCGGCCGGCGGGCCGACGCGGAAGACCACCTCGTAGCCTTCCTCGATCAGGTCGACCTTCCGGTCCGAGAGAGTCAGCTCGACATCGACCTGCCGGTGGGCCGCGAGATAGGCAGGCAGCACCCGGGCGAGGTCGTAGGCACCGAAGGTAACCGGGGCATTGACGCGGATCCGGCTGCGCGGCACCGCCTGGCTGCTCGCCGCGACCGCCTCCACCGCCTCGACCTCCGCCAGGATGATGCGCACGCGCTCGTAGAGCGTGCGCCCCGCCTCGGTCAGGCTCTGCCGGCGCGTCGTGCGGTGGATCAGCCGGAGGCCGAGATGCTCCTCCAGCAGGCGCACCTGCTTGCCGACCGCCTGCGGCGAGAGCCCGAGCGCCTCGCCCGCGGCCGAGAAGGATCCCGTCTCGACGGCCTTGGCGAAGGCCTCCATGCCCGACAGACGATCCATCGATTGCAAACCGTTCGTTTCAAACCTCGAATGCGAGGCCGGATTTATCACGCCGCCCGGCGGGTCCATACCGGTCGCACGAGCGGGGCAGACCAGAGGAGAAGTCCGTCATGTCGACCCATCGCCGCGTGGTGATCACCGAGTTCGGCCCACCGCAGGTCATGACCTTGTCGAGCGGGGACCTGGCCGCGCCCGGCGCGGGCGAGGTGTGCTTGCGCCAGACCGCCATCGGCTTCAACTTCATCGACGTCTACCAGCGCCGGGGCGCCTACCCGCTCGACCTGCCGACCGGGCTCGGCTTCGAGGCGGCGGGGATCGTCGAGGCGGTGGGGCCGGACGTGACGGACCTGAAGCCCGGCGACCGGGCGGCCACCATGAATGCCGGTGTCGGCGCCTATGCGGACCGGCGCATCGTGCCCGCGGGCAAGCTCGTGCGGCTGCCCGAGGGCGTCAGCGACGAGGCTGCCGCGTCCCTGCTGTTCAAGGGCATGACGGCGCAGTACCTCCTGCGCAAGACCCATGCGGTGCAGGCGGGCGACCTGCTGCTGGTCCATTCCGCCGCCGGCGGCGTCGGCCAGATCCTGACCCGCTGGGCGACCGCACTCGGCGCCAAGGTCGTCGGCACCACCGGCTCGCCGCAGAAGCGCGATGCGGCGCTCGCCGCCGGCTGCGCCGCCGTCATCGACCTGAACGATCCCGACTGGCCCAAGGCCTTCCTGGACGCCACCGGCGGCGCCAAGGCCCGGGTCGTCTACGACGCGGTCGGGAAGGACACCCTGCTGAAGTCCCTCGACTGCGCCGCCCCGTTCGGGCTCGTCGTCTCCTACGGCGCCGCCTCGGGGCCGTCCCCGGCGATCGACCCGGAACTCCTGAACAAGAAGGGCTGCCTGTTCCTCACCCGCCCCTCGGTCTTCCCGCACAATGCCGACCCGGCCACCTTCCGGGCCAACGCCGCCGACCTGTTCGACGCGATCGCGCGGGGCCACGTCGCGGTCGAGATCGGGGCGCGCTTCCCCCTGGAGAAGGTGGTGGAGGCGCACGAGGCGGCGGAGGCGCGGGCGGTGACGGGGGCGATCGTGCTGGTGCCCTGACGGATCGTCAGTTCATCCACCAGATCGCCGCGTTGAGCGCCGTCGCGTAGGCGACCCACGCGGCGTAAGGAACGAGGACGAGGGCGGCGATCCGGTCGAGCGAGGCGAAGAGCCGGATCGTCCACAGGATCATGATCAACAGGGCGACCACCACGACCAGCCCGCCGCCCAGGTCGTGCCGGGCGAAGAAGACCGGCGTCCAGGCGCCGTTGAGGGCGAGCTGAACGAAGAAGGCCCACAAAGCGAGCGTGCGGGTGCGCCGCAACCCACCCGTCGCCGGGGCGGTGCCGAGGACCCGCCAGCCGGCGAAGGCGATCAGCGTGTAGAGGATCGTCCAGGCGACCGGAAACAGCCAGTTCGGCGGCGTGAAGCCGGGCTTCGCCAGGCCCGCATACCAGGTCGGGATGTTCGGCGTCGTCGCGAGACTCCCCACGACCGCGACCGCCGCCACGGGCGCGATCGCCGCGAGGAGGCGCGGCACGGGGGAGAGGAGGGGCCGGGCGGGATCGGTCAGCGTTGCGGTCGGAGGCATCACGGGCTCGGGTGCTATACCGGGATGGAGGTTGCGCGCCGGCACCGGTTCTGCAAGGGCGGCGGGGGAGCAAAAATCCCCGTCGCATCCTGGAGTCCGGCATGAGCAGCGCCCCGCGCCAATGGTCGAAGAAGAGCCTCGCCGCGCAGGCGCTGGGCCACGTCGATCCGGTCACGAAGGCCGTGGTGCCGCCGATCCACGTCGCCACCACCTATCTCCGCGACCCCGACAACCAGTACTCGTCCGGCTACGTCTACGGCCGGCCCGACAACGCCACCGTCCGCGAGGCGGAAGGCGTGATCGCGATGCTGGAGGAGGCCGAGGCCGGGGCGCTGCTGTTCTCCTCCGGCATGGCCGCCGCCACGGCGGTGTTCGGCGCCCTCGATCCGGGCGACCACATCGTGGCGCCGACCGTGATGTACTGGGCCCTGCGCCGCTGGCTCTCCGAGGAGGCGACCCGCTGGGGCCTCAAGGTCGATTTCGTCGCCACCGACGACCTCGACGCCCTGAAGGGCGCGGTGCGGCCCGGAGAGACCAAGCTCGTCTGGCTCGAGACCCCCTCGAACCCGCTCTGGACCGTCACCGACATCGCGGGCGCCGCCGAGATCGCCCATGCGGCGGGCGCGCGCCTCGCCGTCGACTCGACCGCGAGCTCGCCGGTGGTGACCCGGCCCCTGAGCCTGGGCGCCGACGTGGTGATGCACGCCGCCACCAAGGTGCTCAACGGCCATTCCGACGTGATCGCCGGGGCGCTCGCCGGCGCCAAGGCCGACGACTTCTGGGCCCGCATCCAGCGCATCCGCTCCGGCAACGGCGCGATCCTGGGCCCGTTCGAGGCCTACCTCTTGATGCGCGGGATGCGCACCCTGCACGTGCGCATCGCCGCCCAGATGGCGAATGCCGCCGACCTCGCCCGTCGGCTCACCGCCCATCCGGCCGTGGCCCAGGTGCTGTATCCGGGCCTTCCCAAACATCCCGGCCACGCGGTGGCGGCGCGCCAGATGACCGGCGGCTTCGGCACCATGCTGTCGATCCGGGTGGCAGCGGGCGAGGCGGCGGCGATCAGGGCGGCGGCCCGGGTGGGCTTGTGGAAGCGCGCCACGTCGCTGGGCGGCGTCGAGAGCCTGATCGAGCACCGCGCCTCGATCGAGGGACCGAGCACCCCCTGCCCGCCGGACCTGCTGCGCCTCTCGGTCGGCATCGAGGATGCGGACGACCTCTACGCCGACCTGGATCAGGCCCTGCGGCAAGGCTGAGAAATCGGGGCGAGGGAGCTTCCTGCGGCCCTGGCGCGTTGAACCGGCGAAGCTTTTCTGCCTCGCCGGTTCACGGGAGACCCGCCATGCCCGCCGCCTTGCCCTTCGCGCTCCTCGGCGCGCAGCTCGTCCTCGTCGCGGCGGATGGTCCGCCGCGGCTCGACATCGAGGCGACCTGCAACTCCCCCGGCCGCGCCTCGGTCAGCCAGGAGGCCGGCTCCGACGGCTGCCTGCGGTCCGAGCGCTCGGCCGGCGACGAGTTGCGCAAGCGTTGGAGCCAGTTCTCAGGCTCGGCCAAGAGTC
The DNA here is from genome assembly GCF_001043955.1 of Methylobacterium tarhaniae. GTDB lineage: Bacteria > Pseudomonadota > Alphaproteobacteria > Rhizobiales > Beijerinckiaceae > Methylobacterium > Methylobacterium tarhaniae. The sequence continues at coordinate 28,558 of NZ_LABZ01000107.1, read as the reverse complement.
AGTGCTCCCAGCAATCGCGCGCCGGCGGCTTCCCGAGCTACGTCGAGATGCTGACCTGCCTCGAACTCGCCAGCGGCACCGTCCCGGTGACGAGCCCCGCCAACCGCGCCACCGCCGGCCAGGGCAGCCCCACCACCACCGGCAGCACCCGCGGCCAGCCGGAGGAGCGCGCCGACAGCCTCACCGCCGAGCCCCCGCCGAGCCAGCGCACCGACCCGCTCAAGGTGCTGGGCAAGCCGGCCAGGTGAGATCGGGGTGGTGAGATCGGGGTGGTGAGGCCGGCTACAGGACGGCGGCGTAGGGACGGAGAACATCGACGGTCTCGACGAGGCCAGCGGCGTCCATGTCGACGAGAAGCGCTTCGGCGTGCTTCTCGGGCCGCTTGAGTCGCAGCCGCATGGTACGAATAGCGGCTGCGGCCCTGCCGGTATCGAGAGCGATCGTGTCGGCGAGAAAGGCGTCGGTGGAGCGGGCCTCCAGGTCCAGGGGCAGCAGGATCTCCGCGGGAAAATCCTTCAGGTTATCCGTCACGATGACCGAGGCGCGCGTCTTGACCGCCGCCGCCAGTACATGGGCGTCGCTCTTGTCCGGCAAGCCCGCGCCGTGGATCAGGAAATCCTCGAAGCCTGTGACGGCAGCTTCCGCGAATGCGGTCTCCATGGCGGCCCGTGCACGGGCTCCATGTGCGGCGGCATCGGCTACGCCCTTGCAGGACAGGATCTCCGCGATGGCGCGCTCCGTCTCCATCAGGACAGGTTCGGACCATCGGACGCGGAAGAACTCGGCTTCGGCCAAGGTCAGCAGCAGATTCCGCTTCAAGGCGCCGGCAAGCGCGCAGGCGTCGATGAATGCGGTGAAGCGGCTGGCGAACATGGCTCAGAGATGCTCTCCGTCCATCTCCGCGAGGGCAGACAACGCCTCACCTCGCTTCGTATCCCGCGCCCGCTTGTAATCGAACAGGTGCTCGGCCTTGATCCGGCGGTGCCGCCCGACCAGGGTATGGGGGATCTCCTGCCGGTCGAGCAGGGAAATGAGGAATGGCCGCGAGACGTTCAGCAGGTCGGCCGCCTGCTGGGTGGACAGCATCTGGCCCACAGGCACCAACGTCACCGCGTGGCCGCTGCCGACATGCCGCAAGAGGTCGATCAGCAGATTCGACAGGGCGGGCGTCAGCGTCACCTCGACCGGCGATCTGGCCTCGTCGAGAATGCGTAGCTTCGCCCGGTCGGCGGCGTGCGCCGCGAGGATCGTGCGGAGCTGGTTTGCCGCCGCACGCTCGTCCTCCGAGGGAAGACGACGGCCCAAAGGCTCGGCATAGGCCGGCACTGTCATGAAGGCCTCTCCTCTCGAATCGAAGCGGTCGCATTATTCGCAATAATCGCAGCGAACGCAACTGCCGCAACGCGAGAGCGGGAGAGACGTTTCGGCTTCTCAGATCTCCCGCGGCGGCGACGCCTTGGCGTCGTCCGTGGCCGTCGCGAGCCAGACCGGGGCCTCGCCGCGGACCGGGTGCGGTCGTGCGGGCACGGGCGGCGCGGCGCGGGCGGCCGCGAGGTCTCGCAGCTCGCGGGCCTGGGCGGTGTCGTCGACGGTGAGGAAGAGGCCGCGCCGGCGCGCCGCCTGGCCGAGATCGGCCCGGCTGGTCAGCACGCTGAGCGCCGGGCTCGCCAGCAGGGCGAGGACCATGGGTGCCATCCAGAGGGCGAGCAGCGGGTCGGCGGCGTAGGCCAGAGCCGCCGCCAGCAGGCCGCCGGCGACGAGCGAGTCGGCCTGGAGCCGGCAGGCCTCGGACCACGGCACCCGGCGGTCGTCGCGAGCTTGCGTGTCCCAGCGCACCACCCGTCCGGCGAAGGTCGTCGCCACCGCGCCGGCATTGAACAGGGTCATGACCGGCCAGAGCAGCACCCACAGGGCCTGTTCGAGGGCGGCGCTGACCAGCAGGCGTCTCGTGCCACCGAAGGCGGCGCGGCGTTGGGCCGAGAGGAGGACGTGGCCGAGGCTCAGGAGCTTCGGCAGCGACAGCACGGCGAGGCTCAAGGATGCCAGGATCGCCGCCGCCGGCCCCTCGCCGGCGAGGCCGTAGGCGAGGAGGCCGAGATCGCCGCTGCGGATCGCCTGCCAGGTGCCCAGCCCCAAGAAGGCGACCCAGACCGGCGAGGCGAGGTAGGACAGGATGCCGGCGCCGAGATGCCAGCGGCTGCCGGCCGTGAGGCCCGGCAGGCGGAGGATGCCGAGATGCTGCAGGTTGCCCTGGCACCAGCGCCGCTCGCGGCCGAGCAGGTCGGTGAGGTTGGTGGGCATCTCCTCCCAGGTGCCGGGCTCATCCGGCAGGAGGCGCAGCTCCCAGCCGGCCCGGCGCAGGAACGCCCCCTCGACCGTGTCGTGGCACAGGATCTCGCCGCCCAGCGGGGGCCGGCCGGGCAGCACCGGCAGTTCGGCATTGGCCGCGAAGGCCTCGATCCGCAGGATGGCGTTGTGGCCCCAATAGCCCCCGTCCGGTCCCTGCCAGGTCTCCAGCGCCCGGATCGAGAGCGGGGCGTAGAGCCGCACGGCGAATTGCTGGATGCGGGCGAACAGCGTGTCGCGCCCGGCGGCGTAGCTGACGGTCTGGATCAGGCCGACGCGCGGGTTCTCCTCCATCAGCCGCACCAGGCGGCGCATGGCGGTGCCGGTCATCAGGCTGTCGGCGTCGAGCACGATCATGAAATCGTAGTCGTGGCCGTAAGTGTCGCAGAACTCGCCGATATTGCCGGCCTTGCGGCCCGCGTTGTCCTGGCGGCGACGGTAGCGCACGGCCGGCAGGCCGGGCCCGGCGGTCTCGCGCCACGCCCGGATCCGGGCGAATTCGCGCTCCTCGGCAGCGGCGATCTCCGGGTCGCGGGTATCGCTGAGGACGAAGATGTCGAGGTCGCGCCCGTCGCCGCCGGTGCGGGCGAGCGAGCGGGCCATGACCCGGATCGCCGCGAAGACCGCGGCCGCGTCCTCGGCGTGGATCGCCACCACGGCCGCGGTGCGGCTGCGGCCGCTCGCCACCGGCGCCATCGCGGCGGCCTGCCGCTCCACCCGCGACATCACCCGGGCGCCCAGGCCGGCGGCGACCGCGCCGTAGAGGTACTGCCAGGCGATGTAGGCCTGCCAGGCCATCGCCAGGCAGAACAGCGCCAGCACCGCGGCTTCGAGCGGGCCGTCCGGTACGCCGGCGCTGGCGCAGGCCGCCGCCGCGATGGCGAGGGCCGTCGCCACCGTCGGCAGGACGAGGGCCAGCCGGCGCCGGCGTAACGCGGCGGCCTCTCTGCGGATCTCTTGCCGCTGGGTGAGGTCCGCGCCGGGCGCAGCCGGCACCGCATCGTGCGACGGGGGGACGAGGGACATGGGGTCGCGTGAACTCGGTGGATGGGGCCGAAGCGGGACGCGGCGCCGGGCACCAGGACTGGGCTATCCCACTGGCATCGCTTGGATCGATCTCTTGGGTCAATCGGGCTGAATGACGCCAGAACGATGACACCTGTTCGCGGGGCTCCGCTCCCATAGATACAGCCTGGATGTATCGGCCGGCGACGGTCGGCCAGCTCAAGGAGCGCGACGGGTGCCGCAGACCATCCTGATCACCGGCGGGGCCGGCTTCATCGGCCGGGCCGTGGCGCGGGCCCTCGTCGCCCGGGGCGACCGGGTGCGCGTGCTGGATTGCCTGATCGAGCAGGTCCATGGTGCAGGGGAGACGGGCGGCCGGGCCCGGCCGGAGGGCCTGCCGGACGCGGTCGAGCTGCGCATCGGCGACATCCGCGACGGGCGCGCGGTGGCCGGGGCGGTGGCCGGGGTCGACGCGGTGATCCACCTCGCCGCCGAGGTCGGGGTCGGCCAGAGCATGTACGACGTCGACCGCTACGTCGCGGTCAACGACCACGGCACCGCCATCCTGTTCCAGGCCCTGATCGAGCAACCGGTGCGGCGGGTCGTGGTCGCCTCCTCGATGAGCGTCTACGGCGAGGGGCTGTATCGCGGCGCCGACGGGCGGGTGCGCGAGGAGGTCCTGCGCCAGCCCCGCTCGGGCCCCGACGCGCCCTGGGACCCCCTCGACGAGGAGGGCCGTCCCCTGGTGCCGGTGCCGACGCCGGAATGGAAGCGCCCGGCCCTCGCCTCCGTCTACGCGCTCACCAAGTACGCCCAGGAGCGCCTGACCCTGATGCTGGCGCCGGCCTACGGCATGGAGGGCGTGGCACTTCGCCTCTGGAACGCCTACGGGCCGGGCCAGGCGCTCTCCAACCCCTATACGGGCGTCCTCGCGATCTTCGCCTCGCGCCTGCATAACGGCGCCCCCCCGGTGATCTTCGAGGACGGGCACCAGCGGCGCGACTTCGTCCAGGTCGACGACGTGGCCCAGGCCTTCCTGCTCGCGCTCGATCGCCCCCGGGCCGCCGGCCAGGTCTACAATATCGGCTCGGGCGAGGACCGCTCGGTGCGGGAGGTCGCCGCGCTCCTGGCTCGGGCGATGGGCCGGCCGGACCTGACGCCGGAGATCGCCGGCAAGGCCCGGGCCGGCGACATCCGCCACTGCATCCCGGACATCACCAAGGCGCGCGACGAGCTCGGCTACCGCCCGGCCCGCGACTTCGCCGACGGACTCAAGGAACTCGCCGCCTGGGTGGCGGAGCAGGAGGAGGCCCGGGACCGGGTCGAGGAGGCGCGCCGCGAGCTCGACCGGCGCGGGCTGGTGGCGTGATGACGGCTCCCCTGTCGAAGGCCTCCCTGACGGCCGGCCGGCGCCCGGTCCTGATCACCGGCGGCGCCGGCTTCATCGGCGCGAACCTCGCGGACAGCCTGGCGGCGGAGGGGCGGGACGTGCTCGTCTACGACGCCCTGCTGCGCCCCGGCGTCGAGGCCAACCTCGCCTGGCTGAAGGACCGCCATCCGGAGCGCATCTCCGCCGTGACGGCGGACGTGCGTGACGCCGCGAGCCTCGCGGCGTCGGCCTCGGACGCCTCGGCGGTGGTCCACCTCGCCGCCCAGGTCGCCGTGACGACGAGCCTGACGGACCCGGTGGCGGATTTCGCCGTCAATCTCGGCGGGACGCTCACCCTGCTCGAGGCGCTGCGCCGGCGCCCCGACCCGCCGCCCCTGGTCTTCGCCTCGACCAACAAGGTCTACGGCGACCTCGCCGACCTGACCTTCCGGCGGGTGGGCGACGCCTACGCGCCGGAGGACCCGGCGCTCCTCGCCCACGGCGTCGGCGAGGAGCGCCCCCTCGACTTCCACACCCCCTATGGCTGCTCGAAGGGCGGGGCGGACCAGTACGTGCTCGACTACGCCCGCAGCTTCGGGGTGCCGACCTGCGTGCTGCGGATGAGCTGCATCTACGGCCCGCGCCAGATGGGCACCGAGGACCAGGGCTGGGTCGCCCATTTCCTGATCCGGGCGCTGGAGGGCCGGCCGATCACCGTCTACGGCGACGGCTGCCAGGTGCGCGACGTGCTCGATGTCGGCGACGCGGTCGCGGCCTACCGGGCGGCCCTGGCGCGAATCGCGCAGGTGAAGGGCCGGGCCTACAATCTCGGCGGCGGACCGGCCAATGCGGTGTCGCTGCGCCAGGTGCTCGCGGCGATCGAGACGATCGTCGGCCATCCCCTGGCCCTGAGCTTCGAGGATTGGCGCGCGGGCGACCAGCGCTACTACGTCTCGGACACCCGCCGCGTCGCCGCCGATCTCGGGCTCCCGCCTCCCCTCCCCTGGCGCCGGGGCCTCGACCGCCTGGCGGAATGGCTCGCCGGGAGCCGGGGACTGTCCCTGGAGACCCGGTCGGTTCCGGCCTGACACACGCGCGCGAGGCGGTTCGGTTCCGTTCCGCCGCCTGCGGCCCCGGCATGGCAACGGTCGCGCCATGCGCCGAGGGCATGGCGATCAGCCCTCTGGTATCACTCGCTTAACCGCGCCCGGGCAGAAAGCCCTTGTCGTCCGGAGCGGACCCGCCAGATCACCGATAGTCGCCCCCAGTAGTCGCCCCCAGTATCCGCGATGCCCGCTCCCGCCGTAGGACGCCCGTTGTGAGAATCGCCCTCGTCAACCCGACCTGGAGCTTCGAGAACAGCATCTACTTCGGATGCCGTTCCCCGCACCTGCCCCTGGAGCTCGGGGCCTGCAAGGCGCTGCTGGAGCGGGCGGGCCACGCGGTGCTGATGCTGGACGGGGCCCTGGACGGGCTCTCGCTCGCGGGCCTGGCCGACCGGGTGGCGGACTTCGCCCCCACTTTCACGGTGGTGACCACCGCCCCGACCTACCTGTTCTGGCGCTGCGCCCAGCCCGAATTGCGGGTGCCCCGCGCCTTCCTGGACGCGCTGGGGACCCGCGGCGGCCGCACCGTGGCGGTGGGCCCGCACGGCTCGGTCACGCCGGAGACGACCCTCGCCAAGCTCGCCTGCGACCTCGTGGTGCGGGGCGAGTGCGAGGAGGTGGTGGCGCAGCTGGCCGGGGGCGGCCTCGCACGGCCCGGATCCGTGCCGGCCCTGGCCTTCCGCGACGGGTCCGGGACGGTGGTCACCGGTGGCCCCGCGGCGACCACCTTCACCGACCTGCCGGCCCTGTCCTGGCCCGACGCCTGGGTGGCGCGCCACACCCACCACCATCACCGCTACGACCGGGCGCCGGAGGGACCGGGCGCCGAGGTCGAGGCCTCGCGCGGCTGCCCTTATTCCTGCACCTTTTGCGCCAAGATCGACTTCCGGGACAAGTACCGGCGGCGCGCGCTGCCGCTCATCCTGGAGGAGGTCGACCGGTTGATCGCGCAAGGGGCGACCTACCTCTACTTCATCGACGAGATCTTCCTGCCGCAGAAACCCCTGCTGGAGGCCCTGGCCGAGCGCCGGGTGGAGTTCGGGGTGCAGACGCGGATCGACCTGTGGAAGCCCGACATGCTCGACCTCCTGGGTGCTGCGGGCTGCGTCTCGATCGAGGCCGGGGTCGAGAGCCTGACCGAGGCCGGCCGCGCGCTCCTCGACAAGAACTGCCGCGCCTCGACCGACGACCTCGCCGAGCGCCTGATCCATGCCCGCCGCTCGGTCCCGTTCGTGCAGGCGAACCTCATCAAAGTGGCGGGGGACGATCCCGACCTGGTCGCGGCCTGGCGCGACCGGCTGCGTGCCGCCGGCGTCTGGGCCAACGATCCCGTGCCGCTCTATCCCTACCCGTCCTCGCCCGATTACCGCCGCCTCTGGGGCGAGCCGGACGGCGAGGCTTGGGAACGCGCGCACGCGCACTACCTGAACCAGTTCGACCGCTTCAGCGACATCCAGGAGGAGCGGCCGGCCCCGCTGCGCGAACTGGAGGCGGCATGCTGCCCAGCCTGACGGTCCCGGCCGGACGCCCCGCCCCGCATCGCGGCGCCCCGGTCCTCACCCTGTTCATGACCATCGATGCGGTCGGCGGCGTCTGGCAATACGGGCTCGACCTCGCCGAGGACCTGACCCGCCGGGGCGTCGGCATCACCCTCGCGGTGCTCGGGCCCGAGCCGAGCCAGGACCAGTTCCGCGCCGCCCGCGCCATCCGCGGCCTCGACCTCTGTCCCCTCGGCGCCAGCCTCGACTGGACCGCCCTCACTCCCGCCGAGGTCGAGGCCGCCGCGCGGATCGTCGCCCGCGAGGCCGAGCGGGCGGGGGCGGACCTGATCCACCTCAACAGCCCGGCGCTGGCGGCGATCACCGATTTCTGCGCGCCGGTGGTGGCGGTCGCCCATTCCTGCGTGGCGACCTGGTGGGCGGCGATGCGCCCCGGCCCGTTGCCGCCGGACCTCGCCTGGCGGGCGAACCTCGTCGCCGAGGGCTACCGGCGGGTCGACGCGCTGCTCAGCCCCCCCCGCGCCTTCGCGGAGGCGACCGCCGCGACCTACGGCATCGCGCCGCCGCGCGTGGTGCCCAACGGCCGGCGCAGCGCCGCGTCCCGGGGCCACCGCACCCCGGTGGGAGCCGCCGCCTCGCCCTTCGCCTTCACCGCCGGACGACTCTGGGACGAGGGCAAGAACGTCCGCACCCTCGACCGGGCCGCCTCGCGCCTGCGCCTGCCCTTCCTCGCCGCCGGCCCCCTGAAGGGTCCGAACGCGGCGCAGTTCTCCCCCGAGGCCCTGCGCCCGCTGGGCCGCCTCAGCGACCAGGACGTGGCGCGCTGGCTCGCCGGGGCGCCGATCTACGCCTCCGCCGCCCGCTACGAGCCCTTCGGCCTCAGCGTCCTGGAAGCCGCGAGCGCCGGCTGCGCCCTGGTGCTCTCCGACATCCCGACCTTCCGCGAGCTGTGGGACGAGGCCGCGATCTTCATCGCGCCCGACGACGACGCGGGCTTCGCCTGCGCCATCGAGATGGTGGCGGCCGACCCCGCGATCCGGGCGCGGCTCGGCGCCGAGGCGCGGACACGGGCCGAGGCCTACACGGTCGAGGCGATGACGGCGGGCGTGCTCGACGCCTACCGGACGGTGCTGGAGGCCCCGCCCCTGCGGGCCGGGGTGCCGGCGTGAGGATCGTCGCCTTCACCCATTCCCTGCGCTCGTGCTGGAACCACGGCAACGCGCATTTCCTGCGCGGCGTGCTGCGCGAGTTGCAGTCCCTCGGCCACGCTGTCGCGGCCCACGAGCCGGAGGGAGCCTGGAGCGTCGAGAACCTCGTTCGCGACCACGGTGCCGCCGGCCTCGCCTCCTCCCTCGCGCCCTACCCCGAGCTCGCCGCCACGATCGACCCGCCGGGCTTCGACCTGGATGCGGCCCTCGACGGCGCCGATCTCGTGCTGGTCCACGAGTGGAACGAGCCCGCCCTCGTCGCCCGCATCGGCGCGGCGCGGCGCAAGGGCGGCCGCTTCACGCTGCTCTTCCACGATACCCATCACCGGGCGGTGAGCGAGCCCGACGCGATGCGGGCCTACGACCTCTCCGCCTATGACGGCGTGCTGGCCTTCGGCGAGACCCTGGCGGAGGTCTATCGCGGCTGGGGCTGGGGGAACCGCGTCTTCGTCTGGCACGAGGCCGCCGACACCCGCCTGTTCCGCCCTCCGGAGGTCGAGGCCCCTCGCGAGGGGCTGGTCTGGATCGGCAATTGGGGCGACGGCGAGCGCAGCGCGGAGCTGGAGCGCTTCCTGTTCGAACCGGCGCAGCGGGCCGGCCTTCCCCTCGACATCTGGGGCGTGCGCTACCCGGACGACGCGCTGGCCACCCTGCGGCGCTTCGGCGCCCGCTACCGCGGCTGGCTGCCGAATGCCCGTGCCCCGGACGTGTTTTCCCGCCACCTCGCCACCGTGCACGTGCCGCGGCGCTTCTACGTCGAGGCCCTGCCCGGGATCCCGACGATCCGGGTCTTCGAGGCCCTCGCCTGCGGCATCCCCCTGGTCTCGGCGCCCTGGCGCGACAGCGAGGGCCTGTTCACCCCGGGGCGCGACTTCCTGGTAGCGCCGGACGGGGCGGCGATGGAGCGCCACCTGCGCGACCTCGCGCAGGATCCGGGTCTGCGCTCCTCCCTGGCGGAGCAGGGCTCGAGGACGATCCGGGCGCGGCACACCTGCGCGCATCGGGCAGCGGAGCTGCTGGCGGTGGCCGAGACCGTGCGGGGTTGAGCGGCGCAGGCCGCAACCCTGGATTCGTTGCGCATGCGTGAGGTCCATGGCCCTGTGCGCCCGCCGCAGGGGGGAACGGGACATGATCCATCGCGTACTCGCGGAATGGGACCGGGCGCAGCCGGCCGAACGGGAGACGTGCGCCCGGGCGCTGCTGCCCCGCCTGCCGGACGGGCTCGCCTATGCGGGTCTCGAGCGCTTCGATCTCGGCGGGCAGGCGCACGAGGTCGCGACCTACCGCTCGGAGGCACCTGACCGCCGGTTCGTCCTGGTACCGGGCGGGACGGCGCGCCTCGGCTTCGCGGGCGGTGCCGGCTGGCAGCCGACGCCGAGGACGGCCGCCGCCTGGGAGGATTGCGCGGCGGAATGGGGCCTGCCGCCGCTCGCCGAGCATCTCGCGGAGGTGCTCGCGCCGCCGCGCGACGTGGTGCTGCCTGCGCTCCTCGTGGAGACGACCGCCTGGGAAGTCGGCTGGGTTCCGGTCGATGGCGACGATCCGGAGGTGCGTGCCATCGTGGCCTCCCGCCGCGACGAGCAGGTCGTCGAGTTCGGATTCGGGCCGGGGACCGTGCGGGTGGCGTTCGGTCCGGACGGCACGATCCGCGCGGAACGCGCCGAGGAACTGGACCAGGACGACCTCCTGCACCGCCTCGGGCACGACGGCTGGCGCCTGCCCACTCCCGACGAGTGGGAATACCTGTGCGCGGGCGGGACCGGCACGCTGTTCCGGTGGGGCGACGAGGTCCCGGGCGAGGCCTACCCGATCGATCCCCTGCCGGATTTCGATGCGCATCGCCGGCCCAACGCCTTCGGCCTGCGGATCGCCGAGAACCCGTATCTCCAGGAAGTCACGGCAGCGCCCAACACGCTTCGCGGCGGGGACGGCGGGGCGACGATCTGCGGCGGAGCAGGCTTCTTCCTCGGCTGGCTGCCGCTGGCCTCGGCCTATGGCGACCCGAATACCTGCGAACGGTCGCCGGACGAGGTCATCCTTCCGGGCGTCACCGTCGCGCGCAGGGTCGTGGCGCTGGATTGAGGGGGCGGCTCAGTACCGCACGAACTCGCCGAGCCGGCCGGCGAGGCGGTAGGCGCGTTCGCGGGTAAGGCCGCGCAGGATCACCCGGGAATCGCTGTAGAGCGTGAAGGTGCCGTCAGCGGCGGCCTGGATCCGGATGCCCTCTTGCATGACGTGACGCGTCCCCCCTCGCCGTCGATGCAAGGGGAACGCGCGGCGGGCTGCCGGGATACGGGGACGGCCACATATTTTTAAGCATCGCGCCTGCGAAAAACGATCCTTCTGCCGGAACCTTCGCCGTTGGATGAATCTTTCCCGTGTCCCGCGCTTGAGCGGGGAGCCCGCCGCTCCGGCGGGCCGGCCTCCGCCACCGGGCGGGGGTCGCGCAGAGGAGACACCAACGATGAAGAAGACGACTCTGGGCCTCGCGGCGGCGGCCGTTCTCGGTTGCCTCACCTTCGGCATCGGCGCGGCCTCCGCTGCCCCGGCGAGCCCGGCCGGCATCCAGGCGGCTCCCATGGTGGAGACCGTGCAGATGACCCGCGGCGAGCGCCGGATGATGCGCCATCACCGGATGCACCGGCACATGATGCATCGCCGCCACATGATGCACCGGCGGCACATGATGCATCGTCATCACATGATGCACCGCCGCATGCACCGCATGTAAGGGATCGCGCGCCGCCCGGCCTCCAGGCCGGGCGGCGCCTGCCGTCAGAACGGCCGATTGGCCAGGGCCGGCTTGCCGGCCAGGATCCGCTCGTCGACCTGGCGCACGTCGCGCAGGCCGCACATCGCCATCGTGACGTCGAGCTCCTTGCGGATGATGTCCAGGCACTGGGTCACGCCCGCCTCGCCGCCGGCCCCGAGCCCGTACAGGAAGGCGCGGCCGATGAAGACGCCGTGGGCGCCGAGCGCGAGCGCCTTGATGACGTCCTGCCCCGAGCGGATGCCGCCATCCATCAAGACCTCGATCCGGTCGCCCACCGTCTCGACGATGGACGGGAGCGCCGCGATCGACGAGATCGCGCCGTCGAGCTGACGGCCGCCGTGATTGGAGACGATCAGGGCCTCGGCGCCGCTCTGCGCGGCCAGTTCCGCGTCCTCGGGGTCGAGGATGCCCTTCAGGATGAGCTTGCCGCCCCAGCGGTCGCGGATGCGCTTGACGTCGTCCCAGTTGAGGCGGGGGTCGAACTGCTCGGCGGTCCAGGAGGAGAGCGAGCGCAGATCGCCGACCCCTTGCGCGTGCCCGACGATGTTGCGGAAGGTGCGCCGCTGCGTGCGCAGCATGTTGAGGCACCAGCGCGGCTTCGTCGCCAGGTTGATGATGTTGGGAATCGTCATCCGGGGCGGGGTCGAGAGGCCGTTCTTCACGTCCTTGTGGCGCTGGCCCAGGATCTGGAGGTCGAGGGTGAGCACGAGCGCCGAGCATTGCGCCGCCTTGGCGCGGTCGATCAGCCGGTCGATGAAGTCCCGGTCGCGCATCACGTAGAGCTGGAACCAGAACGGCGCGTCGGTGTTCTCGGCCACGTCCTCGATCGAGCAGATGCTCATGGTCGAGAGGGTGAAGGGCACGCCGGCCTTCGCGGCGGCGCGGGCCGCCAGGATCTCGCCGTCGGCGTGCTGCATGCCGGTCAGGCCGGTCGGCGCGAGCGCCACCGGCATGCTCACCGGCAGGCCCACCATGGTGCTGGCGAGCGTGCGGTTCGTCATGTCGACGGCGACCCGCTGGCGCAGCTTGATCTGCGAGAAATCGTCCTCGTTCGCCCGGTAGGTGCCCTCGGTGTACGAGCCGGAATCGGCGTAGTCGTAGAACATCCGCGGCACCCGCCGCTCGGCGAGCACCCGCAGGTCCTCGATGCAGGTGACGGGCCCGCTCGTGAAGAACCGCGACATCCAGGATGGCGGCCGGGACGAGGGCATTCGGGTGGCGTGCATGGCGTCTCGCTCGTGCGTGTCTTCGTTCCCGCGCGGGACGTCGCTCGCCCAGGCGCAGGTTTTTCGTCTCAAGCCCGCACGGGATACAATCAACCGTTCGGGTCTGACCATCGTTTTTGCCGTGCATCCGGCGCGGCCCGGCACCGCGCCGGGACCATCACGGCACCACCTCCTCCCGCGGCGTGGCGCTGAGCTCGGCCCAGTCCAGCTCCTCCTCGAGGCGCAGGTAGGCGTCGTCGCCGATCTCGTCGCGCTCGCGCAAGGACAGGATGGTGGCGCGAGCGGCCTCGACGGCGCGCCTCCGCAGGGCGTCGGCGGGCAGGCTCGCCGGGGCGAGGCCCTCGTCATGGGCCTCGGCCTCGCGGATGCCCGCATCGAATTCCCGCCGCAGGGCCTCGGCATGGGGCGAGCGCTCCTCGGCCAGGCTGTCGCGGGCCGCCCGGTAGGCCGCGGCCCGGGCCCGGCCGACCTCGATCCCGACCGGATCGTCGTCGCCCAGGGAGAACCAGGCCAGCAGCGGGCGCAAGGAGAGGCCCTGGATCACCAGGGTGCCGAGCACGACGCAGAACGCCGTCAGCACCACGAGGTCGCGGTGCGGGAAATCGCCGGGAAGCGCCAGCGCCAGCGCGATGGTGACGACGCCGCGCATGCCGCACCACGCCACCGTCGTGCCGGAGCGCAGCCCGATCGGCGCGGGCCCGATCGGCCCGGCGAGGCGGTGCCAGAGCCGGGCGACCGCCCGGGCGCCGAGCACCCAGGCGAGCCGCACCAGGATCGTGGTGCCGAACACCGCCGCGGCGACGACCGCGGTGTGGCTGCGCTCGGCCGGGCTCAGGCCTTCGAGGATCGGGCCGATCTGCAGGCCGATCAGCACGAAGGCGAGCACGTTGAGCACGAACACCGCCGTCTCCCAGACGGTGTTGGAGGTGACGCGCAGGTGGGCCGGCATGGTCTGGGGCGAGAGCCGCGACACGGTGAGGCCGAAGCTCACCACCGTGAGCACGCCCGAGACCTCGACCCGCTCGGCGGCGAGCCAGAGGCCGAAGGTGGCGACGAATTGCAGCACCACGGCGCTCGGCGGATCGGTGACCCGGCGCATCAGCCGGACATAGAGCCAGGCCAGGACCGGCCCGGCGACGAGCCCGCCGACGACGCCGATCAGGAAGGTCGGGGCGACCTCGGCGGCCGAGAACGATCCCGTCGCCACCGCCCCCAGCGCGAGGCGGTAGATCAGCAGGGACGAGGCGTCGTTGAACAGGCTCTCGCCCTTGAGGATGGTGACGAGGCGGTGGGGCAGCCGGACATGGGCCAGCACCGAGAGCGCCGCCACCGCGTCCGGCGGCGCCACGATGGCGCCGAGCACGATGCAGGCGGCGAGCGGCATGTCGGGCACGAGCCAGCGCGCCACCAGGGCGACCGCCGCCGTGGTCACGCCGACCGCGCCGACGACGAGGCCCGCGACCGGCAGCCAGTTGCGCTTGAGGTCGCGCAGGCTGGTGTCGTAGGCGGCGTCGAGCAGGACCGGGGCGAGGAACAGGGCCAGCGCCAGGTCCGGATCGAGGTCGACACGCGGCACCTGCGGCACGAAGGCGAGCACCACCCCGCCGATGGCGAGGAAGGCCGGGAACGGCGCCCCGAGGCGACGCGCCACCGCGGCGAGCAGGACCGCGACGACGAGCACGCCCGCGATCCATTCGAAGATCAGCATCACCCCTCCGGTTGTCAGAACGGGGCAACGCGCGGGTGCTGGAAGAGGTTGGGAGGCGATCCGTCGCTGGCCGTCGGCCCGGCGCGGTCAGCCCGGCGGCAGCGCCGCCCGCAGTTCGGCGATCTGGCCCGGCCGCAGGATGCGCCCGTCGGCGAGCACGATCCAGACCACCCCGGTCGCGATCCGGCCCGCCTCCGCCACCGCCTCGCGGAGCGTCACGGTCGGGCGCTCGCCGGTCTCGTCGCCCGGCCAGACGACGAGCTGCGCGGGTGTGCTCCAGTCGATGCCGATGCGGTCGCTCATGCCCGCGTCATCGCCGCCCATTGCGGCCGGGCCGGGGCGGATACGTTGCGAAGCGTTGTCAGGAGGGTGACGTCGCGTCGGCCGGGGCCTCGGGACGCTTGAGCAGGGCGCGCTCGTAGGCGACGAGCTCGCGGCCGACCTTCAGGGCGCGGTGGTACTGCTTGGCGGCAAGCTCGTCCTGGATCGCCACGAGGTAGGGCGCGCTGGTCGGCATCGCCTGGAGGAGCGCGTTCGACTGGCGCACCAGGAGGTCGTCGGCCTCCTGCGGATGGTCGGCGAGGTAGATCAGCTGGAGCGTCACGCAGAGCTGCTTGCAGGCGGTGTCGGCCTCGCTCTCGGTGATGATCTCGCTCTCGCGCAGGAACCGGCACGTGTTCTCGATCAGGAGGCTGGTGGCGCGGTCGCCGTTGCGGATCGCCGCGCCGTTGATGATCAGGCGTTCGTTCGGCTTGAGGTTGATGCGCAGGGGCATGGCGGGTCTCGGGAGCGAGTCTTCGGGGGCTTTCGGGTGGTGCGGATCGTCCGCCGCTCGCCTCATCGATCGCGATGTCCGCCTTCACCCGCGGGCCCACGGTCATGGGAGAAAGGCCTATGCTCGGTTCCTTAAGCTTTCATCGTCTGCGCCGGCAATCATCCCCCCGCCCCGCGCTTTCATGAGAGATTAACCATACGGCACGAAGCCGCCCAGCACTCCGGATCACATTAAGATGTGCGCAACGCTCGCCGAGCCAAGCTGGGGCGTCATCAAAAAGATGGCTCTCGCCGATCAATAAGGATCGTCCCCATGTCGTCCAGCATCACCCTGTCGGCCGCGACCCGGCAGAACCTCCTGTCGCTCCAGGACACGGCCAGCCTGCTCTCCACGACGCAGACCCGCCTGTCGACCGGCAAGAAGGTCAACTCGGCCCTCGACAACCCGATCAACTTCTTCACCGCGCAGAACCTGACCTCGCGCGCGGGCGACCTCGGCAACCTGCTCGACGGTCTGTCGAACGGCGTCCAAGCCATCAAGGCGGCCAGCCAGGGTATCACCTCGATCCAGAAGCTCGTCGACTCCGCCAAGTCGGCTGCGAACCAGGCGCTCTCGGACAAGGGCACCACCTCCAATGGTCTCCCCGCCACCGCCGCCGCCGTGAGCAGCAGCAAGAGCTACGGGACTCTCGCTGGAACCACGGACGGCACGCAGGACTTCTCGACCCTCGGCAAGGACGGCTCTCTGGACATCTCGCTCGACGGCGGCAAGACCAAGACCACCATCCGTCTCGACGGCGCAACCCTGGGCAACAACGGCGCGGATGCAACAAAGATCTCTGCGTCCCAGCTGGTCACGGCGATCAACAGCCAGATCTCCAACTCGTCCGCGCTGAAGGGCAAGGTCGCCGCCTCGGTCGGCAGCGACGGTCGTCTTAGCTTCACCACGACCAGCACGGGCGCAACCCAGCAGCTCTCCGTGGCAGGGTCGGCCAGCTCCACGCTCGATCTCGGCTTCGGAAAGGCAGGCACTGCGACCGGCGCGAAGTTCACGGCGGCAAACAACGTGCCTACGCTGGCCTTCACTGCCACTGCAGGTTCGTTCCTCTCTGTCAGCGATGGATTCACGACGACTTCGCTGGCAGTTACTTCGACCAGCCTCAAGTCTGACGGCACCGCCGTCGGTACTGCTCCGAGCAGCGCCGACCTGGCCGACGCCTACAATGTGCAGCTGAAGGCTGCAGGTTCGGCGGTGACGGCTGCCATCAACGGCGGCAAGGTCGAATTCACGTCGCAGGATGTGGGTCCCGGCAGCGCCGTGATCGTGAACATCGCGGCCCCGCCCTCGGGCAGCACGCAGGTCGATGTCGGGTTCGGCGCGACGACGGGCGCGGCCGGCGGTGTCTCCACGGCCGGCACCGGCACGGCGGCCACCGGCCTGTCCTCCGTCGGCTCCGATGCCACGGACGGCTCGGCGAAGGCGATCATCACCGGCTCGACCGCCCTCGCCGCCAGCACCTCTTTCACGGCCCCCGCCAACGCGTCGTTCACGATCCAGCTCGGCTCTGGTCCAGCCAAGACGATCGCGGTGGATGCGACTCAGATTGCAGCTGTCGGCGGTACCGCTGCCACCGCCACCAGGGCCAACATCGTGGATGCGATCAACGCTCAGATCGCGGCGGATACGGGCTTGGCCGGCAACGTCACGGCCAGCCTGGACGCCAACAACAAGCTGGTGCTCAGCTCGACGAAGATCGGGGCGTCACAGCAGATCACCGTGACGCCCGCCCAGGGAACGACGCCCGGCAACAACGTCAACATCGGCTTCGGTGCGCAGACCTCGACCGTCAACGGCACGGCGACCAACACCGCGGTGGCGATCAGCTCGACCGGCAAGGACGCCACCGGCTCGACGAACACCACCCGCCAGACTCTGGCGAAGCAGTTCAACGAGCTCTTGAGCCAGATCACCCAGCAGGCCAAGGACACCAGCTTCAACGGCATCAACCTGATCTACCGCAACACGAGCGACCCGAAGGAGAACACCCTCCACATCACCTTCAACGAGACGGGCTCGTCCAGCATCGACGTCACCGGTGCCGACCTCGATGCGGATGGTCTCGGCCTCAGCAAGGTGACCGGCGGCTTCCAGACGGACGACGAGATCAACGCCGCGCTCAGCAGCATCACCACGGCGACCAGCCAGCTGCGGGCCCAGTCGTCGACCTTCGGTGCGAACCTGACTGTGGTCCAGAACCGCCAGGACTTCTCGAAGAACCTGATCAACATCCTGGGCAGCGGCGCCGCCGACCTGACCAGCGCCGACCTGAACGAGGAAGCGGCGAACTCGCAGGCCCTGTCGACCCGCAACTCGCTGGCGATCTCGGCCCTGTCGCTCGCCAACCAGGCCCAGCAGGGCATCCTGCAGCTCCTGCGCTGATCGGCACGCAGAGCCTTCGTTAAGATTGGCGGCCGGGGCTCACGCTCCGGCCGCTTCCTTTTGCGGGTCAGCCCGCCAGCCCCTCCGGCCGCTTCACCTCGATTTCCACGAAGGCGATCGGGTGGTCGGAACCGTTCTGGACGTCGTGGCGGATGCCGGCCGGGCGGCGATAGGACTGGCCGTGGGCGAGCGGCACCTCGGTGACATTCGTGCCGTCGTGGATGCGCAGGGTGCCTTCGGTGATCATCACCACGAAATAGGGCCAGCCGTGCTCGTGCCAGCCGGTGACGGCGCCGGGCGGGAAATCCCAGCGGGTGATGCGGACCGTGTCGTCGTCGACCTGGACGGTCGGGACCGCGGGAATCGTGCAGGCGAAGGCCATCGGAAACCCCCTCCTAGCGGGCGGATTCGAAGCCGGCGAGGACGGCCGTCAGGTTCTCGCCCAGCAGGTCCGAGAGGTACCCGCCCTCCTGCACCAGCACGGTCGGGAGATTCAGGCGGGCCAAGGCCGCGCCGATGCGGCGGAAGCCGTCCGTGGTGATGGCGAGGCCGGCGAGCGGATCGTGCTCCGAGGCGTCGAGGCCGAGGGCCACCACCAGGGCGGTCGGGGCGAAGGCCCGAACCGTGCGGGTGGCCACGCCCTCCAGCACCGCCAGGTAATCGTCGTCGCCGGTGCCGAGCGGCAGCGGCAGGTTCAGGTTGGCGCCGATCCCCTCCCCTTCCCCGCGCTCGTGGGCATAGCCCCAGACGAAGGGGTAGAAGCCGCGCGGGTCGGCGTGGAGCGAGACGGTGAGGACGGACGGGTCGCGGTAGAAGATCCCCTGCGTGCCGTTGCCGTGATGCACGTCAACGTCGAGCACCGCCACGCGCGCATGCCTCTGGCGCAAGTGGGCGGCCGCGACCGCGCTGTTGTTGAAGTAGCAATGGCCCCCGGCCCGGTCGCGATAGGCGTGGTGGCCGGGCGGGCGGCAGAGCGCATAGGCCGCGTCCTCGCCGTCGAGGACGAGTTGCGCCGCGCTCGCCGCGACGTCGGTCGCGGCGGAGGCTGCCGCATAGGTGCCCGGGCCGATCGGGCAGGCGGTGTCCACGGTATGCCAGCCGAGCCGCCCGACGATATGGGTCGGGTAGGTGGCCGCCTCGCGCACCGGGTGGATGTTGGCGATCATCTCGGGCCCGTGGTCGGGCAGGGCCTCCCAGGCCTCCCAGGCTTCGGCCAGGAAGGCGAGGTAATCGGGGCTGTGCACGCGGGCCCGGGCGCCGGCACCGTGGGCTTGCGGCGCCACCACCGCGTGGTTCCCGGCCTTGAGGCCGGCGAGCAGACGGTCGGCCCGCTCCGGCTGGTCGGCGGCGGGCTTCACCTGGCCGCGCACCAGGAAGAACTTCGGATCGTGGCTGCGATGGTCCTCGGAATGGACGGCCTTCATGGGAACTCCGACGTCAGGGGGTGAGGGTGAGGCTCTGCACCAGTCGGACGACCTCCCGGCGGGCGACGCCGATATGGTGGTCGACATGGGCGACGATCCGCTCCGGGTGGCCGGCCTCGATGGCGGCGAGCACCGGCTCGTGGGTGCGGGCGATCTCTTGCGAATCGTCGTAGAGCCGGCCGATCAGCCCGATCACGATCCGCAATTCCGAGGCCAGCCCGTCGAACAGGCGCAGCAGGCGGGCATTGCCGGCGGCTTCGCAGATCAGCCGATGGAACTGGTAATCGGCCTCGACGATCATCGCCGGGTCGTCGCGCCGGGCCAGCTCCCGCATCACGTCGAGCTGGCGGCGCAAGCCCTCCCGCATCGCCGGCGTCAGGCGGCGTGCCGCCTCGACCGCGGCGTGGCGCTCGACGCAGAGGCGCAGGTCGTAGAGCTCGTCCACGTCCTTGGCCGAGAGCTCGCGCACGAAGAAGCCGCGCCGCGGCGAGGCCTTGAGCAGGCCCTGGCTCTCGAGGAGCCGCGCCGCCTCCCGCACCGGCGCCCGGCTGATGCCGAGCTCGCGGGCAACGGCCGCCTCCGCCACCTTGGCGCCGGGAGGCAGCCGCCCCTGCACGATCGCGTCGGTGAGCCGGCGCGCGACCTGGCGCACGAGATCGCTCTCGGCCAGCACCGGCAATCCGACGGGTGGGGATATCGCGCGCATCGCACCTCCGTGGTCGCAGTGTGCAATGCTTAGGCGTCGATTGTCGACACTTTCAGCTTGATCGCCGGGCCGGGTCGGGCCAGTCTACCCTGGCACCGGATGATGATCCGAACATCCGGCCCTGGATCGGCTGCCGGCGGAGAGTTGTCTTCGCGGGACGGCCTGCTCACGCGAAGATGTGCGGCATATTCGGCTCGGGCCGACACTGCCCGCGAGGAGGTCCGATGGCATCATCTGCTCATTCGTCCGCCGAGGAGAGCGTGCAGCGCGTCCGCGTCGACCTGGCGGCGGCGTATCGGCTGATCCACCGCCTCGGCCTCGACGACAGCATCTACACTCACATCTCGGCCCGCCTGCCGGGGCCGGAGCACCGCTTCCTGATCAATCCCTACGGGTTGCGCTTCGAGGAGGTGAAGGCCGGCAACCTCGTCACCGTCGACCTCGATGGGCGGGTGCTCGACGATCCCTGCGGGCTCGGCATCAACCCGGCGGGCTTCACCATCCACAGCGCGGTCCACGCCGCCCGGGAGGACGCTTCCTGCGTGCTCCACACCCACACGGTGGCGGGCGTCGCCGTCTCCTGCCAGGAAGAGGGGCTGCTGCCGCTCAACCAGTGGTCGATGCAATTCGCCGGCCGCCTCGCCTACCACGACTATGAGGGCATCGCCCTCGACCTCGACGAGCGCCAGCGCCTGGTGGCCGATCTCGGCGACAAGCCGGTGATGGTGCTGCGCAACCACGGCATGCTGACCTGCGGCCGGTCGGTGGCGGAAGCGTTCAAGCTGATGCACAACCTGGAGCGCTCGTGCCGGGCGCAGCTCGCGCTGCAAGCCGCAGGCGCCCCGCTGATCCGCCCGTCAGTGGCGGTGGCCGCGAAGACCGCCGGCCAATACGCCTCGTTCTACGACAAGATGGAGGCGGGCGCGGTGCCCGACACCGAGTGGGCTGCCTTCAAGCGCATGCTGGAGCGCAGCGACCCGGATTACAAAGAGTAGCGCGACGACAGACGCCCGCTGCCGAGTAGCGCGCGGGATTCCCTCTCCAGGCGATGCCGGGCTTGCCCGGTATCGCTGCAAGGTGTGGGAGAGGGGGAGGGGCGATCGAAGATCGCGCAGGGTGGCTCGGGCGCCGAATAAACCGCCAAGCGGTGAGCTGCGCAGCTCGACGGTTCAGGGTCATTGCGCAAACCGAGCCACCCTCACGCGGGATCTTCGATCCCCCGACCCCTCTC
The DNA here is from genome assembly GCF_001043955.1 of Methylobacterium tarhaniae. Taxonomy (GTDB): domain Bacteria; phylum Pseudomonadota; class Alphaproteobacteria; order Rhizobiales; family Beijerinckiaceae; genus Methylobacterium; species Methylobacterium tarhaniae. The sequence goes on along the minus strand of NZ_LABZ01000107.1, from coordinate 7,743 downwards.
CCACTCGGGAGAGGGGAAGAGCGCGCATCTTCAACGCCGCGACGGGGACCAAGAGGGACACAAGATGCTCAAGACGCTCATGGCCGGCACCGTGCTCTCCCTGGCGCTGGCCGGCACGGCCCTGGCCCAGTCACCGAAGCCCGGCGGCACCGCCAATGCGGTGATCCAGCCGGAGCCGCCCGGCCTGATGCTGGCGATGGTGCAGAACGGCCCGACCCAGATGGTGGCCGGCAATATCTACGAGGGCCTGCTGCGCTACGATTCCGCCCTCAAAGCCCTGCCCGGCCTCGCCGAGAGCTGGAGCATGAGCGACGACGGCAAGACCTACACCTTCAAGCTCGTGAAGAACGCCACCTGGCACGACGGCAAGCCGTTCACCGCCGAGGACGCGGTCTTCTCGGTCGAGCTGCTGCGCCAGACCCATGCCCGTGCCCGCGGCAACCTCGCCCGGGTGGCGAGCGTGACGGCGCCGGATCCCTACACCGTGGTGTTCACGCTCTCCGAGCCGTTCGGGCCGTTCCTCGGCATCTTCGAGGTCGGCTCGCTGCCGATGATCCCGAAGCACATCTATGCCGGCACCGACTACAAGACCAACCCGGCCAACAACACGCCGATCGGCACCGGCCCCTATATGTTCAAGGAGTGGAAGAAGGGCTCCTACATCCGGCTGGTGAAGAACCCGAACTACCACATCGCCGGAAAACCCTATCTCGACGAGATCTACTGGCACGTGATCCCGGACGCCGCCGCCCGGGCGGTGGCGTTCGAGACCGGCAAGGTCGACATCCTGCCCGGCGGCTCCGTCGAGAATTTCGACGTGCAGCGCCTCTCGGCGCTCAAGGGCGCCTGCTCGACCACCAAGGGCTGGGAGTTCTTCAGCCCGCATTCCTGGCTCTGGCTCAACAACCGCAAGGGCCCGATGGCCAACAAGGCCTTCCGCCAGGCGGTCTCCTACGCGCTCGACCGGGATTTCGCCCGCGACGTGGTCTGGAACGGGCTGGGCAAGCCGGCCACGGGCCCGTTCTCCTCCACGGTGCGCTACCACGACCCGAAGGCCGGGAAGTATTCCTACGATCCGGCCAAGGCCAAGGCGCTGCTGAAGGAATCCGGCTACAAGGGCGAGACCGTGCGCCTCCTGCCGCTGCCTTACGGCGAGACCTGGCAGCGCTGGGCCGAGGCCGTGAAGCAGAATCTCGAGGATGTCGGCATCAAGGTCGAGCTGGTGGCGACCGACGTCGCCGGCTGGAACCAGAAGACCTCCGAGTGGGACTACGACATCGCCTTCACCTACCTCTACCAATACGGCGACCCCGCCTTGGGGGTCGGGCGCAACTACGTCTCGTCGCAGATCGCCAAGGGCTCGCCGTTCAACAACGTCGAGGGCTATTCCAACCCGAGCGTCGACGAGGCCTTCGCGCAAGGCGCGTCGGCGGTGGGCGACGACAAGCGCCGGCCGATCTACGAGGCGGTGCAGAGGACGCTGGTCGAGGACGCGCCGGTGGCCTGGCTGCTGGAACTGCAATTCCCCACCATCACCCGCTGCAAGGTCCACGACCTCGTCACCACCGGCATCGGGGTCAATGACGGCTTCCGCGATGCCTGGATCGAGCGCTGAGGGCTGACGGCATGCTGGGCTTCGTCGCGCGGCGGATCGCGAAGGGCATCGTGGTGCTCCTCGCCATCGTGGTCCTGAACTTCTTCCTGATCCGCCTCGCCCCCGGCGACCCGGCCCTGGTGATGGCCGGCGAGGCGGGGGCGGGCGACGAGGCCTTCATCGCCCAGCTCCGAGAAAAGTTCGCCCTCGACCAGCCGCTGCCGAGCCAGCTCGCCGCGTATCTTCGCAGCATCGCCGGGCTCGATCTCGGCTATTCGGTGCGCCAGCAGATGCCGGTGGCGACGCTGATCGGCGAGCGGCTGCCGGCGACGTTGCTCCTCACCGGCAGCGCCTTCGCGATCTCGCTCTCGCTCGGCGTGCTGCTCGGCTCGCTGGCGGCGCGCCGGGCCGGGACGCCGGCCGATACGGCGATCACCGGCCTCGCCCTTTTGTTCTACGCCACGCCCCTGTTCTGGGTCTCGCTGATGGCGATCCTGCTGTTCTCGGTCCGGCTCGAATGGCTGCCGAGCTTCGGCTTCGAGACCGTGGGGGCGGGCCATACCGGGCTCGCCCGCGCCCTCGACATCGCCCGCCACCTGGTGCTTCCGGCCATGACCCTCGGGCTGTTCTTCATGGCGGTCTACGTGCGGATGACCCGCTCCTCGATGCTCGAAGTCTCGCGGCTCGACTTCGTGAAGACGGCGCGGGCCAAGGGCCTGACGGAACGGGTGATCCAGCGCCGGCACATCCTGCGCAACGCCCTCCTGCCGGTGGTGACGCTGGCCGGCCTCCAGGCCGGCACCCTGGTCGGCGGCGCGGTGCTCACCGAGACGGTGTTCGCCTGGCCGGGGATCGGGCGCCTGATGTACGAGGCCCTGCTCCAGCGCGACTACAATCTCCTGCTCGGCGTCTTCGTGGTCTCCTCCGCGATGGTGCTGGTCTTCAACCTCGTCACCGACGTGGTCTACCGCGCGGTCGATCCCCGCATCGAGGTGGCGTGATGGACAACGCCGTGCCCCTGGCCGCCCCCGTCCGGTCGCGCCGCCGCGGCCCGCTCGCCGCCTTCCTGCGCCATCCGGGCGCGGTGATCGGGCTGGTGATCCTCACCTGCGTCGTCGCCGCGGCCCTGCTCGCCCCGATCCTCTACCCGACCTCGCCCTGGCGCATGGTGCAAAGACCCTTCGTGCCGCCCTTCACCCTGGAGCGGGTGCCGCTCGGCACCGACGCGCTCGGGCGCGACATCGCCGCCGGGCTGATGCACGGGGCCGGGGTGTCGCTCATCGTCGGCCTGGTCTCGACGCTCGCCGCCCTCCTGATCGGCGTGCCGCTCGGCGCGCTCGCCGGCTATCTCGGCGGCCGGGTCGACGATGCCCTGATGCGCTTCACCGAGCTGTTTCAGACCGTGCCGAGCTTCGCGCTCGCCATCGTGCTGGTGGCGATCCTGCAGCCCTCGCTCTCCTCGATGATCCTCGCCATCGCGCTGGTGAGCTGGCCGCCGGTGACCCGGCTGGTGCGGGGCGAGGTGCTCTCCTTGCGCTCGCGCGAATACGTCCAGGCGGCGATCGTGACGGGGCAGACCACCTTCACCATCCTGCGCCGGGAGGTTCTCCCCAACACCCTGTCGCCGATCGTGGTCCTGGCCTCGCTGATGGTCGCCACCGCGATCCTGCTCGAATCCTCCCTCTCCTTCCTCGGCCTCGGCGATCCGAACCGGATGTCCTGGGGCTACATGGTCGGGGCCGGCCGCACGGTGATCCGGCAGGCCTGGTGGATCACCGCCTTCCCGGGCCTCCTCATCCTGTTCACCGTGCTGGCCCTCAACCTGATCGGCGAGGGGCTGAACGACGCCCTCAACCCGCGCCTGTCCCGGGAGCGCTGAGATGGATGCCGACACGAAGCGGGCCGCCGTCGCGGTCCGCTCCTTGAGCCTCGCCCTGCCGGAGGGCGGCGACCGGGCGAACGCCGTCGACGGCGTGTCCTTCGATCTCGTGGCCGGCGAGATCCTGTGCCTCGTCGGCGAGTCGGGCTCCGGCAAGTCGATGTGCGCCCACGCGCTGATGGGCCTGCTGCCGAAGGCGGTGCGGCCGGTCTCGGGCAGCATCCGCCTCGGCGACACCGACCTGTTAGGCCAGGACGAGGCGGGCTGGCGCGACACCCGCGGCCGGCGGATCGCGATGATCTTCCAGGAGCCGATGACGGCGCTCAACCCGCTGATGCGGATCGGCGACCAGATGGCCGAGATGTTCGAGGCCCATGGCCAGCTGACCCCCAAGGAGCGCCGCGCCCGCGCGGTGGCGCTGGCCGGCGAGGTCGGGCTGCCCAACCCCGAGCAGATCGTCCGCTCCTACCCGCACCAGCTCTCGGGCGGGCAGCGCCAGCGGGCGATGATCGCGATGGCGCTGGCGCTGGAACCGGCCGTGCTGGTGGCCGACGAGCCGACGACCGCCCTCGACGTCACGACCCAGGCCCAGATCCTGAAGCTGATCCGCGACCTCCAGCGCCGCCGCAACATGGCGGTCCTGTTCATCACCCACGATTTCGGCGTGGTGGCGGAGATCGCCGACCGTGTGCTGGTGCTCCGCCACGGGCGCGTGGTGGAGGAAGGCCCGGCGAGCGCCGTGCTCGGCCGGCCCCAGGCGGCCTATACCCGCACCCTGCTCGCCGCCGTGCCGACCATGGACCCGCCGACCCGCCCTCCCCTCTCGGGCCCGAAGGCGGTCGAGGTGGTGGGCCTGCAGAAGACCTACGTCACCGGCGGCGGGCTGTGGCGGGCGCCGCGGCGCACGGCGGCGGCCCGGGACGTCGCCTTCACGCTCCATCGCGGCGAGACGCTCGGCCTCGTCGGGGAATCGGGCTCGGGCAAATCCTCGGTCGCCCGCCTGGTCATGCGGCTGATCGAGCCCGATGCCGGACGCGTGCGCCTCGGCGAGACCGACCTGACCGGGCTCGAGGGCGAGGCCCTGCGCCAGGCCCGCAGCCGGATTCAGATGGTGTTCCAGGACCCCTTCGCCTCGCTCAACCCGCGCCGCAGCGTGGGTAAGATCATCGCCGACGGGCCGGTGGCGCACGGGGTGGCGCCAGCGGAAGCGATGGAGCGGGCGCGCCGCCTCCTCTCGCTCGTCGGCCTCGACGAGAAGGCGCTGGAGCGGTTTCCCCACGAATTCTCCGGAGGCCAGCGCCAGCGCATCGGCATCGCCCGGGCGCTCGCCCTCGAACCCGAGGTGCTGGTGGCCGACGAGGCGGTCTCGGCCCTCGACGTCTCGGTCCAGGCGCAGGTGCTGGCGCTGCTGGAAGACCTGAAAGCCCGCCTCGGCCTGTCGATGCTGTTCATCACCCATGATCTCAGGGTGGCGGCGCAGATCTGCGACCGGATCGCGGTGATGCGCCAGGGCGAGATCGTCGAGCTCAAGACCGCGAGCGCGCTCTTCGCCAACCCCGAGCATCCCTATACCCGCGCGCTTCTCGACGCGGTGCCGGGCCGGCTGCGGCAGGCGGCGTGAAGGGCTGCTGCGAGACCGCGACGGGTCTGACCCCCTCCATCGTCATCCCGGGGCCGCGCAGCGGAACCCGGGATCCATAAACGCCGACTTTGGAGAAGAACGCGGACCGCGTTCAGCTTAGTGTTGCCTCGTCAGCGGTCATGGATCACAGGCTCTCGCCTTTGGCGAGCCCCGGGATGACACCGCAGATGATTGATCCAAGTGCCGGATCGACTTTCCGCATCGAGGATACAGGCCCCGACGATGGACCGCCTTCCCTGCGTGCTCCTGAGCAGCACCACCGACCTGCGCGGATTGTTCGGCGCGGCGCTCAGCCAGATCGCCGACCGGGTCGAGATCCTCGACCATCCGGCGGAGAACCCGGAGCGGGTGCGCCTGGCGCTGGGCTGGCGCCCGCCCGCCGACGCGCTGGCGCGCTATCCCAACCTCGCGGCCCTGTGCTCGATCGCGGCGGGCGTCGACAACCTGCTCGCCTGCCCCGGGCGCCCGCCCGGCCTGCCGGTGGTGCGGGTGGTCGATCCCGACCAGGCGCGGGCGATGTCGGGCTTCGTGCTCTGGCACGTCATCGGCCACCAGCGCCGCTTCGCCGCTTACGCCGAGAACCAGCGCGACCGGGTCTGGCGGCGCCTCTACCCACGGGACGCGAGCGCGGTGCCGGTCGGCCTCCTCGGCTACGGAAAGATCGGACGGCGGGTCGCGGCCGACCTCGCCACCCTCGGCTTTCCGGTGCGGGCCTGGAGCCGCACGCCGCAACCGGCCGATCCCGGGGTCACCCACCATCACGGGACGGACGGGCTGGCCGCCATGCTCGGCGCGAGCGAGGTCCTGGTGAACCTGCTGCCGCTGACGCCGGAGACGCGCGGCATCCTCGACGCCGCGCTCCTCTCGCGCCTCAAGCCCGGCGGCACCCTGATCCAGGTCGGCCGCGGCGAGCATCTGGTCGAGGCCGACCTTCTGGCGGCGCTCGATTCCGGCCACCTCGCGGGTGCGGCTCTCGACGTGTTCGCCGCCGAGCCGTTGCCGCCCGAGCACCCGTTCTGGGACCACCCGGCGATCCGCATCACCCCGCACGAGGCCTGCGAGGCGAGCCCTCAGGCCGTCGCCCGCACCCTGCTCGCCGCGGCCGAAGCGGTGCGGCAGGGAAGGACGCCGCCGGACACGGTCGATGCGGGGCGGGGCTATTGAAGGCACTCGACTCACGGATTGCCAGACTGCTTCCGTTGCGGTAGTTGCGCAACGTGGACCGGGATTGGACCCGGCAGGAGGGCGAGCCATGGAATCGATCCATGCCCGCCCCGTCCTCTGACGGGGCAAAGACGCAAGGAAAGCTGCGCGTGCGGCGGACCGGCGTTCTGACGCGGCGAGGCGGCCTGTCCGCTCGCTGAAGCTCGTCTTCAGGTCGCTCCGGCGACCCCGGAATTCACATTCCCTCATGGGCAATTCGATGATCGCCACGCGCGCCCCCGGCGTTCGCGTGGTTGCCTCCGCCTCGACCTGGATCGAGGGCGAGGCCCTGCGCCAGCTCGACGAAGACCGGCGCACTCCCCGGCATGCGCGAGACCGTCGGCATGCCGGACCTCCACCCCGGCAAGAACGGCCCGGTCGGGGCGGCCTTCCTGTCGGAGGGCCTGATCCGGCCGGTCCTGGTCGGCTCCGATATCGGCTGCGGCATGGCCCTGTGGCAGACCGACCTGTCCTTGCGCCGGGCCGATCCGGAGCGGATTGCGGCGCGGCTCGACGGGCTCGACGCGCCGTGGGACGGCGACGTCGCCGGCTGGCTCCGCGAGCGCGGCGTGTCTCCGACGGCCTACGACGCCTCCCTCGGCACGGTCGGGCACGGCAACCACTTCCTGGAGGTGCAGGCGGTCGCCGAGATCCGCGATCCCGGCGCGGCGGCGCGGATCGGGCTCGACCGGCCCGCCTCGCCCTGCTGGTCCATACCGGCAGCCGGGGATTGGGCGAATCGATCCTGCGCGCCCACACCGAGCGGCACGGAGCCTCCCCGCTCCGGGCCGACACGCCGGAGGGCGACGCCTACCTCGCCGCCCACGACGCGGCCGTGGCCTGGGCCCGGGCCAACCGCGACCTCGTCGCCCACCGGGCGCTCACGGCGCTGGGGGCCGAGGGGCGATGCCTGCTCGATCTCTGCCACAACGGCGTCACGCCGGTGGAGGCGGGCGGCTGCCGCTGCCACCTCCACCGCAAGGGCGCGGCCCCGGCCGATCGCGGGCCCGTGGTCGTGCCGGGCTCGCGGGGCGACGTGAGCGTCCTCGTCGAGCCGGCCCCCGACCGGGCCGACGCGCTCTGGTCGCTCGCCCACGGCGCCGGGCGCAAGCTCGGGCGGCACGAGGCGAAGGCCAAGCTCAAGGGCCGCCTGCGCCGGGAGGACCTGGCCCGCAACCCGTTCGGCGGCGTGGTCGTCTGCGGCGACGAGCGGCTGCTCTGGGAGGAGGCGGCGCCGGCCTACAAGCCGGCGGCCTCCGTCGTCGGCGACCTGGAGGCGGCCGGGCTCGTCCGCACCGTCGCGGTGCTGCATCCGCTGGTCACCTTCAAGTGCTCGCTCGATCCGGACGGCCCGGCCCGGGCCGACAAGCAGGCCCGCCTGCGCGAGCGCCGCACCGCCCGCGCGGCCAAGAACGCCTACGGGGC
>NZ_LABZ01000106.1 GCF_001043955.1 Methylobacterium tarhaniae | reverse complement strand
GGGGGCCGTCCATACATGACATCGGGAGGCGAGAGTTCGATTGCCCACGCGATGAGCGCATTCATCACATATGCCGTAACGGCAGGCCCTCGATGCGGCCGCCACCCGATGCGGTCGGCGCCGGCGGCCGATAGCAGGCATCCCCGCAAGGCCCCCGCCGAGACCCCGTGACGCGGCGAGCGCGGACGGAGTGGCCGCAGCGGAAGTGGCGCCTATCTGCGTCGGCGCATCGTATGGTCGGTTCGGGTCCGGGATGAAGGGTCGTTGTCCAAAGTCGGCGCCACGGACGGGATCGTCCATTGGCCGCTTCGATGGCCCTCCTCTTATACTCTATACCAGTACATCGCCCCGGACGGATCATCGCGCGACTTCCGGGCGGTGCGGCTCGCGTTGCGCCGCCCGTCCGCCCGCCCATCAGGATCGCCTTGCGCGATCGGCACAGAAGGAACGACGGCGTGGAAACCTATACTGACGTCCTGTCGGGGAAATGCCCGTTCGGCGGCGACCGCGTCGGCGGCGCCTTCACGACGCCGCCCACGCTGGAGGAATGGTATCCGGACCGTCTGCGGGTCGAGGTGCTGCATCAGAACGGGCCGCAGGCGAACCCGCTCGGCGAGGCGTTCGATTACCGGGCGGCCTTCGCGTCGCTCGATTACGAGCAGCTCAAGAACGACATCAAGCAGTTCCTGACCAGCTCGGTGTCGTGGTGGCCGTCCGATTACGGCAATTACGGCCCGCAGATGATCCGCATGGCCTGGCACTCCGCCGGCACCTACCGCATCGCCGACGGGCGCGGCGGCGCCGGCCAGGGGCTGCAGCGCTTCGCGCCGATCAGCAGCTGGTGGGACAACGGCAACACCGACAAGTCGCGCCGCCTGCTCTGGCCGATCAAGCAGAAATACGGCAGCGCCCTGTCCTGGGCCGACCTGATGGTGCTGACCGGCAATTGCGCCCTCGAGATCATGAACTTCCCGACCTACGGCTTCGCCGGCGGCCGCGAGGATGCCTGGGAAGCCGACAACTCGACCTACTGGGGTCCGGAGCTGTGGGATCCGACCAACGTCAAGTCGTTCGACGAGATGGTCAACCGCGACAAGCGCTGGCGGGCCAAGAACGGCGAGGCCGATTACGACCTCGAGAACCCACTCGCGGCGTCGCACCAGTCGCTGATCTACGTCAATCCGGAGGGCCCCTACGCCAACGGCGACCCGATGGGCTCGGCCCGCGACATCCGCATCACCTTCACCCGCATGGCGATGAACGACGAGGAGACCGTCGCGCTGATCGCCGGCGGCCACGCCTTCGGCAAGAGCCACGGCATGGTCAAGGCCGACCGGATCGGCCCGCCGCCGGACATCGCCCCGATCGAGGCGATGGGCCTCGGCTGGCACAATCCGGTCGGGACGGGCGCGGCCGAGAACACGATGACCAACGGCATCGAGGGCTCGTGGACGCAGAATCCGACCACCTGGGACAACAGCTATCTCGAGAACCTGTTCAAGTTCGAGTGGAAGCCGACCCGCAGCCCCGCCGGCGCCCTGCAATGGGAGCCGGTCGATCCCGACGCGCCGCGCACGCCCGACGCCCACATCCCGGGCCAGTCCCACCCGCTGATGATGATGACCAGCGACATCGCGCTCAAGACCGATCCGGTCTATCGCGCGATCTGCGAGAAATTCCTGTCCGATTTCGACTACTTCACGCTGCAATTCTCCAAGGCGTGGTACAAGCTGACCCACCGCGACATGGGTCCGAAGGAGCGCTATGTCGGACCGGAAGCCAAGATCGAGGACGACCTGCTGTGGCAGGACCCGATCCCGCCGGTCGACCATCCGCTCGTGGATGAGGCCGACATCGCCGCCCTGAAGGCGGAGATCCTTGAGAGCGGCCTGTCGGTCTCCGACCTCGCCTTCACGGCGTTCTCGTCGGTGGCCACCTACCGCAACAGCGACAAGCGCGGCGGCGCCAACGGGGCCCGCCTGGCCCTGGCGCCGCAATCGGGCTGGACCGTCAACCGGCGCACCCTGCCGGTGATCGAAACCTTGCGCGGCATCATGGCCGGGTTCAACGGCAAGGCCGCCGGGGGCAAGAAAGTCTCGCTCGCCGACCTCATCGTGCTCGGCGGCTGCGCCGCGGTCGAGGCGGCGGCGAAGGCAGCCGGATCCGCGACGCCGGTGCCCTTCGTCCCGGGCCGGATGGACACCACCGACGCGCTGACCGACGCCGAGAGCTTCGAGTGGCTGAAGCCCCTGGTCGACGGTTTTCGCAACTATGTCGATCCGTCCTTCGCCGAGATCACCCAGGGCCGGGTCGCCCCCGAGCAGGTCTTCCTCGACAAGGCCAACCTGCTGGCGCTCACCGCGCCCGAATGGGTGGTGCTGACCGGGGGCTTGCGGGCGCTCAACCTCAACCACGACGGCTCGCGGCACGGGATCTTCACCGACCGCGTCGGCGTGCTCACCAACGACTTCTTCACCGTGCTCACCAGCATGGACTACGAGTGGACGAAGGCGGACCCGGCCGGCACGGCCTTCACCCTCGACGACCGGCAGACCGGCGAGACGAAGTTCACGGCGACGCGCTGCGACCTCGTCTTCGGCTCGAACGCGCAGCTCCGGGCGGTGGTCGAGATCTATGCTGGCCGCGACGGGCAGGAGCGGTTCGTGCGCGACTTCGTCAAGGTCTGGCACAAGCTGATGATGCTGGACCGCTACGACGTGAAGCGCGACGAGGCGGGGATGACCAAGGCGGCGTGAGCGCGTCGCCGCCCCGGTGAAACGCGGGGCTCCCCTCTCCAGGCGATTCCGGGCTTGTCCGGGATCGCCGCAAGGTGTGAGGGATGGGATCCCGCGACTCTCCTTCGACGGGATATTGGCCGACGGATGTCGGGGGCCTGTTCAAGGTGAGCGGCGGGATTGCAGCCCTCCGCGTCATTCCGGGGCCGCGAAAGCGGAGCCCGGGATGACGCGGAGGGTGTCAATTCTGCGAGCGGATGCAGCGCATTATACCGTCGCGCCTTCGAACAGACTTGTTCGAAGGCGCGAGGCAAGCCCGAACGGGCGTCGGCGCTGATGCGCCGGACGCCTTCACATCGACACGTCGATGCGAAGGCGCGGGAGTATCAGGTCAGAACTCCTTCTCCCATCACCTTCGGGATCGCCCCGCGCAGCCGCGAGTACCCGCGGTTCGACAAGGGCCAGGCCCGCTCGTCCCATACCCGCCGGATCCGGGAACAGCCCGCCGGCAGCGCCTCGGCCGAGGGGCCGAGGGGAGCGAACGGCGTCACCACCGGCAGGTCGCCGGCCCACCCCTCCCGCACCGGCCCGGCCGGGCAGCCGAAATGCGCGCCTGCGCGAACGAGCGCATCCGCCATCGCCGCGTCGTCCGCGGCGCGGACCCGCTCGGCCGCCCCCTCGACGGAGGCGACGAGGCCGCCGACCCGCATCACCCGGGCGCCGCCGAGGGGCAGGCTCTCCGGGTGCAGGTCGTCGAGATGCAGGAACAGGGCGACCGGGCCGTCGGGCGCGGGATCGGCCGGCGCCGGCGGCACCTCCCGGGGCGGCACCGCTTCGTCGAGGCAGGCGGCTCCCTCGTCGAGGCCGGCGGGATCGTGGCGCCCCTCGGTGAAGGCCCGGACGTTGTCGCGCCGCGCGAGGTAGTGCTTGCCCCGCGTGTGCAGCCCGGCGACCCAGCGCCAGGACAGCGTGTTGCTCGCGGGATCGCCGTCGAGGAGGTGGCGCAGGAAGAGATCGGCGCCGAGTTCCCAGGGCAGCCTCAAGGTGAAGATCCAGATCGAGGCGAACCACATCCGGGCGTGGTTGTGCAGCCAGTTCTCCTCGACGAGCTGCGCGGCCCAGTCGTCGAAGCCGTCGATCCCCGTCCGCCCCGCGACGGCCCCCTCGTAGGTCCGGCGCAATCCGGGCTCGGAGGCGAGGCGCGCGCGTGCAGCCTCGCGCCCGGCCAGGAAGCGCGACCACGCCTCGGGATGGGTCTCGAGATGGCCCTTGAAGTAGGTGCGCCAGAAGACCTCGGAGACGAATTTTTCGGCCCCGCGCTCGCCGAAGGCCCGGATCGCCGCCCGGGCGACCTCCGCCTCGGTCACCAGCCGGCGGCGCAGATACGGCGACAGCGCCGAGGTCGTCGGCGCCGCCGACCGGCCGCGATCGGTGTTGCGGGCGGCGGCATAGTCCGGACCGGGACCGGCCAGGAAGGCGGCAAGGGCGTCGAGGCCGGCCGCGCGGGTCATGACGGAGGAGGGGAGCATGATCCGGATCTAGGCCGATGCGCCGGTCCGGCAGCGGCGGCCGTCGCCTCGTTCGGACCATGGGCGGATCGGTCGCGGAGCGCGTCACCCTCGAGATCTACGGCTCCCCAGGGAGCGCCGAGGCCTCCAGGCGCCGCCCGCCACGGCCGAACAGCGTTTCCCGCAACTGCGGGGCTTCGCCCCGGGCCAGGATCCCCGCCAGGCGACGGCGCAGGTCGGCGCAGGCCAGGGCGTGGGCAGGCCGCGGCAACGCGGTGGCCGGACCGGCCGGCGCCGGCCCGGCGAGGGCCCGGTCGAGGAGGGCACGCATCCGCGGGTTGCCCCCCGACCCACGGCGGCCGGGCAGCATCTCGGCGGCGGTCACGAGGTCGCCGTCCCGGCCGATGGCGCGGCACGTCTCCTCGCTCCCGCTCGCCGCCATGGCGTCGAGGAGGAGGCGGCCGAGGGCCGCGAGGGTCGCGTCGTCGGCGCCCGCGAAGGCGGTCCGCATCGCGCCCGCCGCCTCGTTCCGGAGGAGGTCGAGGCCCTCGCTCTCGCTGCGCCCCTGCCGGTAGGCCTCGCGGTAGCGGGCGGCGATGCCGTCGAGCACCCCCGGCCTCGGCGCCGCGAAGGCGGAGAGCAGGCCGACGGCCCGGAGCGCCGCAGCCCTGGCCCCACCCAGGCTGTCGTCGTCGTCGAGGGTCGAATCCGGCAGGTCGCCCGTCCCGACCACCCCGGTGACGACCCCGGCGGCACGCAGGCGGGCCGGGTCGGGGATCCAGATGTCGCGGGAGGGGGTGGCGAGGGCCTGGTCGACGAAGGTGGGTTCGAGGCCGGCGGCGAGGTAGCGGCCGCGCTCGTCGCTCGCATCGACCTGGACCATCTGCCCGAACAGCCCGGGCTCGTAGGGGGCGTGGAAGCCGAGCCGGCTATCCGCCACGATCAGCCGCTCGCGCCCGCGCACGAAGGCGAGGGTGCAGGCGGACACGCAGTAATCCGGTACGTAGGTGGCGAGCCCCCGCTCCGCCACGAGGTCGCCGATCGCCACACCCTCGTCGACGAGGCCGCCGTCGCTGGTCAGGTGCAGCCGCGTCACGCCCGGATTCGCGTCGAGCAGGCGGCGCAGGCGCGCGGCGGTGCCGTCGTTGAGGTCACCCCACAGCCGCACGTCGCGTCCGCCGGGGCCGAGGACGACGCGGGCCGGCGGTCCGTCGGGCGCGGCATCGATGACCGCCTCGAGGTTGCGCGACAATCCCCCGAAGGCCGGGGTCTGGGTGCCCGCCACCCCGGCGAGCCCGAGGCATGCCAGCACGACACCAGCGCCGGCCCATCCTCGGCCCCGCCGCACACCCGCTCCCGCCATTCCGGTCCCCCATGCCTAGTTGGGCTTGGCCTTGCTGGGCTTAGCCTTGCTCGGCTTGGCCCCTTATGTCCTTGACCCCACTCAGCCACATCGCCGGGGCGATGCGAAGACGTTGAGGCATCGGCAAGGGTCAGCAAGATCCGGGCCGAACTTGGGCCGGAGCATGGTTCGTTTCGCCAATGGGTCCCGCGGCAGAAACAGTTCTCGATGAAGCCTTGGCGCGGGAGAAACTTGCGCTTCGCCCCGCGCCACCATGTCGCGGTGGCGGGTTTGCCTCAATCCTTCAGCGGATCGTGGCCCCAGTTCATGAGGGAGTAACGCCAGCGTGAGGTCTTCACGTCCTCCTTCGGCCCGCCCTGAGCCAGGTGGCGTTTGACGTAAGCCACGACCTTGCGCATGTCGGCATAGTCGTCCTCGGTGAGATCCGCCTTCTTGGTGTGCTTGATCGCGACGATGCGGCGCCCCTGATGGTGCCCGACCGATTCGCCGCCCTTGGCGCTCTCCTTCTTGGCGCCGTCGCTCCAGCCGACCGACCGGCTCTCCTCGGTGTCGAGCCATGTCTCCAGTTCGCCCGGGGCCATGTTCACCGCCTCGCGGAAGGCCGCGTAGGTCTCCTCGTGGTCGCTCGCGTCGGGTGCAGCCTGCTTGCTCACGCGTCGTCTCCCTGGTGATCGCATCGCGCATCAACGTCACGGAAGGCCCGGCGTTCGTCGCGACGGCGCCGGATCGCCGGAAGACGGGGAGGAGCTTGGGCGCTAGGGTCGGGCCCCCGCTCCTCCGGATGCCTCCGCCATGACCGATACCGACGAACTGCTCTACGGGGTCGATGCCGAGGGCATCGCCCGCATCACCCTCAACCGGCCGCAGGCGCGCAACGCCTTGACCTTCGCGATGTACGAGCGCCTGCACGACCTCAGCGTCGCGATCGATGCCGATCCGGCGATCCGCGCGGTGGTGATCCAGGGGGCGGGCGGGCGCGCCTTCGCGGCCGGTACCGACATCGCGCAGTTCCGCGGCTTCTCCACCCCCGACGACGCGCTCGCCTACGAGCGCTTCATGGACCGGGTGCTCGGCGCGCTCGAACGTTGCGCCAAGCCGACCATCGCGGCCATCGCCGGAGCCTGCACCGGCGGCGGGGCGGCGATCGCTGCGGCTTGCGACCTGCGCATCGCCACGCGGGACGCCCGCTTCGGATTCCCCATCGCCCGCACCCTCGGCAATTGCCTGTCGGTCGCCAACCTGCGCCGCCTCTCGGCACTGGTCGGCGCCGGGCGGGTCAAGGAGATGATCTTCACCGCCCGCCTGGTCGAGGCCGACGAGGCGCGGGCGATCGGCTTGGTGAGCGAGGTGGTGGAGGATGCGGCCGCGCTCGCCGATCGGGCGACCGACCTCGCCCGACTGGTCGCCGGACACGCCCCGCTGACCCTCGCGGCCACCAAGGAGGGCCTGCGCCGGGTGCGCGACGAAGCCCCGTCCGAGGCCGGGGACGACCTGATCCTGCAATGCTACACGAGCGCGGATTTCCGCGAGGGGATGGAGGCCTTCCTGGGCAAGCGCCCGCCGCGATGGAGCGGGCGGTAACGGCCGCCCCCTTACCCATCGGGGCAGCAGATCCCGACGCCGGCACGGCCTCAGGAGCGGTGCTCTCCCGCTCTCGACCTCGTCCCGAGGTGCCGACGGATCGAGATTCGCCCCCGGAGCCGCGCTCGAAGGCTCGCCTTCATACCATCGGCCCAGGATGCTGACGCATCGACTCGATCTCGGGCAGGCCCGAGCATCAACCTCGATCTCGGGCAGGCCCGAGCATCAACCTCGATCTCGGGCAGGCCCGAGATCGACGGGGCCGTTGACCCATCTCGCATTGTCGACGCCAAGCCCAGACGTCCGGGGCCTTGGGCGTGACGACAATTCGAGAACGGAACCAAAGGTCGTTGTCTTTCGACCGATGGTCTCAGATATCGCGAAGACTTCCTATCGTGAAAACTTCCGGAGCGCTCCTTCGAGGCGAGCAAGGATCTCACCTCAGGATGTCATGAGAGCCTGTTTGACTTGCTCAACGGAGTTGACACCCTCCTCGTCATTCCGGGGCCGCGCAACGGAGCCCGGAATCCAGAGATTCAGGTGGTGGAGAATGACGCGGAACGAGAGCCGCTTCGTCCTCGACCAACCGCGGTTCTCGATTCCAGGCCCCGCTATGCGGCCCCGGGATGACGCAGTGGATGTGAGATCTGGAGAGATCGATCAAACAGGCTCTCGGCCCGGGATCTCAGATCGAGCGCAGAACACTTCGCCCGAACGGGCTCGCAGAATGAAACCGCGGATAGGAGCGACGAGGCGTCGGCGGATCAATAGTTCGCCGATGCCACCCATCGCGACGACGGCGCTATCCTGGCGCTCTCAGGGCAATGTCGAGCCGCCGTCACGAGCCGGCGGCATCCGTCAGCGGCAGCCGCCGGATGGGCGGCTCACGCGAGAAGCAGGGCCGGCGGCGCAGGGCATCGCCGGCATGGGCCGCAGGCCCCGGGACGCCGCCTCCGCGGCGCGGTTCTCACTCAGTGAATCGATTGGTCCTTGCGCTCATCGACAGCGAGCGAGGCTTCGTAGCTCTCGGCCTGTGCACGGGTCAGGCCACTCATGAGGACGAGCGTACCGCGATAGACCGTATAAGTGCCGTCCTGCGTGGGCTTGACGCGGATGATCTGGGACATGCGCTGGCTCCCTTGCGCGAATCATGACTGATTTTCTTGGATTTGAGCGTGACGTTAACGAATCGGCGGAGCTGCGCAAGAGGGGAGACCGCAAAACCGCCGGATTCTCGACACGATCATGACCAAAGTACAGTCAGAGGAGGGAGGGCGCCGCGCCGAAACCCCGTGCGAGACAGAGCCCCGGCGGCGGCATGCCGGCCCGTTCCAGGGTCCAGCACTGCCGGCTCGGGATCGTTTGAAAAAACGCCGCAGGAGAGGGGAGCGGCAATCAGGACGGCGAGCGGACGCTCGAGACGTGGATCGTCGGGGCGGTCTGGGCGGACGGGGCCAGGATCGGAGCCTTGCCGGGGATCGTCCACCAGCCGACGGCGGAGTGCACCGCCAGGGTGAGGCAGAGCAGGACCAGCATCGAGACGGCGTGGCGCGCCATGCTCGGCTGCGCCGGTAGCGGCGAGGGTTCACGAAGCGCGCCCGACGCACGATCCCCTGAGCCACAATCCAGAGGCTCGGGCTCGAGCGGGAGGAGCGAGGCGTAGAACCCGGCGGGCTGGCCGGTCGGGCGGTGGAAGGGTCCAATGTTGAACATCGGCGTCTCCTGTCGAGGCCCCTGCGACGGAGGGCTATCGGAACCGCCCAAAGTTAACAGCTGCTGAACAAGACGCTAGTCCCGATCACGAAACCGTGAACGAGGCGCTTGTACACCGGTCGTTCAGGTTCGAGGCCAGGATGCGGCCGGCGGCCCGGTCCTTCAACGCCGCCCTTCGACCAAGGGGGCGCCCTGTTCGTCGGACCCGCCGGCGAACAGGGCCGGGTGCCGCAGGCGCAGGGTCTGCGTGAGGCAGAGCGTCTTCATGTCCGCAACCTCGCCCCGGTCGGCCATGGCGGCGAGATCCGACAGCGCGACTTCGACCACCTCGATGGTCTCGTGCTCCTCCGGCAGCCCGCCGCCGGTGCCCTCCCGGTCGGTGGCCCGGTAGGGGGCGAGGAAGAGGTCCATCCGCTCGGTCGAGAGACCCGGCAGCGACCAGACCCGGCCGGCCGGCTCGAGCACCGACAGGCGCAAGCCCACCTCCTCGAAGGCCTCGCGCCGGGCGCAGGCCTCCGGATCGTCCTCCTCGCGCAGGCCCGCGGGCGCCTCCAGCACCGAGGCCGTGCCGTCGACGAAGCAGGGCGGGGTGCGGAACTGCCGCACCAGCAGGGCGACCCGCCGCTCGGGGTCGTAGGGCAGCACCGCCACGGCCGGCCCGTGATCCTCGACCTCGCGGCCGATCCGGCTGCCGTCCGGCATCCGCACCTCGGCCACGAGGTAGCGCGCCCAGCCCTCGTAGACCGTTCGGGCGCCCACGATGCGCGGCGGGGTCTCGTCTCGGTTCACGCGGCGCTCTCCTGGTCGTCCCGGCCGGCGCCGCGACGGATCTCGAAGGTCAGGACCCCGTCGTCGCGGAGCATCCGGTCGAGATGGTCGCCGCTCTCGCGCAGCAGGTTGGGGATGTCGATGGCGGCCATCGGGTCGGTGCAGCGCACCGACAGGCCCTCGCCGGGGGCGAGGCCGCGCAGGGCCTTGCGGGTGCGCAGGACCGGCAGGGGGCATTTGAGCCCGCGCAGGTCGAGGTCGTGGTGTCGCATGGTCGCTCGATTGCCGATCGTCGCCGCCCGGTTGAGCATATCCGGCGCGGACGAGAAAGCCCGGCGCGGGGGCCTCCCGCGCCGGGCTTCCGTCATTTCAGGCCGTGGGGGCGATCAGTAGCCGTAGCCGTAATAGCCGCCATAGGCCGGGTAGCTGTAGCCGTAGGACGGGTAGCCGTAGCTATAGCCGTAGCCGCCGACCGGGGCGTAGCCGCCGCCGTAATAGCCACCATAGGCCGGGTAGCCGTAGCCGTAGCCATAGGACGAGGCGGTGCCGGCCGCGAGCGCCCCGCCGATGATGCCCAGCGCCGCACCGGCCGCGAGCGCGCCGCCGGCACCGATGCCGCGGCGATAGCCGTAGCCGCGATAGCCGCGGTAGCCGCCGTAATAGCCGCCGCCGCGCCAGCGCACCTGGTCGACGGTCGCGCCCGAGCCCGCGACGGCCGCCGAGGTGGCGGCCGGCAGCGGAGCGGCCTGCGCCCCGACGGTGCCGGCGCTCAGGGCGGCGGCGGCGCCGGCCGCGAGGGCGAGGGTGGTGATGCGCGACATATGATGTCTCCGATCGTGTGAGGACCATGCCTCGATGGCCTCAAGAACGGCCAAGGACCGGTCTCTGTTCCAAGATTCGGCACGAATTGACCGATCGTCAATCGATAGCGGCTACGCTTGTGTTGCGCATGTGCGCGTCCGCACTCGGCCCGATCGTGCGGCGGCGACCGAATAAGCTTGAGCGTTGGGCAGGTCTTCCGGAAGCTGAAGGTGAGTGCGGGACATCCCGCCCTTTCGTCTCATCCTGCAAGCCTGTTCGAGATGATCAGCCGACTTTGAGCTCGGCTCGTCCTCCCGGGTTCTCGTCTTCGACGAGCGCCGGGATGACGATGCGAGATGGCAGCGTGTGTGCCGAATCGATCGACGCAACCGCTCAAACAGGCTCCGACCTCTGCAATCGGAGCGGCCCTGGCCCTCAGAACGCGCAAGCCGCGAAGACCGGATCGACCGAGCCGTTCCAGGGCCCGTCATAGAGCGCGAGCAAGTCCTCGGCCCGGGTCCGCGACGCGGCGATGACCTGGAGCGGGGCGAGGTAGAGCGTCTCGTCGCGACCTTGCGCGTCGCGCCGGCCCCGGGCCTTCAGACCCGCCTCCGCGAGCGCGAGGGCGTCGCGGGCGAGGTCGCGCAGGCGCCGCTTGCCGGCCGGAGCGTCGAGGCCGAGGCGCGGCACCTCGGCCCGCATCGTCTCGCGCTCCTCCGCCGTCAACTCGCGCACCAGCTGCCAGGCCCCGTCGAGGGCGGCGGAATCGTAGTAGAGCCCGGCCCAGAACGCGGATTGCGCGGCGATCATGTTGGCGTCGCCGACATCGGCGCCGCGCATCTCGAGGAAGCGCTTCAGGCGCACCTCGGGGAAGGCGGTCGAGGCGTGATTGGCCCAGTCGGAGACGGTGGCGCGCTCGCCCGGCAGGGCGGCGAGCCGGCCCTCCATGAGGTCGCGGAACGAGGCGCCGCTGACGTCGTGGTAGGTCTCGCCGCGCTTCACGAAGTACATCGGCATGGCGAGGAGCCAGTCCGCATAGGCCTCGTAGCCGAAGCCCTCGTCGAAGGCGAAGGGGAGCATGCCGGTGCGGTCGCGGTCGGTGTCGCGCCAGATCTCGGAGCGGCGGGAGAGAAAGCCGTTCGGCTTGCCGTCGGTGAAGGGCGAGTTGGCGAAGAGCGCCGTCGCCACCGGTTGCAGTCCTAAGCCGACCCGCATCTTCGTCACCATGTCGGCCTCGGACGAGAAGTCGAGGTTCACCTGCACGGTGGCGGTGCGCAGCATCATGTCGAGGCCGAGAGCGCCCACCTTGGGCATGTAGCCCTTCATGATGCGGTAGCGGCTCTTCGGCATCACGGGCGTCTCGTCCCGCGTCCATTTCGGGCTCATGCCGAGGGTGAGGAAGCCGATGCCGAGGGGGTCCGCCGCCCGGCGCACCGCGTCGAGATGCTGGCTCAGCTCGTGGGCGGTGGCGTGGACGTCCGGCAGCGGCGCGCCCGAGAGCTCGAACTGGCCGCCGGGCTCGAGCGAGATCGCACCCCCGCCCTCGACCGCCGCGAGGCCGATCACCCGGCCCGCATCCTCGATCGTCTCCCAGCCGGTGAGGGCGCGCAGGCCGTCGAGCAGGGCGGAAATGCCGCGCTCGCCCTCGTAGGGCACCGGCGACAGGTCGGCGCGGTAGAACGGGACCTTCTCGTGCTCGGTACCGATGGCGAAGGCGTCCTGCGGCTTCTCGCCGGCCGCGAACCACTCGATCAGCTCGGACCGCGCGCTGAGCGGGGTCGCGTCGGACACGTCGCGCGCCATGCGCCACCTCGTGCTTGAAGAACGAAAAACGATGACTCCCGGAAGGCCGGCGGCCCACCGTCAAGGTTGCGCCTAAATAGGCTGCGGACGACCGAGCCGCAACGCGGCCGCGGACGACCGAGCCGCGAGCCATGCTCCACCGGCCTGTCAACCAACCGTTCACCACGCCCGCCGGATCCGGCACCATCCCCCTTTGACATGGAACAAAACAAGAACAAACATCGGGACGTCGAAAGGGGACAGACCATGAACATACGCAAGATCCTCCTCGCTGTCACGGAGGTCGCCTCGATGGGCCTGCTCACCGGCGCGATCGCCCTGTGGGCGGTGGCGCTCTCGCCGATGCACTGAACGCCCGACGGTCTCGCGCCGTGGCCTACGGGCCACGGGCCGGCGCGTTCGGACCGAATCCGGTGGATTTCGCCGGCGCGTTGCGCCGCGGGTCGTGACTCTCCAAGCTCTGCCGGGAATCCTGGCGCGCTCACGAGGAGCGAGTCGCCTTGCAGATCCTGAAGCCCGTCGGCTACGTCCACCTGCACGTCCACTCCTCCTACTCGCTGCTCGAGGGCGCGCTGAAGATCGGCGACCTCGTGAAGGCCGCGGGCGCCGACCGGCAGCCCGCCCTGGCGCTCACCGACACCAACAACCTGTTCGGCGCCCTCGAATTCTCCGAGAAGGCGGCCGGCTCCGGCATCCAGCCGATCGCCGGGATGCAGCTGAGCGTCGCGTTCGAGGCGCCGGAGGCCGGCGCGAAGCTCAACGCCACCCATCCGCACATCGTGCTGCTGGCCAAGGACGAGACCGGCTACGGCCATCTGCTGCGGCTGGCGAGCCGCGCCTATTTCGACAACCCGCTCGGCGAGGTGCCGCGGGTCTCGGCCGCTGCGCTCAGCCAGTGCGCGGGGGGCCTGATCGCGCTCACCGGCGGCATGGGCGGCCCGATCGATGGGGCTCTCCGCGCCGGCCGGACCGAGCTGGCGCTCGCCCGGCTCGAATCCCTGAAGGCGGCCTTCGGCGAGGAGCATCTCTATGTCGAGGTGCAGCGCCACGGCCTGCCCGACGAGCGCGCCGTCGAGGGCGAGCTGATCCGCCTCGCCGACGCGCACGGCCTCTCGCTGGTGGCGACCAACGAGCCCTACTTCGCCAAGCCGGAGGATTACGAGGCCCACGACGCGCTGCTCGCCGTCGCCGAAGGCCGCCTCGTCTCGGACGACAAGCGCCGGCGCCTGACCCCGCGCCACGCCTTCAAGACCCGGGCCGAGATGGCCGACCTCTTTCGCGATTTGCCCGACGCGCTCCAGGCGACCGTCGAGATCGCGATGCGCTGCGCCTACCGGGCGCGCACCCGCAAGCCCATCCTGCCGAGCTTCGGCGCGCCGAGCCTGACGACGCCCGCGCAAGGAACGCCGGAGGGCGCGGCCCAGCAGGCGCTCGCCGCCGCAGCCACGACGGCCGTCGCGAAGGACATTGCCCCCGACGAGGCCGCCGAGCTGCGGCGCCAGGCCGAGGAGGGCCTGACCGAGCGCCTGCGCCAGCACGGCCCGGCCGAGGGGCTGACGGAGAAGGATTACCGCGACCGGCTCGAATACGAGATCGGCGTCATCACCAAGATGAAGTTCCCGGGCTACTTCCTGATCGTCTCGGACTTCATCAAGTGGGCGAAGGAGCACGACATCCCGGTCGGGCCGGGCCGCGGCTCGGGCGCCGGCTCGCTCGTCGCGTGGTCGCTCCTCATCACCGACCTCGACCCGATCCGCTTCGGCCTGCTGTTCGAGCGCTTCCTCAACCCCGAGCGCGTCTCGATGCCGGATTTCGACATCGACTTCTGCGTCGAGGGCCGCGAGCGGGTGATCCGCTACGTGCAGGAGCGCTACGGCGAGGAACAGGTCGGCCAGATCATCACCTTCGGTACGCTGCTCGCCCGCGGCGTCTTGCGCGATGTCGGCCGGGTGCTGGAAATGCCCTACGGCCAGGTCGACAAGCTGACGAAGCTGGTGCCGCAGAACCCGGCCAACCCCGTGACGCTCGCCCAGGCGATCGAGGGCGAGCCGAAGCTCCAGAGCGCGATTGAGGAGGAGCCGGTCGTCGCCCGCCTGATGAGCATCGCCAAGAAGCTCGAAGGCCTGCACCGCCACGCCTCGACCCATGCCGCCGGCGTGGTGATCGGCGACCGGCCGCTGGAAGAGCTGGTGCCGCTCTACCGAGACCCGAAGACCGGGATGCGGGTGACCCAGTTCAACATGAAATGGGTCGAGCAGGCGGGCTTGGTGAAGTTCGACTTCCTCGGCCTCAAGACCCTGACGGTGCTCCGCGCCGCGACCGACCTCCTGAAGCTGCGCGGGATCGAGGTGGATCTCCCCTCGCTGCCGATCGACGACACGCTCACCTACGAGCGCCTGAGGAAGGGCGAGACGGTCGGGGTGTTCCAGGTGGAATCGGCCGGCATGCGCAAGGCGCTGGTCGAGATGTGCGCCGACCGGTTCGAGGACATCATCGCCCTCGTGGCGCTCTACCGCCCGGGCCCGATGGCCAACATCCCGGTCTATTGCGAGCGCAAGCTCGGCCGCGACGCCGGCAACGAGAAGAACTGGTACCCGCACGAGACGCTGGAGCCGATTCTCGCCGAGACCTTCGGCATCATCGTCTACCAGGAACAGGTGATGGAGGTGGCCAAGGTCCTGGCCGGCTACTCGCTCGGCGACGCCGACCTGTTGCGCCGCGCCATGGGCAAGAAGATCAAGGCGGAGATGGACGCCCAGCGCGACCGCTTCGTGAAGGGCGCGGTCGAGCGCGGCCTCGATAAAGCCAAGGCCAACGAGATCTTCGACCTGCTCGCCAAGTTCGCCGATTACGGCTTCAACAAGTCGCACGCAGCGGCCTACGCGCTGATCACCTACCAGACCGCCTACCTGAAGGCGAATTATCCGGTCGAGTTCATGGCCGCCTCGATGTCGCTCGACATCGACAACACCGACAAGCTCGCCGAACTGCGCCAGGACGCGCAGCGCCTCGGCATCAAGGTCGAGCCGCCGAACGTGAACCGCTCCGGCGTGACCTTCGAGGTGCATGACGGCGCGATCCGCTACGCGCTCGCCGCCGTCAAGGGCGTCGGCCGCGCCGCCGTCGAGGCGATCGTGCAGGCCCGCGGGAACACACCGTTCCGCGATCTCGGCGACTTCGCCCGGCGCCTCAACCCGAAGCTCGTCAACAAGCGCACCCTGGAGAACCTGGTCGCGGCCGGCGCCCTCGACGCGATCGAGCCCGACCGGGCCAAGGCCTTCGCCGCCGTCGAGCCGATGATGCGGCTCGCGCAAGGCGCGGCCGAGGCCGAGACCGTCGGCATGATGGACATGTTCGGCGGCGTCGTCGCCGCCGAGGTGTCGTTGCGCATCCCGTCCTACGAGCCCTGGCCGATGGCCGACCGGCTCAAGCGCGAATACGACGCGGTCGGCTTCTTCCTCTCCGGCCACCCGCTCGACGAGTACGGCGACCTTCTGCAAAAGCTCCGGGTCCAGACCTGGGCCGAGTTCTGCCGCTCGGTCCGCGCCGGCACCTCGACGGTCGGCCGCGTCGCGGCGAGCGTGCTCGACCGCGCCGAGCGCCGCACCAAGACCGGCAACAAGCTCGGCATCGTGACGCTCTCCGACCAGACCGGCCATTTCGAGGCGATCATCTTCTCGGAGGGGCTCTCGCATTACCGCGACCTGCTGGAGCCCGGCGCCGCCCTGGTGCTCCAGCTCCAGGCCAGCACCGAGGGCGAGGACGTGCGCGCCCGCATCCAGACCTGCGAACCCCTCGACCAGGCCGCCGCCCGCCACCAGAAGGGCATGCGCATCTACCTGCGCGACGAGCGCCCGCTGTCGAGCGTGCAGCAAAGGTTGCAGGTGCGCGGGGAGGGGGAAGTGTCGCTGATCCTGATCCTCGATGGGGGTGAGCGGGAGGTGGAGGTGAAGCTCGGCGGCAAATACCAGGCGACGCCGCAGATCGCGGGGGCGTTGAGGGCCGTGCCGGGGGTGGTGCAGGTGGAGGTGAGTTGAGGGGCGATCCGATTAGGCCGTCGCCCGCGCCGTGCGGCCGAACATGCGCGACCAGAGGCCGCTGGCGATGGCCGACTTGTCGAGGTCGTGGATGTCCTGCGAATAGGTGCCGGTATAGAGCTTGACGATCATCAGGTCGCGGCACTCGTCCTCGAGCGTGAAGCTGACCTTCATCGCGTAGCCGCGCGCCGTGAGGGGAGACACCTTCTCGACCGTGCCGTGCAGGCGCGGGAAGCCCTCCATCTCGACGAGGACGGAGTCGCCGATCGCGGCGGGGGGCGGGACGTCGAGTTCGACGATGCCGCCTTCGAGGGAGAGGCTGGTGATCCGGCCGGCGAGCGTCGTGCCCCGGGACGCGATCCGGGCCGCCTCGTCGGTGGCGAAGCTGTCGAGAAGCGGTCTCGGCTTCTCGAAGCAGATCAGGGACGCGACCATCAGGACCGCGATGTTGAGGACCGCCCAATAGGCCGAGACCACGGAGAACTCGCCGTCCCCGATCCGGGACCATTCCGGAACGACGTTGACGACGAGCCCGAGCGCCGTCACGGCGATCCAGAAGGCGATCGAGAAGAAGGTGTAGGCGTCGAACTCCGATTCCTCGTTGCCGGACCCCTTGGGCGTCACCCGGAACGGCACGCCGAAGGGCTTGATCAGGCTGGAGATGACGACCGGGAGCATCCGGAAGGTGGCGAAGGCGCCGACCGCCGAGGAGATCAGCGGCAGGTAGCGCGTCGGCGTGAGCCAGGCCATCAGGAGAAAATACGCGGCCAGCACCGGCAACTGGTACCAGACGATATCCTGCGTGCCCGTGAAGTAGAGCGGCGCGGCGCCCGTCCAGAGATAGACCGCGGGCACCACCAGGATCACGAAGCGCACGGTGTATTGCACGAGCCACGACAGCGGCAGGAACATGAACCGTTGAAACAAGTTCAAGCCGGGGCCGCGCAGCGGGCCGTTATGCAGGTAGATCGTCTGGATGCCGCCGCGGCACCAGCGCCCGCGCTGGACGAAATAGCCTTTCAGGTTCTCGGCGGCGAGGCCCATCGAGAGGCGCTCGTTGAGGTAGCGCGTCTTGTAGCCCCGGTTGAGAAGCGCCAGGGTGGTGAGCAGGTCCTCGGTGATCGAGTCGTGCGGGAAGCCGCCGATCTCCTCGACGGCCGAGCGCCGGGCGATCGAGCACGAGCCGCAGCAGAAGCTGACGTCCCAGGCGTCGCGACTGGCCGCCATCTCGTCGAAGAACAGGCGCTGCTCGTCCGGCCAGACCTTCTCGAGGCTGAGATTCGACTGCACCGGATCCTTGTTGAAGAAGTGCTGCGGCGTCTGGACGATGCCGATCGTCGGATCCTGGAAGAACGGCACCGTGCGCCGCAGGAAGCTCCGATACGGCACGAAATCGGCGTCGAAGATCGCGATGAACTCTCCCGACGAGGCGGCGAGGCCGTTGTTCATGTTGCCGGCCTTGGCGTGCGAATTGTCGGGCCGGGTGACGTGGATGGCGCCCTTGCGGTCGCAATACTCCTTCAGCCAGGGGCGCCGCTTGTCGTCGAGGACGTAGACCTTGAGCTTGTCCTTCGGGTAGTCGAGGGCGAGGGCGCCGACGATGGTGCGCTCCAGGACGTCGATGGGCTCGTTGTAGGTCGGGATGAACACGTCGACCGTGGGCAGGTCGGAGGCGTCGCGGGCGAAGACCGCCGCCTCGAGCCGGTCCGCTTCGGCGCTGCGGTCGACGTACCGGCTCATGGCGACGAGGAACAAAAGGATGTCCGCGAAGGCGCCCAGCTCGACGAGGAAGACGAACCACGTCCAGAAGAAGCCGAAGCTCCCGTCGGCCGGGTAGGGCAGCACCGTCGCGAAGAACCGCCAGACCATGTAGCGGATCGCGACCGCCAGCACGAAGACGCAGGTGATGGCCCGCGACCACGTCACCTTGCGTGGCCAGTTCAGGCTGAACAGGAAGAAGAACGCGACGACGATCAGGGTCGGCGCGAGGCTTACGAGATGCTGAACCACAGGCTCTTCATCCAGTTCAGGAGTTGATACCGCTTGGCGGCGCGCGCGACGCGAACCTGCACCGACCGGCCGACCTGGCAGAAATTCGCGAAGTCGCGCTGCATCGGGTTCTGTTCGAGCGCGACGCGGATGCGGGCGCTCTTGCCGCGGCTCTCCGGCGGGACCGCGGCCAGCACCATCTCCTCGACGGCCGCGCTCGATCCGCGCACCGACAGCACGGTACCGGGAATGATCTGGCTGCTGCCGAGGAGGCGCACCTCCGCCGTCGCGCCCGGCCTGATGTCGTCGTAATCGACCTCGTTGACCAGGATGTCGACGAACAGGTCGCGGCAATCGAGAAGCCGCGTCAGCTCGTTGCCGACGACGACGTTCGACCCGGCCACCACGTTGTTGCGCCAGACCACGCCGTCGAAGGGGACGCGCACGATCGCGGTCGAGAGCCGGTCGTTGCGCTCGCGCTCGAGGTCGATCTGCCGCTCCAGCTGCTGGATGCGGGCGCGCTCGGCCCGGGCCTGCATCTGCACGTTGGCCAGCTGGATGGCGACCTCGTCCTGGCGCTGCTGCGAATACGGCACGTCGTTGCGCCCCTCGCCGACGAAGGTCCCCTTGCGGAGCGCGTCCAGCTGACGCGTCAGGCGCTCCAGCTCGGCCTTGGCGATCGCCTGCTCGCTGGTGGCCGAGACCGACGCGGCGCGCGCCTGCTCGACGGAGCTTCCGGCCACGACACCGGTCGCGCCGAGCGTCGTCTTGCGGACCAGATCCGCCTGGGCGGAGACCTGCTGCGCCTGGGCGGCCGTGATCCGCTGCTGGCGGATGACGATCTCCTGCTGGACGCTGTTGATGCTGGCCTGCTGATACTCCTTCAGCCGTCCGGCGAGATCGCCCTTGATGGCGGAGAGCGAGCCGATCTGCCCCTCGAGCGCCCGCAGCCGCTCGCGGGTCGCGCCGAGATCCGCCTCCAGCTGGGCCTCGGCCGTCCGGGCGATCCGCTCGTTCCTGATCTGGAACAGCTGTTCGCCCTCGGGCACGGCCGTGCCGACCTTCGGGGGCGTCGCGGAGACGACGCCTTCGATCGGCGCGGCGATGATCGTGAAGCGCGCGTTCACGGTCCCATCGAGGCTCGTATAGCCGGTCACCGCCGGCAAAACCGCCAGGATGGCGGCCCCAAGCAGCAGCACACCGATGAGGATGCGCATCGCCCGGCTGTTCCAGAGCATCTCCGAAGCCCCATTCTTGTTCGTCTTGGGTGATATAACGACGGAACGAGCGATTCGTTTCGATATTTGATGCTTAAATTTTTATTTTGATTTGTTTATATATTATCGAGAACAGTGCAAAAAAGGGACAAAGCTGACATGAGGGCATAACCTAGCGTGATATATGCTTCTTCTTGCAAGAAAGAAGAGGATTTGCACCTGCTCGCGTGCCACACGGGTCGAATCGCAACGCCGACAAAAATAACAACCTGAGATTGCAATAAACGAGGAACCGGGAGGCGGATCACCATGGAGGCCGTGCAGTCTTCGTCCGGCGAACCGCAGGACCTGTTGTCGGACCCGGCATGGAAAGTGAAAGACGACACAGCCGGCTATTGATCAACCCATCTCCGGGATGGATCAACGCCGGTGTTTCGTCGCCTGGCGCAACCGGGAGCGCTTCAGCCCCGTCAGGCCGATGGGGGCCGACCCTCGTATTCCGTCGTCTCGGGAGGCGCCGACACGCCACCCACCTCCCTCAACCCCAGCCACCCCGCCAGAGCCCTCAACTC
>NZ_LABZ01000105.1 GCF_001043955.1 Methylobacterium tarhaniae | reverse complement strand
GTCATCGTGGATCTCCGGTCGGTCGAGCCGGCGCGACCGTAATCGGGGCGGGGGCCGGGCGCCAGGGGAGCGCCGCACCGAAGATGCGGCGAAGATCCTCTCCGGTGCAGCCGGTCGCTGTCGGGATGAGCGACAATCGAACGGCGGCTTTCTCCAGGGGAACAGGATCAGGACTGATTCTGCTTCATCAGAGCCTCGCAGCCGAGGCGGTACGTGAGGTCGCTGTAAGAGAGAGAATCCGCGATGAAGCGGTCGAAGGCGGCGATCCAGCGCGGTGTCAGGACGATGAACTGCCCCTTGTCACCGTGGCGCGCCAGGAAGCCGTGCTGTTCTGCGGCGAGCAGCATGTTCCGGATGTGTGAGCGGGAAACCCCGAATTGCGGGGCGAGCACAGCGAGATCGGCCTCTCGCACGCCGCTCTCCGTGGTTTCCCCGCCGAGGCGGCACAGGGTGAACAGGATCGAGAGGGCGCTGGTCGCCGCCAGGAAGAAGACGACGTCGAGGTTGCGCCACGCCACCTTGACGGCGCCCTCGAGCACGGGAACGGAGGCGCCTCCGTGGGCCTTCTGGAAAGCCGGGCTGCGATCGATGGCGAGGGCGTAGCCAGGCTCCGGAAACAGGACCGCCAGAGGCTCGAAATGCGCCGCCATCCACTCGCGGTCCCAGCGCAGCAGAGCTTCGGTCGGGACGAGAAGGCGGACGCGGCTGTCGGCGGGATGATGGCGCAGCTCCAGAAACTCGGTCTGGACCAGGCGCGCGACGAAGTCGTCGATGAAGCGTGGGCTGGCGAACCCGAAATCGGCGACCGTCTCCTTGAGCCGCTTCAGGGTCGGCCACGTTTCGCGATCATCCTCGATGTATCGCGCATGCAGGCACACGATGATCGCCAGCGTCGTGACGCGGCCGGCATCGGCGCTCGATTTTCCAGGAAATCCCTCTATTTTGTAAACGTCGATGCAATTATCGATGTAGACCTCGCGGCACTCTTGAAATCGCGGATGTGATAATATTTCTTCGGTCGTATGATGGACAATCATTTCTTGTGCATTCATAATGTACCCCATGTCATGCATGCCGATTCCCGGAAGAGAGGGCGTCAGATCGGTCTGCATCCCTCTTTGTGCGTCATCTGAGTTGATGCCATGCACGAAAATCCCGATGTGCGAACACGGCTGCACATCGATCGAAGCGTATAATGCGCCACGTTCGCTAGGTAAAGGCGGCGGATCCAATGGGATGGAAATGTAAAAGCAAATATTATGAAAGGTTCGAATTACGAACAGGGTGTCGCTGCTCACGAGTGTCGTGGCGAGGCAGTCCACCTCCTGCTCCGATCCGGCTCACGCCTGCAACCCGAGCCTGTCCTGCCCGTCGGCAGTGTTGACACCCTCCGCGTCAAGTCCGGAGCCGCGCAGCGCAGCCCGGAATTCAGAAATGCCGATGGCTCAGAGCCTGTTTGACTGAGATGATCAGTGTATCTGTGGGTCTTTCCCATGCACAAACTCACCCTGAAGTATCGGCGATCGGAGTTCGCGCACGATCTACGATCGAATGAGGGCTCCAGCTGCCCGGGCGATTTCTTAAGTCATCTTCCGAGGCTCCCTTTGGTCGCACGCGATCTCCGATCGCCGGCACCTCAGGATCAGGTCGAGAAGGGGAAAATCCTCGATTCAGGTCAAACAGGCTCTCAGGAGTAAGTGGAGAGCATCCCGCTCCGTTCTGCATCACCTGAGTTTATGGATTTCGGGCTCCGCTGCGCGGTCCGGAATGACGCCGTGGGTTCGAGATCTGTCGAGACCGGTCGAACAGGCTTTCCCTTACGCCATTTCGTGGCCATTGCGGCCCGGCACCGGGCAGCCGGATCTGCGATCGTCGCAAAATTTGCCAATGAACGCGCTTGTCGCTGCGGAATCGGCTGGATAAATCAAATCTCAGATGAGCCGTCGCCAATGTGATCTTGAGGGTCGAGATCGCGAGCAATGGCGTTAGGTCATGAGCGTTCAAGCGAGGAAGGGCTCGCTTTTCGACATCAATTATAGACGGTCATGATGTCAGGTATTCCTGTCGATTGCTTCGCATTGGATGCTGATCCGGCTACGGCCTGGAAGTCATGGGCAGAGCACCTTGCGCCGATCTTCGACGTGCGCCCGGTGCCGGACACGCATACCGGCCCGGAGATCGGGATGCGAAGCTACAATCTCGGCTCGGTCCTCGTCGGAGAGATATCGGCTCCTGCTCAGATGTTAGAGCGGAACGGCCGCACGGCGGCGCGCCAGGGCATCGACCATGTTCTGATCCAGTTCTACCGGCGCGGCAGAAGCGAGGTGCGGACGGACCGGTCGGAAGCCGTGATCAACCCGTCGGACTTCGTCATCTATGACCTGGCTCAGCCGGTCGCCGTCTCGTCGTCAGCCATGGAAGCCACCAGCATCCTCGTTCCCCGGGCCTTGCTCGGCAGCCGCAGCGGGCAGATCGGCAGCCTGCACGGCAGCGTGTTCGGCACCGCACACGATCGGATGGCGCAGATCTTCGCCTCCTATCTGTGCGAGGTGGTGGCCGGTTGCGGTGACCTGACCACCCAGCACGCGGCGGGCATCGCCAAAGCGGCGGCCTCGCTCTGCGCCACCGCGCTCCCGGAACCCTCGGAGGATGCCGCGACCACGGAAAGCCGCATCAGCCTCGCCGTCAGGACGTTCATCCAGGACAATTTGGGCGCTGCGGATCTGGGACCGAAGAGGATCTGCGCGCATTTCGGCCTGTCGCGGGCGACGCTGTACCGTCAGTTCGCGGCCGATGACGGCGTGCAGAACTACATCCGCAATTGCCGCCTGGCTCAGGCGATGCGGCTGCTGACGGCTCCGCCCGACGGCGGCCGGCCGCGTATCTCGAGCGTCGCCTATGCCACGGGCTTCTCGGATGAGAGAAACTTCAGCCGTGCCTTCAAGCGGCGCTTCGGCTGCCTGCCGCGCGACGTTGCCGTCCGCCGGATGGTCGAGCCGCATCAACCCGGAACCTCCCGAAGGCTCGGCGAATGGATCCAGCAGCTCGGTCTGTGAGGGCGCCCCGGAGCGTGTGAGGCCTGCGAGCCGCAACGACCGCATGCGCCTTGCGGCACCTGGTTGCCCTTCGCGACCCGATCGTGCACGACCTCGCGGTCGGTCCCGCGGCGGATGACGTCGCGCTCGTCCCCGCGGCCGTCGAGGCCGGCTGTCACCGAGGAGGTTGTCTGCCCTTGACCCCCGACGAACTCGCCGGAACACTGGATTTCCTGCGGCGGGCCGAGGCCCTCAAGAGCACCCTGCGCAGCGGCACCACCGCGTCCGGCCGGCAGGAGAGCACGGCCGAGCACAGCTGGCGGCTCTGCCTGATGGTGATGGTGCTGGCCGGGAGCGTCGGCGGGGTCGATGTGCTCAAGCTCATCAAGATGTGCCTCATCCACGACCTCGGCGAGGCGATCGGCGGCGACATCCCGGCGACCGATCCCCGCGCGGCGGACAAGACGGCGCAAGAGCGGCGGGATCTCCTGACTCTCACCGCGCCGCTGCCGCTGGAGCGTCGGCACGAGATCCTGATCCTGTGGGAGGAGTATGAGGCCGGCACCTCGCCGGAGGCGATCCTCGCCAAGGGCTTCGACAAGCTGGAGACGATCCTCCAGCACAACCAGGGACGCAATCCGCCGGGCTTCGACTACGCCTTCAACCTCGTCTACGGCGCCAAGCACACCGCCCGCCATCCGCTGACGGCGGCGATCCGCGCCGTGCTGGACGAGGACACGCGGGCGCGCGTGGACCGGCCGACGAACGGGGATTGATACCAACGGTCGAAAGAAAACGACCTTTGGTTCCGTTCTCGAATTGTCGCCAAGCCTTTGGCGTGAAACCGAAAATTCGAGATGGTTCAACGGCCTGGTGCGTCGGCATCTTAGGCCGTTGGTATGAGAACGCCCATCTGAACCGGCAGGTCTCCGACCGACCCCTCCCGGCTACGTCGCCCGGGCAGCGGCGACCGCCGCCGCGAGGCCGACCGCCGGGCTGGTGAGGGGTCGGATCTCCTCGGGAAGCAGGGCAGCGGCACCGGCCATGGAGGCCTGTGCGAGGGCGACCTGCATCGCACCCGCCTCCCGCGCGATGCCGGCGGCGCGGGCGACCAGGCTCCGATAGCGGTCGAGGTCGCCCGCCTTGAACGCTTCCCAGGCCTGCGGGACCACCTGCACGCTCACCTGCGCACCCGTCGCTTGCGCGGCGGCCTCGAAGAGTCGCCGGGTCGGCTCGACCGTCGTCTCGACGGCGCAGAGCACCGCCACCCTGCCGCCCTCCCTCACCGCTTCGGCGGCAAGCGCCGCATCGACCCGCAGCACCGGCACCGGCGCATCGCGCGCCGCCGTCTCCGCGGCGGGTCCCAGGGTCGAGCACGTCAGCAGCACCGCATCGGCCTCCGCGAACAGGCTGCGCAGGACTGCGACGGTCTCGGCGGCGATCTCGGGCGTAAGCCGCCCCTGCCGTTCGGCGGAGGCGAGCAGGTCGGCGCGCACGGTGTGGCGCAGGCTGACACCGGTCAATCCCGTCATCCGCAGCGCCTCGTCGAAGACGGCGGCGTTGCTGTCGATCGTGTGAAGGCAGGCGATGCGGGGCATGAGCGATGCTCCATCGATGGGCGAGACGGATTTACCCGATGGGGGCGGCGCAGCAAGGCCGGACGCGGTCGATGTCAGAAGCATCCCCGGGGAGGCCGGCGTCCATACGGATCGTCGACGCCGCGCGGAGGCGGGAAGCCGTAATAGCTCGGCTTGCCGAGGCCGAAGGGCGAGCCGACATAGGTGGGGTCGCCGAGCGCGTTGGTGGGCACGAAACCCTCGCAGGCAGGGCCGGCCCGGGTCGCGGGCGAGGCGTCGCTGTCGCCGCGGGGGAAGTAGCGCGGGGGCGGGGCAGGGCCCGGTACGGGCCGCGGCGCCGGCCAGTAGCCGGGCTCCGGCATGTCGGCCGCCGCCGCCGGCCCCGCGAGGCCGAGGGCGATCACGCCCGCAACCAGCCCCACGCCGTACCGCATCCGCCCGCTCCCTGGCCTATTCCCGAGACCGAGCCTTGGCGGATCGTGGTTAACGCTGCGTTTCCGTCAGGTCACGGCCTCGGTGCGAGCCTGGAGCACGCGCACGAGGTCGGCGGGCTTCACGCGCAGCTGCAGCCCGCGCTGGCCGCCGTTCACGAAGATCTCCGGATGGCCGAGGGCGGCCGTATCGACCAGGGTCGGCACGGCCCGCTTCTGGCCGAGCGGGCTGATGCCGCCGACATGGTAGCCGGTCAGCCGCTCGGCATCGGCCGGGCGCATCATCGCGGCGGACTTGGCCTTGAAGGCGGCGGCGAGCGTCTTCAGCGACACCTCCCGGTCGGAGGGCACCAGCACGCAGACCGGCCTGCCGTCGACCGTGGCCATCAGGGTCTTGAACACCTCGCCCGGCGACACGCCCATCGCCTCCGCCGCCTGGAGGCCGATGCGGGGGGCGTCCGGGTCGTACGCGTAGGCGTGGACCGTGTGGGGGATGCCGGCGCGGGCGAGGGCCTGGGTGGCGCGGGTGGTCTTCGACATGAGCCTTCGAGGGGTCAGGCGCCGGGGAAGCTCCGGGCGATCAACCGGCCCACTTCGGCGTGCAGGGCATCGCGCGCGGCGGGCTCGGCCGGTGACCCGGTGAGATACACCGCCGCGAGGATCGGCGCACCGTCCGGCCGGTGGATCAGCGCCACCACGTTGGCGGTGCCGTTGTCGCCGGTGCCGGTCTTGTCCGCGACGCGCCACCCTTCCGGCAAACCGGCGCGCACGCGCTTGAGGCCGGTCGGACTCTCGTTCATCCAGCCGGCGAGCCTCGCGCGCGACTTGTCCGTCAGGGCTTGGCCGAGCAGCACATTGTCCAGGAGGCCGACCATCGCCGCCGGGCTCGTCGTGTCGCGCGGGTCGCCGGGGATCGCGGTGTTGAGCGTCGGCTCGGTGCGGTCGAGGCGGGTGACGGTATCGCCGTGGGCGTGAGCGAAGGCGGTGATTCCTCCGGGGCCGCCCAGGGTGTCGAGCATCAGGTTGGCGGCGGTGTTGTCGCTCCACACCACGGCGGCGGCGCAGAGTTCCGCGAGCGTCATGCCGGTCTCGACGTGCTTCGCCGTGACCGGGGCATAGCTGAGGACGGCGTCCCGGCCGTAGGTGATCCGGCGGTTCAGGTCGTCCTTGCCCGTGTCGGCCCGGGCCAGCACCGCCGCGGCGGCGAGCGCCTTGAAGGTGCTGCACATCGGGAAGCGCTCGTCGGCGCGGTGGCCGAAGCGCCGGCCGGTGGCGGTGTCGCGCACCTCGACCCCGAGCCTCCCGCCGTCGCGCCGCTCCAGCTGCGCGAGCCGGGCGGCCGCATCCTCCGCCGCATTCGCATTCCTGGCGGCGCAGGTGGCGAGCGCCGCGCCGATCAGGGCGGCGCGGCGGGTGAGACCGGGCTGAAGAAGGGCGGGGTCGGACATGAGCGGGCTCCCTG
Organism: Methylobacterium tarhaniae; assembly: GCF_001043955.1. Classification (GTDB taxonomy): domain Bacteria; phylum Pseudomonadota; class Alphaproteobacteria; order Rhizobiales; family Beijerinckiaceae; genus Methylobacterium; species Methylobacterium tarhaniae. The sequence goes on along the minus strand of NZ_LABZ01000105.1, from coordinate 13,573 downwards.
CACGCGGTTCGTCAGGGAAGCCCTTCTGAGCGTGGACCTTGGCGATATCGCGCTGAGGCCGTGACGGGATCGGGGCGCCCGCCCCGCCGTTTCACGGGAAACATCCTTAACGGAGGCTGCCCTTCTTCGGCGGGACGGTACCTGGCCGACGTCAATGCGAGCGCGGCGAATGCCCTTTCCGATCGGGGTCGTGCGTGTGATGCCGGTCGCGCTCGCCGCCGCCGCCCGAGACGTGGGAGCGGCTGTCGCTGGTGGCCGCGCCCGGGTTCGGGCCGTCCTGCGCCGTGGGGTCGGGACGGTCGGGGGCTTGGTGGCTGCTGCCGGGGCCGCCATGGTGGCGGTTGGCGGCGTCGGTCTTGTCCGAGGTGCTCATGCGATCACCGATCCTGCTGGTAGCCCTGGTTGGTGGTGTTCACCTTCGAGTTGCCGGCTTGGCCGATCTTGTCCGGATCCTTGGTCTGGTTCGCGCCCTTCGGCCCGGACTCGGTCGGGGCGCGCTCGGCGCTGCCCGGGCCCTTGTCGGAGCGGTTGGCCGGCGGCACGGGCGGCGGTGACGCAGTCATGGCGAGTCTCCCTGGGGTTGGAGCGAGGTGGTCTCCTCGCCGTGGAGGGCGGACAACGCCGGTCCTCTGCGGGCGTTCCTGGCCGATCGGGCCACCTCGGATACTTTGTCACAGTATGAGTATCTGAGGCGAACCGGCGTTTGCGGAGGGCGTTGGCCCGGGCAGCAGACCCCTGCCCCGACACACCGCCGCCAGGAAGGAGCCCCCGATGGCCGAGGACGTCCGCTCGCTCTACGTGACCGCCCTGAAGAATACGCATGCGCTCGAATTGCAGGCGCTCCAGATCATGGAGCGGCAGGTCGAGCGCCTGGAGCGCTACCCCGACATGGAGGCCGCCCTGCGCCGGCACATCACCGAGACGCATGGTCAGCGAGACCGGCTGGACGAGGCCCTCGCGGCGATGTCCGAGAGCCCTTCGGCCCTGAAGGAGGGCGTGCTCGGCTTCATGGGCAACATGGCGGCGCTCGCCCACACCCCGGCCCAGGACGAGATCCTGAAGAACGCCTTCGCCAACCGCGCCTTCGAGAATTACGAGGCGGCCGCCTACGACGCGCTGATCACCCTGGCGGAGGCCGCCGGCCAGAGCGCGCGGCTGCCCGCCTTCGAGATGTCGCTGCGGGAGGAGCTGGCGATGGCCCAGGCCATGGCCGACCTCGTGCGGCCGACGACGCGCCGCTATCTCGAACTGACCATCGGCGGCGGCAAGGCGGATCGATAACCGTCCGAGCCGGGAGAACCGCCCCGGCCGGGGATCCGGCCGGGATCGTCGCCCGTTCGCACGGGCTCGGGTGACGGCCCGGCCTCACGCCGGGCCGAACCTGGAGACCGAACCTGGAGACCGTCGGACCGGTCGCGCGCTCAACCCCCGCTGCCCGCTTCGTCCTGGCACCGGATCAGCCGGGTCGGGTGCGCCGCCCGGTCGGGCTCGGCCAGGCGGAACTCGCCGGTCTCGGGGTCGCGGATCCGCAGCTGGCCGGTGGCGATGCCGAAATGCGCGCCGTGGAGCTGCAGCTTGCCGCGCTCCACCAGGATGCGCACGCAAGGGAACGTCATCAGGTTCCGCAGGCTGTTCGTCACCGTGGCGTATTCGAGCTGCTCGAGGTAGTCCGGCCCGCGCGGCTCGTCGCCGAGCGCCTCCGCCGCCGGGCGGATCAGGGACACCCAGCGGCCGATGAAGTCGCCGGGCGAGAGCGGCGCCGCATCGTCCGCATAGGCGCGCACGCCGCCGCAGCGGGCATGGCCCAGCACCACGATGTGCTTCACCTTGAGCGCCTGCACGGCGAATTCGAGCGCCGCCGAGGTGCCGTGATACTCGCCGCCGGTCTCGAAGGGCGGGACGAGGTTGGCGACGTTGCGCACGACGAACAGCTCCCCCGGCCGCGCGTCGAAGATCACCTCCGGCGAAACCCGGCTGTCGCAGCAGCTGATGATCAGGATCTCGGGGCTCTGCCCCTCGGCGAGGCTGGCATAGCGGTCCTGCTCGCGCACGAACCGGTCGTCGAGGAAGGCGCGGTAGCCCTCCGTCAGCGCGGAGGGGAAGGGGGTCGCGTCGGCCATGGGGTCTCGCACTCCTTGAAGGGCTCTGCGGTAGGCTTACGCCGCGCCAGGGCCCCAGGACAATGTCACGACCGCGGGGATCGCCTCGCCGGCCACGAGCCTTTTGGCCAGATCGGCCAAGCCTTGCGGCTCCACGCGCTCATGGGTCGCCGCCAGCTCGTCGAGCGGCCACCAGCGGGTGCCGTAGACGGGGTTGTCCTCGGTCTCGGCCAACCGGCTGGTATCGACCCGGTCGTCGGGCAGCCGCACCACGAAGTAGCGCTCGCGGGCGAAGCGCGGCTTGTTGAACAGCGTGAACGGCCCGTCGCAGCGGGCGACCTGGGGCCCGAGGGGGGCATCCTCGACGCCGATCTCCTCCGCCAGCTCGCGCCGGCAGGCCTCCTCCGGCGTCTCGCCGGGCTCCATCCCGCCTCCGGGCATGAACCAGAAGGTCCGATCCCCCGGCCGGCTCGGGTCGACGTCGCGCGAGGCCTCGTAGGCGATCAGGAGGAGGCGGCCTTTCGGGTCGAGCACCAGGGCGCGGGCGATGTCGCGGGTCGGCAGATCGGTCATGCGGGTGCCTCGCTGAGGGGTAGCGTCCAGATCGCCGCCGGCAGGCCGTGGGCGTCGCGCTCCGGCGGATCGGGATACGGCACGCCGCGCCCGTTGGCGATGGCCCGTGCCACCGCGAGGGCCGCCAGGGCGTCGAGGAGGTCGTCGGGCTTGGCGCCCCGGGGCGGGGTCAGGTCGGCCGGCAGGCCGGCTTTGGCGAGAAGGTCGCGCCGCAGGGCCGCGCCCTCCGGCTTCCGCTTCGCGGCCGCGAGCGGGGTCCCGCCGTTGAGGCTCCGGAAGGCGAGTTCCGGATGCACCTCGTAGACCCGCGCCTGCAAGTCGGGCCGGGCGCGCAGCAGGGCATCCGCCTCGCGGATGCGGGGAAAGATCGCCTGCGCGGGCGGGGAGGGGGCGAAGGGCTGGGTCCCGGGCCGGCGCGACAGGGCGATGGCCGCCGTATAGTCCAGCGCGTAGACGACGCTGCGGGCCGAAGTCGGGAAGACCGAGGCGCGCCGCGGGCCCAGCAGCGCCCGCACCAGAACCTCGGCGGTCCGGCCGCCGGGCCCGACCCGGTCCGGCAGGCCGATCGGGATGTCGACCGCCACGACCGCCGGCGCTTCGGCTGCGTCGCAGATCGCCTCGAGGCTCGGCAGGACCCGGGTGCGGATTTTTTCGGGGTTACCGTCGCCCGGGCCGAAGACCGCGACCCAGCCGCCCGGGCACCCGTCCACCCCTGCGACCCACGTCATCCGCCGATTCTCCCGCTCGGTGTCGGGATTTAGCGCGGGAGAGGCGGTTGTCGCGGATGGATGCCGTCGGTTGCCGAGCGGGCGCCGAGAGGCCCGCTCCACAGGGTCATCCCGGGCTCCGCTGTCGCGGACTCGGGATGACGCGGAGGGTGTCAGTCATCGTGTACGAGAGTGAACCTCACGCCGCCTTGGCGTAGCGCGACTCGGCCAGATCCCGATGGTCGATCTCCGGCGCCCGGCCGCCGATCAGGTCGGCGAGGAGGCGGCCCGAGCCGCAGGCCATGGTCCAGCCGAGCGTGCCGTGGCCGGTATTGGTGTAGAGGTTGGCGTAAGCTGTGGCGCCGACGATCGGGGTGCCGTCCGGCGTCATCGGGCGCAGGCCCGTCCAGAACTTCGCCTGCGAGACGTCGCCGCCCTCCGGGAAGAGGTCGAGGACGGAGCGCTCCAGCGTCGCCCGGCGCGGGCCGCGCAAGGCCTGGCTGAAGCCGGCGAGCTCGGCCGTGCCGCCGACCCGGATGCGGTCGCCGAGCCGGGTGATCGCCACCTTGAAGGTCTCGTCCATCACGGTCGAGACCGGGGCGGCATCGGCGTCGGTGATCGGCAGGGTCAGGGAATAGCCCTTCACCGGATAGACCGGCAGCTCGATGCCCAGCGGCTTCAGCATCGCCGGGGTGTAGCTGCCCATGGCGGCGACATACGCGTCGGCGGTCAGCACCTCGCCGCCGGCGAGCCCCACGCCGGCGATCCGGCCGCCTTCCTGGCGAAGGCTGGTGATCGTCGCGCCGTAGCGGATCGTGACGCCCATGCCCTCGCAGATCGCCGCGAGGCGCTGGGTGAAGAGATGCGCGTCGCCGGTCTCGTCGCCGGGCAGGCGCAGGCCCCCCACGAAGGAGCCGGCGACCCGGGCGAGCGCCGGCTCGGCCGCGATGCAGCCCGCCGGGTCCAGCACCTCGTAGGGCACGCCGTACTCGTCGAGCACGCCGGTATCGTCGCCGACATGGTCGAGCTGCTTCTGGGTGCGGAAGAGCTGGAGCGTGCCCTTCTCGCGGTGATCGTAGGTGATCCCGGTCTCGGTGCGCAGGTCGCGCAGCACGTCGCGGCTGTACTCGGCGAGCCGCACCATCCGGCCCTTGTTGCGGCGATACGCATCCTCGTTGCAGTTCGCCAGCATCCGGGCGAGCCAGCCGTAGAGCTTGGGCTCCAGGCTCGGCCACAGCACCAGCGGCCGGTGGCGCATCATCAGCCACTTCATCGCCTTGATCGGGATGCCGGGGGCGGCCCAGGGCGCCGAGTAGCCGGGGGAGACCTGGCCGGCATTGGCGAAGCTGGTCTCGAGGCCCGCACCCGGCTGGCGGTCGAGCACCGTGACCTGATGGCCGGCCTTGGCGAGGTAATAGGCCGAGGTGACGCCCACAACGCCGCCGCCGAGGATCAGAACGCGCATCGCCGAAATTCCCTGTCGCGCCCTGCCTGCCCGTGCCCGACCCGGCGCCTGGTCGATGGTCACAGTGTCGCGCAAGGATCGCCGAATTTCCCGCTAGATCGTCGCAGAATCTGCAACTTCATGCTACGACGCGCACGGATCGGCGACATGACGACAGGATCTTGCGCGGTGGCGGGACGGGACGAGATCGACGCGCGCATCCTGCGCGTCCTGCGCGACGACGGGCGCATCAGCAACGCGGACCTTGCCGCCAAGGTCGGCCTGTCGCCCTCGGCCTGCCTGCGTCGCCTGCGGCTCCTGGAATCGAACGGCACCATCCGCGGCTACACCGCCCTGATCGAGGCCGACGAGCGCGAGGCCCACCTCGTGGTCCTGACCCAGATCACCCTCGACCGGCAGACCGAGGAATCGCTCAACCGCTTCGAGGCCGCGGTGCGCCGCTGCCCGGAGGTGCGCGACTGCTACCTGATGACCGGCCTGTCCGATTACCTGATGCGGATCGAGGTGTCGGATGCCGGCGATTACGAGCGCCTGCACAAGGAGGTGCTGTCGCGCCTGCCGGGGGTGGCGCGGATCCAGTCGAGCTTCGCGATCCGGACGGTGGTCGGGCGAGGGTAGGGCTTGATCGCGCGCCTTTCGGAGCGCTTCGGCGTCAGCCCGGCAACCTTCTTCTGACCGCGCGAGTCACGCGAAATACGCCGGCCAGCGCGCCCGGATCTCGTCACCCAGCGCGATCGACTTCGACAGGTGGTCGCGAAGCGCCTCCTGCGCCGCTTCCGGTGTACCCTCGGCGAGTGCCGCCACGATCCGCCGGTGATCGGCCACGATCTGCTGCGCCTTGCCCTCCACCGGCAGGTGCAGGCGGCGCAGGCGGTCGATATGGCCGCTGCGGCGGCGGATCAGGTCCCAGAGGTCGGGGACGGCGGCCGCCTCGCACAGGGCGCGGTGGAAGGCCTCGTCGCTGGCCGACAGCCGCGCGAAATCGCCCTCGTCGGCGAAGACCGCCTGCTCGGCCACGAAGGCCTGGAGGCGGGCGACCAGCGCCCGGTCGGGCGCCTGCGCCAGGGTGCGCACCACCTCCTGCTCGACGGCGCGGCGCAGGAACTGCGCCTGGCGGGCGGCCGCCAGATCGATGCGGCTCACCACCGTCGCCGATTGCGGGAAGATGTCGACCAGGCCCTCCTCCTGGAGCCGCAGAAGCGCGTCGCGGATCGGGGTGGCGCTGAGGCCGAAGCTCGCCTGCAATTCCGGGCGCGACAGCACCGTGCCGGGTGCCAGGTCGAGCGAGACGATCTTTTCCCGGATGAGGTCGAAGACCTGGGGGGCGGCGTGGCGCGAGCGGTCGCGCAGACGCTGCGCACCGGCGAAGACGGCGTTCATGGCGTGACTCGGGGTAGGCGACGCGGGAGCTGCCTGAGCAACCCCCGGAGAAGCCTAGCACGGCCCGGTCCGGGTTGACATACTAATGCATTACCATTTTAGTGCGGGGAACTAGCCGGCGATCAACCACAAGAGCCGGCATGCGCCGCCCACGATGCGGCCTCGGGAGAACGCTCATGCCCCACTCGCCCGCGCGCCGCGCCTTCGCGGCGGGCCTCCTCGCCGCAAGCGCGCTGCTGCCCGGCATGGTCCCGGCCCTGGCGCAGCAGAAGAGCGAGGTCGCGATCACGCGCCAGCCCGGCATCATCTACCTGCCGACCCACGTCATCGAGAAGCAGGGGCTGATCGAGAAGCACGCCGAGCGCTTGGGCGCCCCGGGCGTGAAGACGAAGTGGATCACCTTCACCGGCGGCGGCAGCCAGACCGACGCGCTGCTCGCCGGCGGGGTCGACATCGTCAATACCGGCACCGGCAACCTGCTGCTGCTCTGGGACCGGACGCGCGGCGGGGTGAAGGGCATCGTCGCCACCTCGGCGCTGCCGCTGCTGCTCATCAGCCGCGACCCGAAGATCCGATCGATCAAGGACATCGCGCCCGGCGACAAGATCGCGGTGCCGACCGTGAAGGTCTCGACGCAGGCGATCCTCTTGCAGATGGCGGCGGGCGAGGCTTACGGCGCCGAGCAGGCGAACCGGCTCGATGCCAATACGGTGCAGCTCGGCCACCCGGACGCGGCGATCGCGCTCGCCAACCCTACCCACGAGATCAGGACGCATTTCGCGGCCCCGCCGTTCCAGTACGTCGAGCTGCGCAGCGTCCCGGGCGCCCACATCGTCGCCCGCTCGCCCGACATCATCGGCGGGCCGCTCACGCAGGGCCAGTTCTTCACCACCACGAAGTTCGCCGACGCCAACCCCAAGATCATCCAGGCGGTGCGCGCGGCCTCCGAGGAGGCACAAGCCTTCATCCGCCAGGACCCCGCCAAGGCGGTCGAGATCTACCGGGAGGTGACCGGCGACAAGACGAGCGTCGAGGACCTTCTCAGCTACCTGCGTGAGCCCGGCATGATGGAGTTCAACCTCCAGCCGCAGGGCACGATGCGCTTCGCCGAGCATCTGAGGCAGATCGGCACCCTGCGAACCAAGCCGAAGGCCTGGACCGACTACTACCTGCCGGTCGCCCACGACCTGAGCGGCAGCTGACGGGAGGATACGCCATCATGACCGCCCTCCTCGACGTCCGTGGCGTCACGCTTCGCTACAAGACACCCAACGTGCTGGTCACCGCGACCGAGCGCGTCAGCTTCCGGGTCGAGACCTCGGACCGCTTCGTGCTGCTCGGGCCTTCGGGCTGCGGCAAGTCCACCCTGCTGAAGGCCGTGGGCGGCTACCTGCATCCGAGCGAGGGCGAGATCCGCATCAAGGACCGGGTGGTCAAGGAACCCGGGGCCGACCGGATGATGGTCTTCCAGGAATTCGACCAGCTCCTGCCCTGGAAGACGGTGCTGGAGAACGTGACCTTCCCGCTCCTCAATGCCCGCAAGATGTCCCGCCGCGAGGCGGAGGAGCGGGCGCGCGGCTACATCGAGAAGGTCGGCCTGACGCGGGCCATCGACAGCTACCCCCACACCCTCTCGGGCGGCATGAAGCAGCGCGTGGCGATCGCCCGCGGCATGGCGATGGAGCCCGACATCCTGCTGATGGACGAGCCCTTCGCGGCCCTCGACGCGCTCACCCGGCGCACCTGCCAGGACGAACTGCTGCAGCTCTGGGAGGAGACGAAGTTCACGGTGCTCTTCGTCACCCACTCGATCGCCGAGGCGATCAAGATCGGCAACCGCATCCTGCTGCTCTCGCCCCATCCGGGCCGGGTGAAGGCCGAGGTGCGCGACGTCGACAAGGTCTCGTCCCAGGACGGCAGCGCCGGCCAGCTCGAGCAGCAGATCCACGACCTGCTGTTCGCCGACGAGCCGGCCCATCATTGATCGACCGTCGCGCCCGAGAGGAGGCATTCATGACCGCCACCATGCCGGCCCGCATCATCCTGAGCGACGCGGCGCCCGCCGCCGACGGCGCGGTCGAGCGCCAGCTCGGCACCGCCGAGATCCTGTGGAACAGCGGCTTCGTGCGCAAGACCGCGATCATCGTGGTGCTGGCGCTGGTCTGGGAGGTCTATGCCCGCCTCCTCGACAACCCGCTGCTGTTCCCGACCTTCTCCGACACCGTCACGACGCTGTACCAGCAGACGATCGACGGCACGATCCCGAGCCGGGCCTTCTCGTCGATCAAGGTGCTGCTGATGGGCTACGTCGCCGGCATCCTGCTCGCCGCGACGCTGACCATGCTGGCGATCTCGACCCGCATCGGCACCGACTTCCTCGAGACGATGACGGCGATGTTCAATCCCCTGCCGGCCATCGCGCTCCTGCCGCTGGCGCTGATCTGGTTCGGGCTCGGCAACGGCAGCCTGGTCTTCGTGCTGGTCCACTCGGTGCTCTGGGCGGTGGCGCTCAACACCCATTCGGGTTTTCGCGGGGTCTCGAACACGCTCCGGATGGTCGGGCGCAATTACGGCCTGAAGGGGCTGCCCTACGTCACCAAGATCCTGATCCCGGCGGCCTTCCCGTCGATCCTCACCGGCCTCAAGATCGGCTGGGCCTTCGCCTGGCGCACCCTGATCGCCGCCGAGCTCGTGTTCGGCGTGTCGTCGGGGGCGGGGGGCCTCGGCTGGTTCATCTTCGAGAACCGCAACCTCCTCGACATCCCCGCCGTCTTCGCCGGCCTGCTGACCGTGATCATCATCGGCCTCGTGGTCGAGAACCTGATCTTCCGCACGCTGGAGCGGCGGACGGTGCAGAAATGGGGCTTGCAGCACTGACCTGAACCCTCCCCCCTCTGCGGGGGAGGGGGCCCGGCGGAGCCGGGCGGGAGAGGGAACGACGCTTCCGGAAAGGTCGCGACCACACTGACGGGCGCCCCCTGGATCGGCGTCGCGCTGCCCCTCTCCCGGCCCCTGCTGACGCAGGGACCACCCTCCCCCGCAGAAGGGGGGAGGGGACGGGCGTTGCGGCCCGGCATTCACGAACGACACCGACAGGAGCCTCGAACCATGGCCCGCGACCCGCTCCCTCCGCCCGAACTCGAACCCGGCACCATCCCGGACGGCCCGCAGGCCCGGCGCCGCGAGCCCGCCTCCTTACGCTCCGCCCGCTGGTTCGGGCCGGCGGACCTGCGCTCCTTCGGGCACCGCTCCCGCGCGATGCAGATGGGCTACGCCCCCGAGGAATGGACCGGCAAACCGGTCATCGCGATCCTGAACACCTGGTCCGACCTCCAGCCCTGCCACGCCCATTTCAAGCACCGCGTCGACGACGTGAAGCGCGGGATCCTGATGGCGGGGGGCTTCCCGGTCGAGTTGCCGGCGATCTCGGTCTCCGAGAGCTTCGTCAAGCCGACCACCATGCTCTACCGCAACATGCTGGCGATGGAGACCGAGGAGCTGTTGCGCTCCCACCCGGTCGACGGCGCGGTGCTGATGGGCGGCTGCGACAAGTCCACGCCGGGCCTCTTGCTCGGCGCGACCAGCATGAACCTGCCGGCGATCTACATCCCGGCCGGGCCGATGCTGCGCGGCAACTGGCAGGGCAAGGTGCTGGGCTCCGGCTCCGACAGCTGGAAGTATTGGGACGAGCTGCGCGCCGGCAAGATCACCGACCAGGACTGGCTCGGGATCGAGGGCGGCATCGCCCGCTCCTACGGCACCTGCATGACCATGGGCACCGCCTCGACCATGACGGCGATCGCGGAAGCCGTCGGCATGGTGCTGCCCGGCGGCTCGTCGATTCCGGCGGCCGATGCCGGCCATATCCGGCTCTGCTCGGAATCCGGCCGGCGCATCGTCGACATGGTGTGGGAGGATCTGACGCCGCAGCGGATCCAGACCCGGGAGGCCTACGAGAACGCCATCGCGGTCGCCATGGCGATGGGCTGCTCGACCAACGCGATCATCCACCTGATCGCCATGGCGCGCCGCGCCGGCCACGCCGTCGGCCTCGACGATTTCGAGCGCTACAGCCGCATCGTGCCGGTGATCGGCAACGTCCGCCCCAGCGGCAACGCCTACCTGATGGAGGATTTCTTCTACGCCGGCGGCATCCGGGCGCTGATGAACGAGATCCGCGAGCATCTGCATCTCGACTGCCTCACCGTCAGCGGCCGGACGCTGGGCGAAGCGATCGACGGCGCCAAGGTCTACAATGCCGACGTGATCCGGCCGCTCTCGAATCCGGTCTACGGCCAGGGTTCGCTGGCGGTCCTCAAGGGCAACCTCGCGCCGAGCGGCTGCGTCATCAAGCCGGCGGCGATGGACCAGCGCTTCCTCAAGCATTCCGGCCCGGCGCTCGTCTTCGACGATTACCCATCGTTGAAGGCGGCGATCGACGACGAGAACCTGGACGTGACCGCCGACCACGTGCTGGTCCTGCGCAATGCCGGGCCGCAGGGCGGTCCGGGGATGCCCGAATGGGGCATGCTGCCGATGCCGAAGAAGCTCCTGAAGGAGGGGCACCGCGACATGCTGCGCCTGTCGGATGCGCGGATGAGCGGCACCAGCTACGGCGCCTGCGTGCTCCATGTGGCGCCCGAATCCTTCATCGGCGGGCCGCTGGCTTTGCTGCGCACCGGGGATATCGTCAGCATCGACGTCGAGGCTAGGGCGATCCGCATGGAGGTGCCGGACGAGGAGCTGGAGCGCCGCCGCGCCGCCTGGACCCCGCCGGCCCCGCGCTACGAGCGCGGCTACGGCGTGATGTTCTCGCGCCACATCCAGCAGGCGGACGAGGGCTGCGACTTCGACTTCCTGCGCACCGAGTACGGAGCGCCGGTGCCCGAGCCGGCGATCTACTGATAGGGATCCGGGCGGCAACCCGGAGCATCCGATGACCCGCCCCAAGGGAACCGCCGCCGCGACCGGCCGATCGCTGCGGCTCTATCGCGGCGCGGCCGCGCCCAACGCCGCCATGGATGCGCTCTATGCCCGTTTCGTGCGGCCGGGCGACTTGGTGTTCGACATCGGCGCCCATGTCGGGGATCGCGTCGCGGCCTTCCGCCGCCTCGGCGCCCGGGTCGTGGCACTGGAGCCGCAGCCCGGGCCGGCCCGGGCGCTCCGCCTGCTCCACGGCCGCGACGCGAGCGTGACCCTGGTCGCGGCGGCGGTCGGCGACGCGGCGGGCGAGGTCGCGTTCCACCTCAACTCGGCGAACCCGACCGTGTCCTCGGTCTCCGCGGCGTTCGTGGCGGAGGCGGCGGGCGCGCCGGGCTGGGAGGGGCAGGTCTGGGACCGGACGATCACGGTGCCGGCCACCACCCTCGACCGGCTGATGGCCGAGCACGGGCGCCCGGCCTTCGTGAAGATCGACGTCGAGGGATTCGAGGAAAGGGTGCTGGCGGGCCTGTCCGAGCCGCTGCCCGCCTTGTCCTTCGAGTTCACCACCATCGCCCGGGGCGTGGCGTTACGCTGCCTCGACCGGCTGGCGTCTCTGGGCGCCTACGGGTTCGACGTCGCCCTGGGCGAGAGCCAGGTCTTGCGCTTCGGGCGCTTCGTGGGCCGCGACGAGATGGCGGCGCATCTGACGGGGCTGCCGCAGGCGGCGAATTCCGGCGATGTCTACGCTCTGCTCCGGGCCTGAGCGGCGGCCCCGGCCTCGCGAGGGCCGGCGCGGAACGGGAGGCGACGGATGCCGGCCCGCGGCCGGCACCGATCGGTCAGGCGGGCGGCTCAATCGGCCGAGCGCACGATCTTGGTGATGGCGAGCGGCGGGCGGCCGGACTTCTCCGCGATGTCGCGGTCCTGCTCCTCGATCACCTGGCGGACGGCGGTATCGACGTCGTGCTCGAGCGTGGCGGTCCGGGGCACCCGGCGGTTGGAGCGGCGCGAGCCGTCCTCGTAGTAGACGTCGAACAGGACGAAGCCCGTATCCTGAACCTTCGGCTTCTGCTTCGAACGCAACATGGTCGTTGACTCTTCTTGGCGGCGGGGCGCACGGCGTGACGGCGCGGCCCATGAGGCCACGCTGCGTGCGGCCCGCGCCGCGAGGGGGAGGATCGATCAGACGAGGGCGGTCCTTCGGGCGCCTGGTCGGGGGCCTGCCTCGGAGGGGCGGGCGCGCGACGCGAGCGAGGATATGGGCCCGAACGCCCCCGAACGCCAGCGCGAAGCGCCAGCGTCGATGCCGCAGTGCAAGGAAGCGGGAAGCGGCCCGGCGATCAGCCGGTATACATCACCGCCGCCACCGGGGCGGCCTTGGTCCGGCCCGTATGGGTCATGGCCCAGATCGACCAAGCGGCCAGGCCTGAGCAGGAGAGCAGCACCAGCCCGCGGACATAGCGGCCGCGGTGGATGTCGCGCACGGCATAGACCGGCATCAGCGCCGCCTTGGCGATGTTGCGCAGGGCCAGAACCATCAGGATTGCCAGGAAGGCCGTCACTGTCCCGAGCATGATCCATCCCCCTTTGGCCGTGAGCCATGGCGGAGCTTATCCCCGCAACACGGCGAAACGAAGCCACCCGCCCGAATTTATCACTGCGGCGTGTCAACCAGGCCACAGCGACCCTGCACGCAGAATGGTTAACGATGGGTAACTTTGCCGTCGCGGCATCGCCACCGCTCATCGCACCCGCGCGAAATCCGGTCCCGCATAGGCGCGCACCGCGCTCCCGCCCCGATCCGCGACCGTGACGTGGAGGGCCCAGCGCTCCTGCGCCCCCTCCTGCGCGCGCCTCCGCGCGGGCGCGGAGCGCCAGACCGAGCCGGGTCAGGGCCAGGGCCCGGTTGCGGTGCTGGCTGCGCTCGGTGTCGCAGGTGATGGCGAGGCCGCTCGGCCGGTGACGGAGCCGCACCGCGCTGTCCGTCGTGTTGACGTGCTGGCCGCCGGCGCCGGACGCGCGGAAAGTCTCCCAGCGCAGGTCGGCCTCTCGGATGCCGAGATCCTCGATCCGGGGCGGCACCACCCGGGCGACGGAGACGAACCAGTTCTTGCGCCCGTGACCCGGCCGGAGCGGGCTCGGGCAGGTCCACCGCACGGTGCCCTCCCAGGACCGGGCCCAGGACTCGACCTCGTCGCCTCTGGCCTCCCCGCCGTCGAGGCGGATGAGGGCCGAGAGCAGGCCGGGTTTCCCCGGCACCGCCTCCAGGATCGTGGCGGCGAGGCCTGCCGACGCCGCCTCCCGCACCAGCACGTCGCACAGGCCCGCGACCGCGAGCCGGCATTCGCCGGGCCCGCGGCTGGCGCTGAGTTGCAGCAGGATCATCCTCTCAGCGCTCCCGGTATTTGGCCCCGTAGGCGTTCTTG
>NZ_LABZ01000104.1 GCF_001043955.1 Methylobacterium tarhaniae | reverse complement strand
CCCCTGACCCCTCCCCGTAGGGGGAGGGGAAGGAGCTACACCGCCACCCTGAGCGGGCTCACCTTGCCCGCCACCGCGAACCCGGCCTTGCCCGCATAACCCCCGACGATCGCCTGGCGCTCGGCGTGGCTGAGCACGTCCTCGATCTGGGCAAATCCCGCCGGGGCCCGCTTCTCGACCTCGTCGATCACCCGCTCCGGCCCGCCCTTGCGGTTGAGCATCACGATCTCGGCGGTCTTCGGCCGGCGCTCGGCCTCGTAGGCGTGGAGCGCCTGCATCGGGTGCTCGGACCGAGCGAGAGCGTCGCCGAGCGCCCGGGCGTCGAGGATCGCCTGCGAGGCGCCGTTGGAGCCGACCGGGTACATCGGATGGGCGGCATCTCCCAGCAGCGTCACCCGGCCGTGGGTCCAGCGCGGCAGCGGATCGCGGTCGCACATCGGATATTCGAAGATCTGCGGCGTCGCCTCGACGAGCGCGGCGAGGTCGAAATCCGGCAGGGCGAAGCGCTTCGCGTAAGGCAGCACCTGCGAGCGGTGGGCGGGGCGCGACCAGCTCTCCTTCGGGGGCGGCGAGAGTGTCCCGTCCGCCATCTTCACGAACACCACCCAGTTCATGAGCTGGCGCCCACCCTCGGCCTCGGCGATCGGATAGAGCACGCATTTCGCCCCCATGCCGCCGCCGATCGCCATGGTGCGGCCGTCGCCCCAGGGCGCCCATTCGGTGGCGCCGCGCCACATCAGCACCCCGTCCCAGCGCGGCGGGCCCTCGTCGGGGAAGAAGCGCCTGCGCACCACCGAATGGATGCCGTCGCAGGCGACGAGCACGTCGCCCCGCACCGTGCGGCCGGCATCGCCCTTGAGCGAGTCGGTGAAGTGGGCGGTGACCCCGCCCTCGTCCTGAAGGAAGCCGGACAGCGCCAGGCCGGTCCGGACCGCATCCGGCCCCAGCCGTTCGCGCACCGCATCGTAGAGGACGGCCTGCAACCGCCCGCGATGGATCGAGAATTGCGGCACCGGATGGCCGGCATCGATCCCGCGCGGCTCGCGCCAGACCTCCTGGCCCTGGCGGTTGTAGTAGGCGAGTTCCTTCGTGCGGATCGCCACCCGGTCGAGGGCCGGCAGCAGGTCCAGTTCGGCCAGTTCCCGGATGGCGTGCGGCAGGGTGTTGATGCCGACCCCGACCTCGCGCACCTCCGCGGCCTGCTCGTAGATCGTGGCGCGGATGCCGCGCCGGTGGAGCATCAGGGCGGTGGCGAGCCCGCCGATCCCGGCGCCGACGATGATGACGCGCATGGCCTCACTCCGCGTCCGGGGGCGGCAGGAAATCGACCTCGTGCTTGGCCGAGATCGCCACCACGTCGGCCGGGTTCGCCTGTGGCCCGAGATTGTGCAGGGCCCAGAACAGGTCGTAGAGGCGACGGGCCGGCGAGACCCAGAAGAAGCACTTCACCTCCGCATCCGAGCGGTTGAACAGCCCGTGCGCCTGGCCGCGCGGCAGCCGGATCGTGTCGCCGGGCTCGGCCACGCTCTCCTGCCCGTCGAGCACGGCGGTCAATTTTCCTTGCAGGATGTACAGGAACTCGTCCTGCGTCGGGTGGATGTGCGGCGGCACGAACGTACCCGGCGGGAAGGTGGCGTGCCAGGACAGCGAGCTCTCGGAGAGCTGCTTGGGGATGTAGATCTGCCCGAGGATGTTCCAGCGGACGCCCTCGATGCCCTCACCGGCGCGGGTGATGCCTGCGGTCATGGGGGTCATAGGAGAACTCCTTTACGAGACTTGATCTGACGATGGCCGTTCATTTCCCTCCCCCCTCTGCGGGGGAGGGTGCCCGGCGGAGCCGGGCGGGAGAGGGGAGCCAGGTTGCCGGATGAGGCGGAACCATGCTGACAGGCGCCATACTTGGCGCCGTCGCGCTGCCCCTCTCCCGGCCCGCTCCGCAGGCCACCCTCCCCCGCAGAGGGGGGAGGGTTGGGGGCGGTGCGAATAGTTCACACATGAAGGAACCGGTCCTTCACCTCCGGCGTCTCGCGGAGCGCCGCACTGGTGCCGGTCCAGACCACGCGGCCCTTCTCGATCACCACGTGGCGGTCGGCGAAGCGGGCCAGGGCATCGACGTTCTTGTCGATCACCAGGATCGCCTCGCCCTCGTCCTTGATGGCCCGCAGGCAGGCCCAGATCTCCTCGCGGATCAGCGGCGCCAGCCCCTCGGTCGCCTCGTCGAGGACGACGAGGCGCGGGTTGGTCATCAGCGCCCGGCCGATCGCCAGCATCTGCTGCTCGCCGCCGGAGAGCTGGTCCCCGCCGTTGCGCCGCCGCTCCTTCAGGCGCGGGAACAGGCGGTAGACCGCATCCAGGTTCCACTTGGCGGCCCGCCCGCCGCGATGGGTGGCGACCAGGTTCTCCTCGACCGAGAGGGTCGGGAAGACCTGGCGCCCCTCCGGCACCAGCCCGAGGCCGCGGCGGGCGACGAGATGGGACGGGCGCCCGGCCATGTCCTCGCCGTCGATCAGGATCCGGCCGGCCCGGGGCTTCAGCAGACCGAAGATCGACTTCACGGTGGTGGTCTTGCCCATGCCGTTGCGGCCGAGCAGCGTCACCACTTCGCCCCTGGCGACGGAGAGATCGATCCCGAACAGGATGCGGGAATCGCCGTAGGCGCTCTCCAGGCCTTCGACGGTGAGCATCAGGCCGCCTCCTCCTCGCCGAGATAGGCCGCCCGCACGGCAGGATCGGTGCGGACCGCGTCGGGCGCCCCGCTGGCGATGACGCGGCCGTAGACCAGCACGCTCATCCGGTCGGCGAGCGCGAACACCGCCTCCATGTCGTGCTCGATCAGCACGATGGTGTGGGTGGATTTCAACTCGCGCATCAGCCCGACCAGGATCGCCGATTCCTCCGGGCCGGTGCCGGCGAGCGGCTCGTCGAGGAGGAGCAGGCGGGCGCCGGTGGCGAGTGCCACCGCCAGTTCGAGCTGGCGCTTCTCGCCATGCGACAGGCTGCCGGCCCGGCGCGAGGCGCGGTCGGCGAGGCCGACGCGGCCGAGCGCGGCAAGCGCCTCGTCGTTGAGCGTGGTCTCGTTCGCGGCGGGGAGGAAGAACCGGAAGCTCGAGCCGGAGCGGGCCTGGACCGCGAGCGCTACGTTCTCCAGCACCGAGAACCCGTCGAGGATCGAGGTGATCTGGAACGAGCGGGCGAGGCCTCGGCGCACCCGCGCCACCATCGGGAGCGCCGTCACGTCCTCGCCCGCGAGATGCACGCTGCCGGAATCGCTGGGCAGGTTGCCCGAGAGCTGGTGGATCAGCGTGGTCTTGCCGGCGCCGTTCGGGCCGATGATGGCGTGCAACTCGCCCGACGCCACGTCGAGGCTGACATCGTCGGTCACCTTCAGGGCGCCATAGGCCTTGCGAAGGTTTCGAACGGACAGAAGCGGGGTCGTCACGCGCGCCTCCCGATCTTCGCCGCCAGCCCGGCGAGGCCGCCGCGGGAGAGGAGCACCACCGCGACCAGCATCAGCCCGAGGCCGAGGCGCCAATGGTCGGAGTAATGCGCCAGCACCTCCTCGAGGGCGATGAGGGCCGCGGCCCCGATCACCGGCCCGACCAGCGTGCCCATGCCGCCGAGCACCACCATGACGATCAGCTCGCCCGAGCGCTGCCAGCTCATATAGGCGGGCGAGACGAACTCGGCCTGATTCGCTAGCAGAACCCCGGCGAGGCCCGCGATGGCCCCGGCGATCACGTAGGCGGTGAGCCGGTAGGGCAGGGGAGAGAAGCCGATCGCCTGCATCCGCACCGCGTTGTCGCGGCTGCCCCGCAAAACCCGGCCGAAGCGCGAGGCGACGACACCGCGAAGCGCCACGAGCGCGACCGCCAGCACGGCCAGCACCAGGTAGAACAGCGCCGGGTCGCCCTCGATCAGCCGCATCCCGAACAGGGTCGAACGGCCGGACAGCGGCAATCCGTCGTCGCCGCCGTAAGCCGCGAGCGAGACCATGAAGAAATACGCCATCTGCCCGAAGGCCAGCGTAATCATGATGAAGTAGACGCCGCGGGTGCGGAGGCTGATCGCCCCGGTGACGAGGGCGAAGAGCGCGCAAGCTCCGGCCGCCACCGGCGCCTGCACCGCGAGGTCGCGGACGCCGTGGGCATCGAGGATGCCGACCGCGTAGGCCCCGAGGCCGATGAAGGCGGCGTGGCCGAACGACACCATCGCGCCGTAGCCGAGGACGAGGTCGAGGGAGAGGGCGGCGAGCCCGAAGATCATCATCCGGGTCGCGGTGACGACCAGGAAGGGCAAGCCGGCGGCCTCCGCGGCGACCGGCAGGGCGGCGAGCGCCGCCAGGACCAGCCCGGCGAGGGCGGTGCCGGAGAGCGCGGCCCGGCGGCGGGGCGGCTCGGCCGCGATGCGGGCGACGAGGGTATTCATCGGGAGCCCCGCGCCGGGAACAGGCCGGAGGGCCGGAAGAACAGCACGGCGGCCATCAGGATGTAGATCAGCATCGGGGCGAGCGTCCGTCCGGTCTGGGAGGCGGCGGAGGCATCCATCACGCTGCGCAGCAGGATCGGACCGAAGGTGCGGCCGAGCTGGTCGGCGAGGCCGACGAGGAGACCCGCCACGAAAGCGCCCCGCACCGAGCCGACGCCGCCGATGACGATGACCACGAAGGTCAGGATCAGCACCGAATCGCCCATGCCGGGATCGACCGAGAGGATCGGCGCCACCATCGCGCCGGCAAAGCCCGCCAGCATCGCGCCGAGGCCGAACACCACCAGGAACAGCCGGCGGATGTCGACGCCGAGCGCCGCCACCATCGGGCCGTTGCTGGCCCCGGCCCGCAGCCGCATGCCGAGCCGGGTGTGGTTGACGAGGAGGTGGAGGCCCAGAGCCGTGGCGAGGCCGGCGGCGATGATCGCGACCCGGTAGAGCGGGTAATGCAGGGTGCCGGCGAGGTGGACCGAGCCCGACAGGGCGTCGGGCACCGGCACGCTCATCGGGGCGGCGCCCCAGACGATCCGCACGCCCTCGTTGAGGATCAGGATCAGCCCGAAGGTGGCGAGCACCTGGTCGAGATGGTCGCGCCCATAGAGATGGCGCACCACCAGGACTTCCAGGGCGAGGCCGAAGGCGAGCGTCGCCGGAAGCGCCAGCAGGAGCCCGAGGCCGAAGCTGCCGGTGGCGGCGGTGAGCGTCGCCGCGAGATAGGCGCCGATCATGTAGAGCGCGCCGTGGGCGAGGTTGATGAGGTCCATCACCCCGAAGATCAGCGTCAGCCCCGCCGCCACCAGGAACAGAAGGATGCCGAGCTGGACGCCGTTGAGCGCCTGGATCAGGAACAGGTTGAGCATGGCGCGATCGGCTCGTGCGAAGTCTGGCTCAGGGCAGTCCACACCCTCCGCGTCATCCCGGGGCCGCGCAGCGCAGCCCGGGATCCAGAACCGCAGGGGGTGCAGGCAACGATGGAACGGTTCCGCTTCATCCGACACCCTCGGCGGCTCTGGATTCCGGGCTCCGCTGCGCGGCCCCGGAATGACGAGGAGTTCCAACAGGCTTCCGCCCTGCAGCAGACTACTTCATCTTGCACTCGGCAGCGTAGTTATCTTGATAGTTCGAAAAGATTTTCTCGGCGATCTGGGTCTCGTACTTGCCGTCCGGGCGCTTGGCCGCCTTGACGAGGTAGAAGTCCTGGATCGGATAGTGGTTGTTGCCGATCTTGAAGTTGCCGCGCAGGGACTGGAACTCGGCGGCCTTGAGGCCGGCCCGGAGGGCGTCCTTGTCCTTCAGGTCGCCCTTGGCGCGCTTGACCGCGGCGTCGATCATCAGCGCGGCGTCGTAGGCCTGCATGGCGTAGGTGCCCGGCACGCTGCCGTACTTCTTCTCGTAGGCCGCCACGAAGGCCTTGGATTGCGGGTTGTCGAGGTCCGGCGCCCAGTTGGCGCCGCCGAAATACCCGACCGCCGCATCCTTCTGCGCCGGCAGGGTGCTCTCGTCGACCGTGAAGGCGGAGAGGAACGGGACCGTGCTGAGGCCGGCCTGACGGTACTGGCGCACCAGGTTCACGCCCATGCCGCCGGGCATGAAGGCGAAGACCGCGTCGGGCTGGGCCGCCGAGATCTGGGCGAGTTCGGCCGAGAAGTCGAGCTGGCCGAGCGGCGTGAACATCTCGTTCACCACCTCGCCCTTGTAAGAACGCTTGAAGCCGGCGAGCGAATCCTTGCCGGCCTGGTAGTTCGGGGCCAGCAGGACGAGGCGCTTGTAGCCCTTGTTCTGGGCGTACTTGCCCAGCACCTCGTGGACCTGGTCGTTCTGGTAGGAGGAGACGAACAGGTTCGGGTTGCACTCCGCGCCGGCATAGTTCGACGTGCCGGCATTGGGCGAGATCAGGAAGGCGCCGCTATCGGTCACCGGGCGCACCACCGCGCGCAGCACGTTGGAGAAGGTCGGCCCGACCACGAAATCGACCCGGTCGCGCTTGACCAGTTCCCGCGCCTTGTTGGTGGCGACGTCGGGCTTCAGCTCGTCGTCAACCGTGACGATGTCGGCATCGAGGCCGCCGAGCTTCTTGCCCAGGGTGTCGAGGGCGAGAAGGAACCCGTCGCGGCCCTGCTCGCCGAGCACGGCGGAGGGGCCCGAGAGGGTGAACATCAGCCCGACCCGGACCTTCCCAGATCCGTCCCCTTGGCCTTGCGCGGCGGCGGGGCCGGCCAGCAGCGTGGCGCCCAAAAGCGCGGTCGCGAGGCGGCTGGCGTTCCGGATCGGATTCATCCCGTGTGTCCCCTTCGTGTCGAGAGCATCGTCGGCACTTGTCCGGTGCGAAGCGGCCGAAGTCGAGTCGGCGCGAGGCGCGAAGGCGGCGCTCTTTGGTCGGATCCGGCCCCACCTCGTCCCGAATACTTTACGCATGAAATATCGTCTGGCAACCGCCTCTGATGATTTTTCCGCCGTGCCGCATTGATGTGCAGTGCAGCGAGCATAATGCTGAAAAACAAGCCTTTTTGATCGCTGCACCGCAGCATCGGGGCGGGCGCTCACGATCGGGGCCGGGGGCGTCGCCGGATCGTCCGATGCTCCGCCGCCTGCCCCCTTGCGCCGCGATATTTGAAGTATAAACTTTCTCCGTCGGCGAGTTCGCCGCCACGGAAGGAGCCCTCCATGCGCGTCACGGTGATCGGCGGCGGACCCGGCGGGCTCTACTGCGCGCTCCTGACCAAGAAGCGCCGCCCCGGCTGGCAGGTCGAAGTCCACGAACAGAACCGGGCCGACGACACGTTCGGCTTCGGCGTGGTCTTCTCCGACGAGACCCTGCACGAGTTCCTGTCGCGCGATCCCCGCTCGTTTTCCCGTATCCGCGACGCCTTCTCGTACTGGGACGACGTCGCGATCCATAAGGAGGGCCGGGTGATGCGCTGCGGCGGCAACGGCTTTGCCGGGGTCAGCCGGATGCGCCTGCTCCAGATCCTGCAGGAACGCTGCCGCGAGGAGGGTGTGGAGCTCCATTTCGGCGAGAGCATCCCGCCGGACCGGCTCTCCGACCGCTTCCCCGATTCCGACGTCATCGTCGCCTGCGATGGCATCAACTCGCGCATCCGCGAGCATTTCCGGGACGAGTTCAAGCCCGAGGTCGAGATCAAGTCCAACCGCTTCTGCTGGATGGGCTCGACCCGGCCGATGGACGAGTTCAACTACTTCTTTCGCGAGACGCCGCACGGCATCGTCTGCGCCCATACCTACCAGTACGAGCCCGGCCGCTCGACCTGGGTGTTCGAGATGGACGAGGCCTGCTGGGAGGGCCACGGCTTCACCGAGACCGACGAGGAGGGCTCGCGCCGGATCCTCGAACGGATGTATGAAGAGGAATTGCAGGGCCACGGCCTGCTCCTCAACCGTTCGACCTGGCGCCGCTTCCCGCGGATCTTCTGCCATCGCTGGTCGCACCAAAACATCGTGCTGCTGGGCGACGCCAAGGCCTCGGCGCATTTCTCCATCGGCTCGGGCACCAAGCTCGCGATGGAATGCGCCATCGCGCTCTCGGACGCCCTCGTCGAGACGGGCGAGGCGGACGTGCAGGCGGCCTTCGCCGCCTATGACCGGGCGCGGCGCACCCCCTGCCAAGTGATCCAGCACAATGCCGACGTGTCGCTCGCCTGGTTCGAGCACATGAACCGCTCCTGGGACATGGATGCGGAGCAGTTCTC
Organism: Methylobacterium tarhaniae; assembly: GCF_001043955.1. Taxonomy (GTDB): domain Bacteria; phylum Pseudomonadota; class Alphaproteobacteria; order Rhizobiales; family Beijerinckiaceae; genus Methylobacterium; species Methylobacterium tarhaniae. Next base: position 46,747 of record NZ_LABZ01000104.1, on the reverse strand, counting down.
GATGGTGGTGATGTGCCGGGCGAAGTCCGTCACCTACGACAACCTGGTGGTGCGCGATCCGGCCTACGTCGCCGCGGTGGACGACGCGTTCTATGCCCGCCTCCACGCCGAGACCGGCGAGGATTACCGGACGAGCCGGCCGACGCCGATGTTCACCGGCCTGCATCTACGCGAGATGCGGATCCCGAACCGGGTCGCGATGGCGCCGATGGCGCAATACTCGGCCGACGAGGGCGGCAACCTCACCGACTGGCACTTCGTGCACTACACCTCGCACGCGCTGGGCGGCCCCGGCCTGCTCTTCACCGAGATGACCTGCCCCTCGGCCGACGCCCGCATCACTCCCGGCTGCCCGGGCCTGTGGACCGACGCGCACGAGGCGCAATGGGCCCGCATCGTCGATTTCGTCCACGCCCATACCGACACGAAGGTCGTGATGCAGCTCGGCCATGCCGGCCGAAAGGGCTCGACGCAGGTCGGCTGGGAGCGGATGGACCGGCCGCTGCCTCATGGAAACTGGCCGATCGTCTCGGCGTCGCCCATCCCCTATCTCGATGGGGTGAGCCAGGTGCCCCACGCCCTCGACCGGGCCGGGATGGACCGGGTGCGCGACGACTTCGTCCAGGCCGCCGCGCGGGCGGCGCGGGCGGGCTTCGACATGCTGGAGCTGCACTGCGCCCACGGCTACCTGATGGCCTCGTTCCTCTCGCCGCTGACCAATACCCGCACGGACGAATACGGCGGCTCGATCGAAAATCGCCTGCGCTTCCCCCTCGAGGTCTTCACCGCCATGCGGGCGGTGTGGCCGGCGGAGCGGCCGATGTCGGTGCGCATCTCCGCCACCGACTGGGCCGAGGGCGGCATGACCGAAGCGGATACGGTGGCGGTGGCCGAGGCCCTGCAGGAGGCGGGCTGCGACCTCGTCGACGTGTCCGCCGGCCAGACCGTCGCCGACCAGCAGCCGGTCTACGGCCGGATGTTCCAGGTCCAGTTCGCCGACGCGATTCGCAACCGCGCCCGCAATCGCGCGCCGATGGCGGTGATGGCGGTGGGGGCCATCACCGAGGCGGGGCAGGTCAACACCATCCTGCATACCCGCCGGGCCGACATCGTGGCGCTCGGCCGGCCGCACCTGTGGAACCCGAATTTCTGCCGCCAGGCCTCGGCGTGGTACGACGCCCGCACGCAATCCTGGCCGAAGCCCTACCTGCCTGGCCGCGATCAGGCCCACCGCGAATTGCCGAAGCTGCGCGAGCAGGAGATCGCCCTGCGCCGCAAGGCCCGGCCGCGGCCGCATCAGGCGGAGGCGCAAGGAGGACCGTCCTGATGACGGGCAACCTTGCGCCGGGGCGGTCGGCTTCGCTGCTCAATTTTACGGTGATCTGACGTTTCGCGCGCCGAAGAATTTTTTCTTCATCAAGGACTAACGAAGCGACTTCTATGCATAGGGACGCCTCGAATCCCGAGGCAGGACCATTGATGCCAGGCAGTCGCAGGATGAAGTTGTCGATCAAACATGTCCTGGTCGGGACGATCATGACGTTGATGCTGTTCAGCGTGGCGCAGGGCGGCAACGGAATCATGCGGCTGCTGACGTTGCGGGACGATATCGTCGATATCGCCCGGACCCGGATCCCGGCCTCGAATCTGATCAACCAGATCTATGCCGAGACCCAGACCTACCGGATCAACCTCTACCGCTTCGTCGTGACCTCGACCGACGATGCCGCCTACGACCGCAACGAGCAGGCCCTGACCGCGAGCCGCAAGGCCCTCATCGACCTCCAGGCCCAGTACGAGCCGCTGATCTCCGGGCCGGAGGAGCGAACCACGTTCGGGCGCTTCCTCGCCCGGTGGAGCGATTATCTCGAGGGCCAGAAGAGGGTGACGGGCGCGATGGCGGCAGGTGACCAGGCCTCGGCGCTGGCGACGCTGACCAGCCCGGAGATGACCGGCACCAACGCCGAGGCGACCGGCGCCCTGAAGGCGATCGTCGCGACGAATGCCGGCGCCGCCCTGGCGAGCGCCGAGCGCAGCAGCGCCAGCGCCGACAGCGGCATCCTGGCGGCGGGAATCATGACGGCCCTCGCGCTCGCGGCGGCGTTCGGCGCGGTGATCTTCAGCCTGCTCGGCATCGCCCGCCCGATCGCCCGCATGACCTCCGCGATGGGCCGGCTCGCCGGCCACGACCTCGCGGTGGCGATTCCGGGGGCCGGCCGTCGCGACGAGATCGGCGCCATGGCCGCCGCCGTGCAGGTATTCAAGGACGGGCTGATCCGCGCCCGCGCCCTGGAGGAGGAGACGGTGCTCGCCCGCGCCTCGGCCGAGGAGCAGCGCCGCGCCGGCATGCGCCAGATGGCGGACGCCTTCGAGCGGGCGGTCGGCGGCATCGTCGGCCAGGTCTCGGCCTCCGCGACCGAACTCCAGGCCACCGCCCAGACCATGACCGCCACCGCGACCCAGACCGCGGCGCAATCGACCGCCGTGGCGGCGGCTGCCGAGGAGGCGTCCTCGAATGTCGGCACGGTGGCGGCGGCGGCGGAGGAACTCGGCGCCTCGGTCCAGGAGATCGGCCGCCAGGTCGACGGCTCGGCCCGGCTCGCCCGATCCGCCGTGGCCGAGGCCGGGCAGACCGCGCGGCAGGTCCGGGCGTTGACCGAGGCGACGGCGCGCATCGGCGACGTGGTCGGGCTGATCTCCTCGATCGCCGCCCAGACCAACCTGCTGGCGCTCAACGCCACGATCGAGGCGGCCCGCGCCGGTGTCGCCGGCCGCGGCTTCGCGGTCGTCGCCGCCGAGGTCAAGGAGCTGGCCGGCCAGACGGCCCGGGCCACCGAGGAGATCACCAGCCAGATCGCGGCGATCCAGGCCACCACCGGCCAGGCGGCCGGCGCGATCGGCCAGATCACCGCACGGATCGAGGAGATCTCAGGGGTCGCGACCTCGATCGCGGCGGCGGTGGAGGAGCAGGGCGCGGCGACCCAGGAGATCGTCCGCAACGTCTCCCAGGCGGCCCAGGGCACCGGCGAGGTGACGGGCAACATCGCCGGGGTGGCGGGCGCGGCGGAGGAGACCGGCGCGGCGGCGAGCCAGGTGCTGGGCGCCGCGAGCGAGCTGTCGCGCCAGTCCGAGCATCTCTCGGCGGAGGTGGCGCGCTTCCTCGATACGGTGCGGGCGGCCTGACCGTTCACGGCTCCCGGGCGGCACGGTTGCGGTCGCCCGGGGCCGCGACGAAGAACCCGGACCCGTCGCCGCTGGCGAGGGTCCCGATCGGCCGGCCGCTCAGGCCCGGACCGCCTCCGCCCGCGGCAGGCCGGCGCCGGCCCGGGCGAACGGGGTACCCGGGACCCGGGGCGCGAACCGGAACAGGCCGGCCGGCGCGATCCCCTCCAGCTCCCCCGCCGCCAGGTCGCGGGCGATCACCACCACGAAGGGCGCCGTGTCGTCGCCGGGCCGGCCGAAGGGCCGGGGGCGCGAGAACAGCGTGCCGACGCTCTCGACCAGCACCGGGCGGTCCGACTCGACGACCCGCACCAGCCCCTTGAGGCGCAGCAGGCGCTCGCCGAGGCGGCCGGCGAGGTTGTCGAGCCAGGCGGCGAGGTCGTCGTAGGGCAGGGGGGCGAGGGGGCGGGCGAGCCAGACTGCGACGCGGGGATGCGCGCCGTCGCGCCCCTGCGCCAGCAGCGCCGGATCGAGGCCTGCACCGGAAAGCGGCGCGAAGGCTGCCGCCACCGCGGCCGCGCGGTCGGGATCGGCCACGATCTCGGCGAGCGGGTTGAGGGCCGCGATCTCGGCCCGGGCCTCTCCGGGGCGTTCGGCCGGCGCGGCGTCGAGCTTGGTCACGACGATGCGGTGGGCGGCGGCCCATTGCGCCGCGGCCTCCTCGAAGGCCGCGGTGTCGGGCCCGCGCAGGGCGTCGTAGGTGGCGACGACCGAGACCCGCATCGGGAACCCCGCGAGGCTCGCGAACTGGCGCAGGACCGGTCCGGGCCTCGACAGGCCGCTCGTCTCCAGCACGATTCGTCGGAGCGGGCCCGAGGCTTCCGGCCGCTCGGCGGCCAGCAGCGCCTCGACGGTACGGGCGAGGTCGCTCGTCATCTGGCAGCAGACGCAGCCATTCGCCAGCATCGTCATGGGGACGTCTCCCCCGGTCTCGCGGAGAATCAGCCCGTCGAGGCCGATCTCGCCGGCCTCGTTGACGATGATCGCGGTGTCGGCCGCCTCCGGGAGAGTCAGGGAGTCCCGCAGCAGCGTGGTCTTGCCGGAGCCGAGGAAGCCGGTGAGGACGACGACGTCGAGGATGCCGGTCACGGGGCCGCCTGACCGTTTGTGGCGTACTTGGCTGGCACGGCCTCGTCCCAGGTCGCCTTGACCAGCGCGCGCACGTCGGCGAGCAGCTCGGCGGTGTCGTAGATCACCCCGTCCTTGATCGTGTATTTGAGCCCACGGTGCCAGGTGGCGCCGTTCGTCGCCTCGTCGAGGCGCAGCGCCCCGGTGCCGTAGAGCAGCTTGAAGTCGGTGAGTGGGTTGTGGTCGTGGACCAGAAGGTCGGCGCGCTTGCCGACCTCGACGGTGCCGATCTCGTCCTCGAGCCCGCACAGGGCCGCGCCTTGCGAGGTCGCGGCGCGCACCACTTCGAGCGGGTGGAAGCCGGCCTCCTGCAGCAGTTCCAGCTCGCGGATATAGCCGAAGCCGAAGATCTGGTAGATGAAGCCTGAATCCGATCCGGCGCAGACCCGGCCGCCGCGGTTCTTGTACTCGTTGATGAACGCCATCCAGAGCCGGTAGTTCTCCTTCCACTCGATCTCGTTCTGGGTCGACCAGCGATACCAGTACGAGCCGTGGCCGCCGCGCTGCGGCGTGAAGTAGTCCCACATCGACTTCCAGGTATACTCCTTGTGCCAGTCGGCCTGGCGCGCCCGCATCAGGTCGCGGTTGGCGTCGTAGATCGTGAAGGTCGGCACGAAGGTGAAGCCGAGTTCCAGGAACCGCTCCAGCGTCTCGTTCCACTTCTTCGAGCCGGGCTCGGCGCCTTGCCGGAACATCTGACCGGAGACCGAGAACCGGAAATACTCGTCGTTGTAATCGTAATCGAGCGGGAAGTTCTGCACCACCCGGTCTTCGAACAGGGCCTCGGGCAGGCCGTAATAATGCTCGGCGCTGGTGAGGCCCCAGCCGGCGGTGGTGAGCGCGTTCATCCGCGTCACCGCCATCTGGGCGTGGTGGCATCCGGATTTGAGCCCGAGCTTCGCGCACTCGTCGAGGGCCGCCTCCATGATGGCGGGCGGCGCCCCGAAGAACTTCACCCCGTCGGCGCCGCGCTCTTTCAGCTTTCGCAGCCACACCCGCCCTTCCTCGGGGGTGTGGATCAGCTTCAGCATGTCGTTGACGGCCGGGAAGTAGCTGTAGGCGAGGAGCCGCGGCGCCGCGATCTCGTTGGCCTCGGAGCGCTTCTTCTGGTCGAGCATCCAGTCGAGGCCGTTGAACGACCCCATCTCGCGCACCGTCGTCACGCCGTGGGCGAGCCAGAGCTTGTAGACGTACTCGACCGGCGGCACCCAGCCGTTGGCGGCGTGATACGCGACGCCGGCATGGGCATGGCAATCGACGAAGCCGGGCGTCACCCACTTACCCCGGCAATCGATCTCGTGGTCGCCGGGCGCGGGCCGGTTGGCGCTGTTCGCCAGGTTGCCCGTGACCTTCTTCAGCTGCACGATGCGGCCGTTCTCGACCACGATGTCGGTCGGGCCGATCGGCGGCGCGCCGGTGCCGTCGATGACCGTGGCGGCGCGTAGCACCAGGCGCTTGTGCGGCCCGATCCCGCGGTCGCGGGAGGTCGAGGGCACGAGAGGCGGCTGGCCGGCCTTGGCCCGCTCGGCGGCGAGCTCGTTGCCAGCGAGGATGGGGGCGTCGCTCATGGTGTCCTCCCGTGTTCTTGTCAGCGTGGGCGGGCGTAGCGGCGGCCGAGCAGCGCGGTGCCGAAAGCCGTCAGCACCAGGGTCGCGGCGAGCAGGATGAAGGCCAGGGCGGCGCCGAACGGCCAGTTCATGCCCTTCGAGAACTGATCGTAGACGGCGGGCGCCATCATCTTGAACTGCGAGCCGCCGAGGAGCACCGCGGTCGCGTAGGTGTTCATGCACAGGATGAAGACGAGGACGCAGCCCGCCACCGTCCCGGGCAAGGCGAGCGGCCACACCACCCGGCGAAACACCGTGAAGGCGCCGGCCCCCAGATTCGCCGCCGCCTCCTCGACGGCCCGCGGGATGCTCTCGATCACCGAGGACAGGGTCAGGATCATGTAGGGCAGCACCACCGCGATCGTCCCGATCGCGACGGCGCCGGGCGTGTAGATCAGCTGCAGCGGCGCCGAGGTGACGTGCAGGCCCCGCAACGTCGCGTTGATGAGCCCGTCATTGCCCAGGAGCCCGAGCCAGCCCGCCGCCCGCACGACGTTGCCGACGAGGAGCGGGATCAGGGTCAGGACGGTGACGAGGCTCTTCCAGCGGCTCTCCATCCGGGCGAGCCGGTAGGCCGCCGGGAAGCCGAGCGCGAGCGTCAGGGCCGTGCAGGTGAAGGCCATGAGGAGCGTCGTGCCCATCACGCCGCGGTAATACGGATCGGCCACGGCGTTGAGGTAGTTCTGCGCCGTCGTCGCCTCGATCATCAGCTGCGTCGCGCTGTACTGGTTGAGCGAGATGCGCGCGAGCAGCACCATCGGGCCGACCAGGAGCGCGGTGACGACGAGAACGGCCGGCAGGATGAGGGCGAACACGGCGGACCTTTAGCCTTGGATTCTTTGATTGCTGGCGAAGATTGCTGGCGAAGTGAGGTTCGGCCCCACCTCCCCACCGCTCAGGGTCATTCCGGGGCCGCGAAAGCGGAGCCCGGGATCCGGACGCTCCGCTGGTTCAGGAAGAGGCGAACAGCGTCCGGCCTTGTCCGTCAGCACCCGCGGTTCTGGATTCCGGGCTCCGCTTTCGCGGCCCCGGAATGATGCCGAGAGTGAAAGGATCGTCGCGGGAAACGAACCGATCCGACGCCCTACCCCTTGAACTCCTTGTTCCAGAAATCCGTGAACGCCGCCTGCTGCGCTTGCATCGTGGCGTAGTCGAGCGGCCGGAGCTTGGCCTGCTGGGCTTCGGTCAGGCTGATCTGCTTGGCCAGGTCTTCCGGCAGCTTGGCGTCCTTGACCGTCGGCACGTAGCCCATCTTCTGCGCGAAGGCGACCTGGGCCTGAGGATCGAGCATGGCGTTCAGGTACTTGAAGGCGCTGTCCTTGGCCCGCGAGTTCTTCGGCACGCCGGCCTCGAACAGGATCGGCAGGGCGCCCTCCTCCGGCACCGCCATCGCGACCGGGATGCCGGATTGCTTCCACATGAAGCCGCGGGCGAGCCACATCAGCGAGATCCACACCTCCTCGGATTTCAGCGCGGCGGCCAGCGTCTCGTTCGAGGGGTAGACCTTCGGCGAGAGCGCCTTCAGGTCCATCAGCGCCGCCTTGCCCTTGGTGAAGTCGGTCGGCGTACCGCCGGCCCCGATATTGGCACCGGCCATGTTGAACGGCGCCAGGATGTCCGAGAAGCCGACCCGGCCCTTGTATTTCGGGTCGAAGATGTCGGCATAACGGGTCGGCGGGGTCGTGACCTTGCTCGGGTTGTAGAGCACGACCAGCGCCGAGTAGATGTGCGGGATCGAGTGGGGCTTCTTGAAGACGTCGATTACCTGCGACAGCCGCGGCACCTCGGCGGCCGGCACGGTCTCCAGCACGCCGAGCTGGCTCAGCATGTAGCTGTCGATGTCGTTGATGCAGGCGACGTCCATGCTGGCGCGGCGGCTGGTGCGCTCGGCGATCAGCTTGGTGCGGCGCGGGTCCTGGTTGGCGATGTCCTGCGACACCTCGATGCCCTGCGGCTTCATCAGCGGGACGTCGATGTTCTGCTGGAGCAGCGCGCCGTAATCGCCGCCCCAGGTGCCGACGACGATCGAGGCGGATTGGGCGCGGGCGGGGACCGTGCCGGCGAGGCCGAGGGCGGCGCTGCCGGCCATCAGGGTGCGACGGGTGATCATCGGGCGGGGCTCTCTGCTGCGGGCTTGACGCGGGACGCGTCGGTGTGGGGCATGACGCGGGACGCGTCGGTGTGGGTCATGACGCGGGACGCGTCGGCACGGGGGATGACGCGGGCCGCATCGGCGGCCCACGAGATGCGGACGGGATCGCCGGCGGCGAGGCGGCGGCGGGGATCGTCGGGGAGCGGCGTCGGGCTCACCGCGACGATCGCCTCGCCGGCGAGATCCAGGTGATATTCGGTGCGGGCGCCGAGATAGGTCACGGCCCTGAGCCGCCCGGTGCCGCCCGCGTCGGGGGCGACCTCGATCCGCTCGGGCCGGATCGCCAGCAGACCGTTCCTGGCGGCCGCGTCGGGCGCGCAAGGGACGGTGGCGCCGCTCGTCAGGCGGAACATGCCGGCGCCCTCGCGCGCGCCGTCGAGCAGGTTGCAGCGTCCGACGAAGCCGGCGACGAAGGCGTTGGCCGGGCGCTCGTACAGGTCCTCGGCGCTGCCGACCTGGAGCACGCGCCCGTGCTCCATCACCACCAGCCGGTCGGCCATGGCGAGCGCCTCGTCCTGGTCGTGGGTGACCATCAGGGTGGTGAGGCCGAGCCGCTTCTGCAATTCGCGGATCTCCAGGCCGACCTCCGAGCGCAGCTTCGCGTCGAGGTTCGACAGGGGCTCGTCGAGGAGGAACACCGCCGGGCTCACCACCAGCGCCCGGGCGAGGGCCACGCGCTGCTGCTGCCCGCCCGAGAGCTGGCGCGGCAGCCGGTCGGCCAGCGCGTCGAGGCGCACCAGCCGCAGGGCCTCGGCGATGCGCCGGTCGCGCTCCGCACGCCCCACCTTCCGCATCTCCAGCCCGAAGCCGACATTGTCGGCGACGCTCATATGCGGGAACAGCGCGTAGGACTGGAACACCATGCCGGTGTCGCGGGCATGCGGGGGCAGCCGCGTCACGTCCCGCCCGCCGATCACGACGCGGCCCGCGGTGGGCTCGATGAAGCCCGCGACCATCCGGAGCGTCGTGGTCTTGCCGCAGCCCGACGGGCCGAGCAGCGCCACCAGCTCGCCCTGGCGGATGTCGAGATCGACGCCGGCGACGGCCGTCGCCTCGCCGTAGCGCTTGGTGATGCCGTCGAGGAGGAGCGTGCCCATCAGACGATCCGCGACAGCTTCACGAACCGGTCGGTGACCAGCATCAGGATCGTCACCATCAGGATCTGCGCGGTCGCGACGGCGGCCAGGGTCGGGTCCATTCGGAATTCCAGGTAGCTCAGCATGGCGACGGGCAGGGTGGTGCGCCCCGGGCCGACGAGGAGGAGGTTCAGTTCGAGGTTCTCGAAGCTCGCCACGAAGGAGAACAGGGAAGCCGCCACGATGCCGGGCCGCAGCATCGGCAGGGTGATGCGGCGAAACACCGTGAACGGCCTCGCGCCGAGATTGGCCGCCGCCTCCTCCGCCGAGCGGTCGAGCCCGGCGAGGCTCGCGGTGACGAGGCGCACCGTCCAGGGAATCGTGATCAGCACGTTGGCGGCGACGAGGCCGCCCAGCGTCGCCTTGATGTCCATGTCGAGCCAGTCCTCGGCCCTGAGATAGAACATGTAGAGGGCCGAGCCCGCGACGATCGCCGGCACCGCGAGAGGGGCCAGCAGGAACGTGTTGATCGCCCCGCGCCCCGGGATGTTCGCCCGCACCAAAGCGAGCGCCGCGGCGGTGCCGAGCGGCACGCCGATCGCCGTGGCGGCGAGCGCGATCTGGAGCGAGGTCAGGAAGCCGCGGGCGAAGTCGCGCTGCGCCCAGGCGTTGAGGTACCAGCGCCAGGTCAGCCCCTCCGGCGGGAAGGTGACGATCTCCTGGTCGAAGAACGAGGTGACGATCACCATCACGATCGGCGCGAACACGATCGCGTAGGCGAGGATGACCGCCGCCAGGACGGCGAGGCGGCCGAGCCGGGCGGAGAGGCCGGGCCCGGCGGGAGAGAGGGTGGCGGCGCTCATGCGTTCACGGGTTCGAGGTGATGACGGCTGATCTATCTGTAGGACAGGTGTCCGCCCTTTTGGCAAGACGGGCGCCGGTCCCGCCGGCGCGGTACGTGCTGGCAAGCGGGGTGCCAAGCTCTTGGCCGAGCTCTTGGCCGAGCTCTTGGCCGAGCTCGGCGCTCCGTCACGCCGAAGCTTTGCGGAAGCGGGGCCCCGCGAAGGCGGCGTCGCCCGTCGGGCCGGCGATCAGTTGCGGCAGCACCGCCTTCCAGGCCTCGATCAGATCGCGAAAATAGTCGGGGTCGGGCCGCAGCACCGTCTGCACCCCCATGCCGCGCATCAGGTTCACCGTGAGGTTCAGGATGATCCGGGCCTCCCGCGGCGGCCGGGAATCGGCATCGCAGAACTCGGCCCAGATCGCGTCGAGGGCGGCGTGGAAGCGCTGCACCACCGGGATCAGGCACGCCCGCAGCTCGGCATCGGTGCGGGCCTCGTTGATCAGCTCCATCGAGAGATGGAAGAACCGGCCGGAGAAGAGCGGCCACAGGAACTCGACGAAATCGGCCAGCGGCAGCGTCCCTGAGCGCACGTCCTGCGACACCGACCGGATCTCGGCGGTGCCGTCGTCGAGCAGGGTCTCCAGGGCCGCGCGCACGAGGTCGGCCCGGGTCGGGAAATGGTGCAGCAGCGCCCCGCGCGAGACCTGCGCCCGCTCGGCGATCGCCTGCGTCGTGGCGGCGTGGTAGCCGACGGCGTAGATCTCGTCGATCGTGGCGCGCACCACCCGCTCCCGGGTCGCGAGGCTGCGCGCCTGAGGCTGCCGTCCGGTCTGCGTCACCGATCCTCCTGGGCGCGAGTGCCCGATAAAAAAACAAGCTTGCCTGTTTTTTTCACGCTGTCCAGTGTGCCGCGTGAGACCGCACGGCCTTCTTCCCGGACCGCGCCGCACCTGAAGGGACCGCCCGCATGAGCGCCGACCTCGTCCTGTTCCGCAACGCCCGCATCCTCGACGGCACCCGCGACACCGCGCTGGAGGGCCACGACGTGCTGGTCGAGGGCGGCACCATCCGGGAGGTCTCGGACCGGCCGCTGACCGCGTCCTCGGCGCGGGTGATCGACCTCGCCGGGCGCACGCTGATGCCGGGCCTGATCGACTGCCACGTCCACGTCATCGCGACGATCCCCGACCTCGGCGCCAATGCCGACCTGCCGGATTCCCTGGTGGCGTTGCGCACCGCGAAGATCATGCGCGGCATGCTGATGCGCGGCTTCACCACCGTGCGCGACCTCGGCGGTGCCGATCACGGGCTGGTGATGGCGGTGCGCGAGGGCCTGATCGACGGCCCGCGCCTCGTGATCTGCGGCAAGGCCCTGTCGCAGACCGGGGGCCACACCGACTATCGCGGCCGTTACCATTCCCGGGACGTGAGCCACTACGCCACCAAGCTCGGCGCGATGGGCCGGGTCTGCGACGGGGTCGACGCCGTGCGCCGCGTGGCGCGCGAGGAGATCAAGGCCGGGGCCGACTTCATCAAGATCATGGCCAATGGCGGCGTCTCCTCGCCGACCGACCCGATCGCCTTCCTGGGCTACTCGGTCGAGGAGATCCGGGCGATCGTCGAGGAGGCGACCAACGCCCAGACTTACGTCGCCGCCCACCTCTACACCGACGCGGCGATCCGCCGGGCGGTGGAGAACGGGGTGATCTCGGTCGAGCACGGCAACCTCGTGACCCCGGAGACCGCGCGGCTGATCCGCGAGAAGGGCGCCTACGTGGTGCCGACCAACGTCACCTTCGACGCGCTCGCCAAGGAGGGCGCCTCGTTGGGTCTGCCGCCGGCCTCGGTGGCCAAGATCGAGGACGTGCGCGAGGCGGGGCTCGCCGCCCTCGAGACCCTGCGCGACGCGGGCGTGATGATGGCCTACGGCACCGATCTCCTGGGCGAGATGCACCGCCACCAGTCGGAGGAATTCGTGATCCGCGGCCGCTGCCTGCCGGCGATCGAGGTGATCCGCTCGGCCACGATCAACGCCGCCAAGGTCGTGCGCCTGGAGGGCAAGGCCGGATTGGTGGCCCCGGGCGCCTTCGCCGACCTGATCGTGGTCGACGGCGACCCCCTCGCCGACCTCTCGCTGCTGACCGGCCAGGGCCGGCACATGCGGGCGATCATGATCGGCGGGCGCTTCGTGAAGGACGAGCTGGCGGCCTGACGGCGCGCGACCGCGGGTCGGCGGGGCAGGTTCCTTCCCGCAGGGCTGTCCGGGGACGAATCCGGCGCGGGCTTCCTTGCGGTTCACTGCCCCGCCCGCACCACCCGCGCTCCCGCCGCCTCGGCCTCCGCGCATTGCACCTCCGTCGCCCCGGCATCGGTCACCAGGGTCCAGCGACGCGGCAGGGGCGCCCAGGCGCCTTGCGTGGCGCGGCCGAGCTTGGACGAATCCATCAGCACCACGACCTCGGCCGCCTGCTCCATCATCAGCGACTTGAGGGCGACCTGCTCGAGGGCCGCCTCGCACAGGCCGCGGCCGGCCACGAAGCCGTCGCCGCTCACCACCGCCTTGTCGGCGGTGAGCCGGCGCAAGGCGGCCTCGGCCAGGGGCCCCATCGTGCTCATGCTGCCGGGCCGCACGGCGCCGCCGAGCACCGTCAGGGCGAGGCCGGGCGCCCCGGCCAGGACAGTCGCCAGCGGCAGGTTGTTGGTGATGATCGCGTGGCGCCGCCGGGCGAGCCCCGCCCCGAAGGCCGCCACGGTCGAGCCGCCGTCGAGGATCAGGATGTCGTCCTCGGCCAGCAGGCTCAAGGCCGCCCGGGCGATGGCCGCCTTCTCGGGCCGGGCCTGCGCCTCGCGCTCCGGCAGGCTCGTCTCGGGCAGGGGATGGGCGATCACGGCGCCGCCATAGGTGCGCCGGATCGTCTTCTCGCTCGCCAGCTGCTGCAGGTCGCGCCGGATCGTCGAGGCGGAGACGCCGAAGCGCTCCGCCAGTTCCTCGACCACGACCTCGCCCGCCTGCAGCGCCTCCAGGAGCAGCGGGTGCCGGTGCCGACCCCTCGTCACGGCCGTCAGACCGCCCGGCGCGGGGCGAGGTCCACCGCCTGGCGCAGGGCCTCGACGAGCGAGCCGGCATCGGCGATGCCCTTGCCGGCGATGTCGAAGGCGGTGCCGTGATCGACGGACGTGCGGATCACCGGCAGGCCGACGGTGATGTTCACGCCCGCCTCCAGCCCCAGCACCTTGATCGGGCCGTGGCCCTGGTCGTGGTACATCGCCACCACGATGTCGTAATCGCCCCGGCCCGCCAGGAAGAACAGCGTATCGGCAGGCAGCGGCCCCTCGACCCGCCAGCCCCTGGCGCGGCAGGCTTGAACCGCGGGCGTGATCTTCTCGGCCTCCTCGCCGCGGCCGAACAACCCGTTCTCGCCGGCATGGGGGTTGATGGCGCAGACGCCGATCCGCGGATCCGCGATGCCGGCCTTGACCAGGGTGTCGTGGGCCCGCCCGATCACCCGTTCGACCAGGCCCGGCTCGATCCGCGCGATGGCGTCGATCAGCCCGACATGGGTCGTGACGTGGATCACCCGGAGCTTGGGCGAGACCAGCATCATCGAGACTTCCGGCGTGCCGGTGAGTTCGGCGAGGAGCTCCGTATGGCCCGGATATTTGTGGCCGGCGGCGTGCAGCGCCTCCTTGCTCAGGGGCGCCGTGCAGATCGCGGCGGCCTCACCCGCCTGGACGACCTGGACCGCCCGCTCGATGTAGCGGAACGCGGCCTCGCCGGAGACCGGCGAGACCTGGCCGAACGGGTGGCCCGGCGGGATCAGCGCCAGGTCGATGCACGCGACGGTGCCGGGGGCGTCGGTCGCCTCCCCGGGGGAGGCGATCGCCTGGACGGTCAGGTCCGAGCCGACGATCCGTCCGGCCTCGCGCAGGCGCTCGGCATCGCCGACGACCAGGGGCCGGCAGAGAGCCGTGACCTCGGGGAGCGCCAGCGCCTTCATGATGATCTCGGGCCCGATGCCTGAGGCATCGCCCATGGTGATCGCGACGGTCGGTCGGCTCATGTCGGAGAACCCTGGTTTCGGATGGCCCGGAGGTGATGGACGGCGCGCCACAGCGTGTCCGCATTGCCGAAGGCGCCGGCCTTGGTAACGATCGGAACCTGGAGCGCGCCGCGCGTCAGGCCGAGGGAGACGCCGGGCTCGATCTCGTCGACCAGCCGCAAGCCGTCCACCCCGAGATGGGCGAGGAGCGCCGCCGCGGTCTCGCCGCCCGTCGCCACCAGCCCGCCGAGGCGGGGCGCGACCGGAGCCAGCAGCGCACCGAGGGCATCCGCGAGGCGGGAGCCCTGGGCGAGGTCCGGCGCCTCGCCCATCGCGACCTCGACCAAGACGTCGTCCCCGGCCGTCAGGCCCGCCGCCACGGCGTCACGGCAGCGCGTCCAGGCGGCCTCGTCGGCGGCGAGCAGCAGATCCGGTGCGACCGGGACGTGGCGCAGCCCCCTCTCCGCCGCGAGCCGGCGCGCGGCGGCACGCGAGGTCGCGGCGAGGCTTCCGACCACCACGAGGGTGCCGCCGGGGCCGGACGAGACCCTGTGCGCCGGGGCGGCCGGCGCCGTCTCCTGCGCCGCTAGCGCATGGGCGAGGCCGGCGCTGCCGACCCAGACCAGGCTCTCGGGCATCCCGAGCGCGAGGCCGGCCGCGGCGATCCGAGCGAGGTCGTCGTCCGCCTCCGCGTCGGGCAAGGCCACCGATCCCGCCCGCGCCGCGTCGGCCAAGGCCGCGCGCAGGGCGTCGCCGCCGGCCCGCACGGTCGAGAGCGCGACCGGCGCGCTGCGCAGCCCGGCCTCCTCCAGCATCGCGGGCAGCGAGCCGGTCGCGTAGGTGTGGTCCCGGCGCCAGAGCTCGGTCTCCTCCAGCGGCCGGCCCTCGACCATGATCCGCCCGTCCCGCGTGGTGCGGCCGGTGGCGGGGAAGGCCGGCGCCAGGATCCCGAACGCCGCGCCCGTGCGGCGGCGCAGGCCGTCGAGGGTGGCGGCGAGTTCCGCCGCCGGCTGCCCGCGCAGGGTCGAGTCGATCTTCTTGAACACCCAACGGTGCGGGTGGTGCAGCCGGTCGAGCAGGGCGGCGTGCCGCGCCGCCGCCGCGTCCGCGCCGAGCTGGCGGCTGTCGGCGTCGTGGGACACGACGTCCTCTCGCGCCCCGGAGCCGGCCCCGCCCCATTGCACGCAGGCCGAGCGGCCGCGGCGGGCGAAGGCGATGGCGCAATCGGCCGCACCGGTGAGGTCGTCGGCGAGGATGAGCCAGCGGCGCGCCACGGGTCAGGCCCGCTTCGCGAGAGGCGCGGCCGCCGGGACGGTCGCCGGCGGGGTGTCTGCCTCCAGGCGCTCGCCGAAATGCCGGGCGGTCCAGGCGGTGGCGAGCGGGGTGAGGATCGCGGTCACCACCACGGTCGCGGCGACCAGCACCGTCGCGGGGGCGGCGGCGTCGGCATAGGCCGGGTTGGCGGCGGCGATGATCGCCGGGACCGCGGCGGCGTTGCCGGCGGTCGAGGAGGCCGCGACGCCGGCCACACCCGTGCCGCCGGTGAGCCGGTCGGCGAGGAAGAGCGGGATGCCCGTCACGACGACCACCGCGACGCCGAGCCCCAGGCCGAGCAGCCCCGCCTGCCAGATCTTGGTCAGGTCGAGCCCGGTGCCGAGGGCGAAGGCGAAGAACGGGATCATCACCGGCACGGCGCGGCCGAGGAACTCGCGCATCTCCCGGTCGAGGTTGCCGAGGATCATGCCGACGAGGAGCGGCAGGATGCTGCCGACCATGGTCTGCCACGGGAAGGCCGACAGGCCGGCGACGCCGAGCGTCACCATGGTGAGGAAGGGCCCGGATTCGAGGCACATGATCGTGTAGGCACCGACATCCCGCGGCCGACCGTACTGGCCCATCAGCGCCATGTAGAGGCCGCCATTGGTGTCGTTCATGGCCGCCACGATCGCCAGCGTCGAGAGGCCGGCGAACAGCCCGCCGGTGATCGGCGCCTCGCCGATCAGGCGGCCGAACACCACGCCGAGGATCATCGCGATGCCGACCTTCACGACGAGCAGCGTGCCGCCCTTCTTGACGATGTAGGGCGTCGCGCGAAAATCGATGCTCGCGCCCATGCAGACGTAGAACACCGCCAGGATTGGCAGCGCCCCGGTGAACAGCGCCCCGGTGAACGAGCCGAACACCTTCGGGGTCGCCGGGAACAGGGTGGCGATCACCGCGCCGACGAGCAGCGGCACCACCATCATCCCGCCCGGCACGCGCTCGATCGCGCGCTTGATTCGGACCTCGCCCATACCGACCCTGCTCATGCGTTCCTCCGCTGCGCGGTTCGCGCAAATGATTGCGCGAATATTCGAGTGTTAGCGCTTGAAGAGCGCAAAAATGGGCAGGGGTCAATCGGCGAATTGCGCGATATGAGCGGTTTTCGGGGATGGGGCGCAGGTGGGCCGCTTCTCCTCCAAGTCCGGAGGGTGGTCAGAAAGCCAGCTTCATCCCGCCGACGAGGCTCCGCGGCGCGCCGGCGAAGATCGAGCCGGTGGTGGTCGCCAGCACGCTCGCGCCGTTCTGCAAGCCGGTCACGGCACTGATCGAGTTCGCCAGGGGCTGGGCCGAGGCGATGGTGGTCGTATCGAGGATGTTGCGCACCTCGAGATAGAGGCTGAGGCGCTTGGCATAGGCACCGACCAGGTCGGTGTCGTAGTGGATGTTGGCGTTGAGGAGCGTGTAGCCCGGCACCTTGAGCAGGTTGGCGTTGTCGAGGAAGAAGCCGTCCTGGTAGACCGCCTCGACGAAGGCGCCGAGGCCTTTCAGCGGTCCCGACGGCTGGTCGTAGCCGATGCGGGCGAGGAGCTGGTGGGCCGGCACGCCCGGGATCAGGCGGCCCGCCCGGTCGAACCGCGCGGTCAGGCTGCCGGCGCTCAGCTGCTCGACGTAGCGGGTGTAGAACTGGTCGTTGAGGCCGTAGGCCGCGTAAGCGCGCCAGCCCGGGGAAAAGGCCCATTCGGCGCCCGCCTCGATGCCGCGATGCTCCGAGGCCGGGGCGTTGAAGGTGTAGCCGAGCAGGCCCGCCCCCGGCGACTGGGTGACGAACTCGTTGCGGAAGAACTCGTAGAAGCCGGTGAGGCTCAGGCGCAGATCCGGCAGGGGCGACCAGTCGGCCCCCAGATCGAAGCCGAGATTGGTCTGGGTGCGCAGGTCGGTGTTGTTGCCCGGCACGCCGCCCGGCGTGACGAACAGCGCGCTCGCCGCCGGGGTGGCGTAGCCGGTGGCGACGCGGCCGCGGAAGGCCCAGGTCGTGTCGGGCCGGTAGACCAGCGCCAGTTCCGGCGCCACGTTCAGGAAGCTGCGATCGACGTTCGCCAGGGCCGGGGACACGCCGGCGGCCGAATAGGCATAGGTGAAGGTGCGCCCCTTCAGCCAGGTATTCTCCGCCGAGACGCCGAGGATTCCGGTCCATTGCTCGGAGAGCGCGACCTCCGTCCGGGCCCGGCCGCCGAGATTCGACTGCACCGCCTCCTGGTTGCTCACCAGCGCGCCGAGGCGCGGGCCGCCATAGGGCGCCCGGTTGTAGAGGGCGATGCGGTTGTCGATGGCGCTGTAGGAGAGCGCCGCGTAGCCGACCGCCGGCAGGCCGAACACCTCGCCGCGATGGGTGATGTCGGTCAGCACGGTGTAGGACGGATAGCTGCCGCGCGAGGAGGTCGTGTAGAAGGGCTGGTTGAAGTTGCGCTCGTCGAAGCCGACCTGCATGCGCCAGGTCGTGTCGGCGTCGATGTCGTGCTCCCAGCGGCCGGCGATGATCGTGCGCCGGTCGGTGCGGCCGAAGGCGCCCTCATCGGCCGTCACCGGCACGGTGGCGCCGAAGGCGCCGTTGCGGAAGAGATTGATGGTGGTGCAGCCCGGTGCCGCGGTGGCGGCCGCCGCGCAGCCGCGCTGATAGGGGTTGATCCGGTACTGCGCCAGCGACGAGCGGGCCGGAAGGTCGGCGTCGAGGGTGTTGTTGACGACCTTCAGGGTGAAGCGGTTGTCCGGACTGGGAGTGTAGCTCGCCAGCAGGTTGACGGTCTGGGTGTTGGCGCTGCCGTGGTCCTGGTAGCCGTTGAGGCGGTAATCGCTGGCGAACAGGCTGACCTCGTAGGGACCGCTCGCCCCTCCCACCGTGAAGAAGTGGTTCAGGCTGCCGAAGCTGCCGGCATCGACGCCGACCTCGTAGCCGTCGATCTCCCGGCCGGTGCGGGTGCGGAAGGCGATCGCGCCGCCGGTGGCGTAGTTGCCGAAGAGCGGCGATTGCGGCCCGCGGAAGACGTCGATGCGGGAATAGGCCCGCGGATCGGTGAGGTCGAAGCGCGAGGCGCCGTCGGGCTGGGTCATGGCGAAGCCGTCCTCCAGCACCACCATGTTCCTGATGACGCCGGTCGAGCGGGCGTTGTTGCCGCGGATCGACACCACCACGTCGCGGGGTCCGTTGCCCTGCCGCACGGTGACGCCGGGACTGTTGACGAGCACCTGCCCGATGCCGGTCGCCGGCCGGTTGGCGATCACGTCCCGCCGGCCGATCCCGGTGACGATCTCGCCGACCGGGTGCTCGATCACGCTCGGTGCCGAACCCGGCGGGGCGGCGACGCCGAAGGCGGGGCTTGGTCCGGAAGCGGGGCTTGCCGGCGCGCCGGATCCCGCCACGGTGATCTCGTCGAGGGCGATGGTGTCGGGCGCGCCCTGCGCCAGGGCGGCGCCGGGGGCGAGGGCGAGGAGGAGGGCGAGCGCGCGCGGGCGCAGGCCGGAACCGGGGAAGGGCGGCATCGGACGTCTCGTCGAAAGCGGTTGAGGCGGCGCGAAAGCGCCGACGAAGACTGCGCGTCAGGCCGTCGCCGGCCGCCGGAGGCCGCGCCGCAGGCCGATGAGCGCGGCGTCGAGGGCGATCATCGCCAGGATCGCCAGCCCGGTGAGGGGGAAGGCGATCCCGAACGCGGCGACGAGGCCGGTGACGGCCCCGACCGCCCGGCGGTCGTCGGGCCAGGCCGGCACGCCGAGGCGGCCCTTGGGGCGGCGCTTCCACCACATCACCGCCGCAGTCACCGCGAGCAGGATCGTGGCGAGGCAGAAGGCGAGCATCAGGAGCTGGTTGAGCCGCCCGGCGAACTCGCCCTTGTGCAGCCCGATCCCGTACTGGATCCCGCGCCCGACGAGGCCGATCTCGCCGAACGTCACGTTGACCAGCGGCCGGCCGGTATACTGGTCGAGGGAGATCATCCGCTGGCGGGTGACGTCGCGCGGATAGGCGGCCGCCGCGTAGACGCCCGTCGGCCCCTCCGGCAGCGCCAGCTCGTAGCCCGCCGGCATGCCGAGACCGGTCAGGATCTCGGTCGCGCGGTCGATGCCGATCGGCACGCCGTCCTGGCCGTTCGAGCGCGGCAGCGGCGCGGCCTCCAACGCCCAGCCGGCCGTGTCGAGCACCGCGCCCATCGGCACCGTCGAGACCGGCACCCCGGCCCAGAGGGCGTTCGGCTGGCCGAGCCCGGCCCGGTTCGACACCGCCCGGAACTGGTCGCCCCACAGGATCGACCAGGGCAGGCCGGTGGCGGCGAGGAAGAACAGGCCGGCCCCGGCGAGGAAGCCGGTGACCGCGTGCAGGTCGCGCCACCAGACCCGCCGCGCCGGGGTGCCGCGCACCGTGACGACTCCGCCGCCTTGGCCGCCGCCTTGGCGTCGCGGCCACCACAGGTAGATCCCGCTCAGGACCAGGATCAGCGTGAAGCCGGCCACGATTTCGATCAGGCCGTTCGCCACCGGCCCGAAATACGCCAGGCTGTGCAGCCGGCGCACCACCATCATCGCCTCGTCGTTGCGCCCGACCCGGTCGAGGACGGCGCCGTCATAGGGGTCGAGATAGACGAGGGTCTTGCCCGTCGGGCCCGTCATGGTGACGATCGCCGCGCGGTCGGGAGCCTCCGGGCTCGCATAGGTCGTCGGCTGGGCGTCCGGCACCGCGTCGGCGGCGATGAAGATCAGGCGCTCCGGCGAGAGCGGCGGGCTCGCGCGCACCGGCACGATCGTGCGGTGGGAAAACAGCGTGCGGTTGATCTCGTCCTTGAACAGGTAGACCGAGCCGGTGGCCGACAGCAGGATCAGGAACGGCAGGCAGAGCAGGCCGGCATAGAAGTGCCAGCGCCACACCGCGCGATGGAGGGCATCGCGCAAGCGCGCACGCCCCGGGACGGGGGCGGAGGAGGGGCTGAGCATGGGTCGAGGGTCCGGAGGCGGTTGATCGAAGGCGGTGAGGCTCGATCAGGCCTGCGGCGGTCCTCGTGGGCTGGCACTCGTGCCGGGCGGGTCCCGGGCCGGGCTCTCGTCGGCGGAAGGCGGGACGCGGTCGGCCGGAGCCGGGCCGTCCCAGGCCAGGTGGAAGGCGAGCAAAGCCGGTGCGGCGAGGGCGATGGGATGGGCCGCGATGCAGCAGGCCAGGGCGCAATGGGGGACGCCCTGCGGAGAGCCGTCCGCCCCGTCGACATGGCAGATCACCGGGCCCGCGGCCGCCTGCGCCGGAACGGGCGCGAGGGCACCGAGCAGCATTTGCAGGCACAGCGCGTAGAGTGCGACCACCGCGATGGTCGCGCGACCGATCGACCGTGTCGGCAGGCTCACGCGCATGAGCCTGGGTAGGCAGGTCGGCCCGGAGGCGTCAATGACGAAGGTTGGTCCGCGAGCGGATTTCCGGCGGGTGATGCCGGCTTCGCCGCGAGGGCTGCGGCGCCTCGTCAGGCCGGGCGAACGGAGCGTGACGGGGGCCGGACGTGCCCCGGTCCTCCGGCGCGTCGCCTGAGCGGGGAGGCGTCGTCGTCAGTACCCGCGCGTCATGTCCACGGCCTGCGGGATCCGCCCCGAGGCGCGATAGGCCCGTACGTTGCCGGCGACGATGGCGGCGCTGCTCCTCGGTGTGGTCGGCCCGGAGATGTGCGGCAGCACGGTCACGCCGGGATGGCGCCAGAGGGGGGAGTCCGGCGGCAGCGGCTCGACCTCGAACACGTCCAGCACCGCGTGCGAGAGCTGGCCCGCATCGAGGGCGGCGAGGAGCGCGTCGGTGGCGACGATCGGCCCGCGGCCGAAATTGATCAGCGCCGCCCCCGGCTTCATCGCGGCGAACCGCCCGGCCTCGAGGAGGCCCCGCGTTTCCCCGGTCAGGGGCAGAAGGCAGACGGCGATGTCGCTCGTCGCGAGCAGGTCTCCCAGGCCCTCGGCCCCGGAGAAGCCCGTCACCCCCGGCGGCACGTCCTTGGGCGAGCGGCTCCAGGCCGAGACCCGGAAGCCCGCCCCCACCAGGCGCTCCGCCGCCGCGCTCCCCAGCGCGCCGAGGCCGAGGAGCCCGACCGTCGTCTCGTTCGGCGGGCGATAGGCCAGCTGGCCCCAGGTCCCGGCCTCCTGCTGGCGCCGATAGGCCGGCATGTCGCGCTGGAGATAGTAGGTCCAGGCCAGCACCGCCTCGGCCATGGTGCGGGCGAGTTCGGGATCGATCAGGCGGACGATCGGCACGCCGCTTTGCCCGAGGTCGCGCACCAGCCGCTCGACCCCGGCCCAGAGGCTCTGGATCCAGGCGAGGTTCGGCAGCTGCGCCACCTCGGCGGGATCGGGATTGGCCACGATGGCGATCCGGATGGCGGCGCGCTCCGCCGCGCTTAAATGTCGAAACGGCCGGATGGTCTCCTCGGGCAGCGCCGCGGCGAGCGCGGCCAGGAAGTCGGCCTCCTCCTCGGCGTCGAGGTTGCCGACGAACGCGATCGTCTCCGACATCGGGCTCGTTCCTTCAGCGGCCGAGGACGGGGGTGAGGCGCGCCACCGCCTCCCGGGCGAGGCCCGGGCTGATGGCGAAGCACAGGCGGATGAAGCCCTCGCCCTCCGGCCCGAAGGCGGTGCCGGGCGCGACGCCGACCTTCGCCTCCTCGAGGAGCCGGAAGGCGATCGCGAGGCTGGTCTCGTCGGGGCGCGGGGTGCCGGGGCCGGCGACCCGGGCCATGAGGTAGAAGGCGCCCTCCGGCACCGACACCGTGACGCCGGGCAGGCGGGACAGTCCCGCGACCAGGATCTCCCGGCTCTCGGCGCAGCGGGCGACCATCTGGCGGATGAAGCCGTCGCCCTCCTCCAAAGCCGTCACGGCGGCGTGCTGGATGAAGGTCGGGATCGAGGTGGTGTTGTACTGGCCGAGCTTGGCGAAAGTCGGCGCCAGCCCTCTTGGGGCGATCAGCCAGCCGGCGCGCCAGCCGGTCATCGCCCAGTTCTTCGAGAAGGTGTTGGTGACGATCAGCCGGTCGTCCTCGGTGCAGATCTGCAGGAAGGACGGCGCGATGGCGTTGCCGTAGGTGAAGTGGGCGTAGACCTCGTCGGAGAGGATCCACAGGCCCCGCGCCCGGGCGAGATCGCGAAGGGCCGTCATCTCGTCGAGCGGCATGGTCCAGCCGGTCGGGTTCGAGGGCGAGTTCACCACGATCACGCGGGTGCGCGGGGTGATCGCCGCCGCGATGTCGGAGAGCGGCAGGGCGAAGCGCCCGTCTCCTTGCACCCGGTAGGGCACCGTCACCGGCACCCCGCCGGTGATGCGCACCGCCTCCGCCAGGTTCGGCCAGGCCGGGGAGGGGATGACGATCTCGTCGCCGGGTTCCAGCAGCGCCTGGGCCGCCTGCATGATGGCGTTCATGCCGCCCGCGGTGACGGCGAAGCGCTCCGGCGGGATCGTCACGCCCCAGTGCCGGGCGTGGTAGGCGCTCAAGGCCTCGCGCAGGCGCGGGATGCCGAGAGAGGTGGCGTAGCGGGTATGGCCCGCCAGCATCGCCCGGTGCGCCGCCTCGACGATGAAGGGCGGCGTCGGCAGGTCGCCCTCGCCGATCCACAGCTTGACCACTTGCGGGTCGTCCCGGCCGCGATCGGCGACGAGGCCGATCTGGCTCGTGCCGATGCCCTGCATCCGCGGCGAGAGTCCGGCGGCGAGGTCCGGATGGGTGGTCTCCGCGTGGGTCATCGGTGGCTCGTGCCCTCGTGTGGTGCCCGGCAGGGGCAAGCGTGTCGGCGACCCTCATAGCATCAGCGGCGCGGGGCGCGAGCCGCATCCCGCGCATACGTGGCGGTGGACTCTGCGTGGCGGTGGACCCTGCGTGGCGGTGGACCTTGGCCGGCTCGCCGCTACAACGGTTTCAAGAACGAACAACCGGAGGAAGCAGAGCGTGACGGTCAACCGCAGAACAGCCCTGGCGGGCGTCTCCGCCCTCGCCGCGACCCTCGCGCCAGGGGGGGCCGCGCAGGCGCAAGGCGCGGCTCCGAAGACCTACGTGCTGGTCCACGGCGCCTATGGCGGCGGCTGGATCTGGCGCGACGTCGCCACGTCCTTGCGCGGGCAGGGGCACCGGGTCTTCACGCCGACCCAGACCGGGCTCGGCGAGCGCAGCAACCTGCTGTCGCGCCAGATCACCGTCGACACCCATATCGATGACGTGGCGAACCTGATCGCATTCGAGGATCTGCGCGACGTGATCCTGGTCGGGCATTCCTATGGCGGCATGGCGGTGACCGGGGTCGCCGACCGCCTGACCGACCGCATCCGCCACATCGTCTATCTCGACGCGCTGATCCCCGAGGACGGCGACACCGCCTTCACGATCCTGCCCGCCGGCATGGCGGAGGCCCGGCGCAAGACGGCCCTGGAGCAGGGCGCGGGCGTGGCCCTGCCGGTGCCCGGCCCGGAGGCCTTCCCGATCCCGGCGGGACCGGCCAAGGACTGGTTCATGCAGCGCCTGCGGCCGCACCCGGTCGGCACCTACGAGAGCCCGGTGCGGCTCTCCAAACCTGCCGGCGCCGGCCTGCCGGTGACCTATGTCGCCTACACCAATCCGGCTCTGGCCTCGATCGAGCCGAGCCGGCGGCGCGCGAAGGCGAAGACCGGCTGGCAGTACCGGGAACTGGCGGTGCCGCACGACGTCGAGGTGCCGAATCCCGAGAAGGTGGTCGAGGTGCTGGCGGGCATCGGTTAGATCCCGCGCCCGCCCCCCTGCCGTTACGCCGCCTTGCCGGTCGGCAGGCTCACCGCGGCGGGCGCCGCGACGGTCTCGTCCTCACCCTCCTGCATCTCGCCCTGCCAGCGGGCGACCGCGGCGGTGGCAAGCCCGTTGCCGAGCACGTTGGTGACGGTGCGGCCCATGTCGAGGATCTGGTCGACGCCCATGATCAGCAGGATGCCGGCGGCGGGCAGGCCGAACATCGGTACGGTCGCGGCCACCACGACCAGGGAGGCGCGGGGCACGCCGGCGATGCCCTTGCTGGTCACCATCATGACCAGCAGCATGGTCAGCTGCTCGGTGATGCCGAGATGGATGCCGAAGGCCTGGGCGATGAACAGCGAGGCGAGCGCCTGGTACATCATCGAGCCGTCGAGGTTGAACGAGTAGCCGAGCGGCAGCACGAAGCCGGTGACCCGGGGGCGCACGCCGAACCGCTCCAGCACCTCGACGGTGCGCGGGAAGGCGGCCTCGCTGCTGGCGGTCGAGAAGGCGACGATCATCGGGGTGCGCAGGAGGCGCAGGAGCCGCACGACGCTGTTGCCGAGCACCAGCCAGCCGGCGCCGATCAGGAGCGCCCACAGGACGGCGAGGCCGAGATAGAACACGGCGATGAACTTGCCGTAATCGACCAGCACGCCGAGGCCCTGGATGGTGACGACGGAGGCCATGGCGGCGAAGACCGCCAGTGGGGCCACCTTCATCACCGCGTCGGTGACCTTGAACATCACCGCGGCCAGTCCGTTCAGCATGTGCACCATCGGGTCGGCGTAACGGCGGTCGATCGCGCTGAGGCCGAAGCCGAAGAACACCGAGAAGACCAGGATCTGCAGCACCTCGTTGGTCGCCATCGCCGACACGATGCTGGTCGGGAAGACGTGGGTGATGAACTCGCGCAGGTTGATCGAGGCCGCCTTGAGCCCCGTCTGCGCCGCGGCGTCCGGCAGCGGCAGGCCGAGGCTGGCGCCGGGCTGGAAGAGGTTGGCGACGAGGAAGCCGAGCGACAGCGAGACGATCGAGGCGGTCAGGAACCACCCCATGGCGAAACCCGCGACGCGGCCGACCGCCTTGGTGTCGCCGAAGCTCGCGATGCCCGACACGATGGTGGCGAAGACGAGCGGCGCGATGATCATCTTGATCAGCCGCAGGAAGATGTCGGTGCCGATGGTGAAGTAGCCGGCGATCTCCTTCGCCTCGGCGGGGCTCGCGGCCATGCCGTGCAGCACCGCGCCGACCGCGACGCCAAGGGCGAGGCCGATTCCAGTGTAGAGCGTCAGCCGGCCCGAGCGTCCGGTCGATTCAACCTGTGCCATTTCTCGTGTTCCTCCCAAGGGTGAACGGATGTGCGGCAAGGTCCCCGGGCGCGATCTCGCGCGCCCGAGGTTTCCCGCGGATGTCTGGCGTTTCCGTCCGTGATGGTGTGGCGAGGCGTCAGATCGCCGTGAGGGCCTGCGGGCGCGTCAGCCGGTCGGGTTGCAGCACCCTGTCGAGCTGGTCGCGGGCCATCAATTGCTTCTCGAGCACGAGGTCGTAGACGCCCCGGCCCGTGGCGTGCGCCTCCATAGCGACCGCCGTGGCGTTGCGATAGCCTATGTAAGGGTTGAGCGCCGTGACGATCCCGATGGAGGTCTCGACGCTGGCGCGCAGCCGCTCGCGATTCGCCGTGATGCCGCGCACGCAATGGACATCGAGGGTGCGGCAGGCCGCCTCCAGATGGGCGAGGCTGCGAAACAGGCTGTAGGCGATCACCGGCTCGAAGGCGTTGAGCTGGAGCTGTCCGGCCTCCGCCGCGAAGGAGATCGTCACGTCGTTGCCGATCACCTCGAACGCCACCTGATTCACGACTTCCGGGATCACCGGGTTGACCTTGCCGGGCATGATCGAGGAGCCGGCCTGGCGCGCCGGCAGGTTGATCTCGTTGAAGCCGGCCCGCGGGCCGCTGGAGAGCAGGCGCAGGTCGTTGCAGGTCTTCGACAGCTTGACGGCGACGCGCTTGAGGACCCCCGAGACCTGCACGAAGGCGCCGCAATCCTGGGTGGCTTCCACCAGGTCTTCCGCCGTCACCAGCGGGATCTCCGTGATGGTGGAGAGCCGTTCGCGCACGAGGCCGGCATAGAGCGGGTGGGCGGTGATGCCGGTGCCGATCGCGGTGGCGCCGAGATTGATCTCGCGGATCAGCAGTTCGGCCTCGCCCAGGCGCGCCTCGTCCTCGGCCAGCATCCGCGCGTAGGTGCCGAATTCCTGGCCGAGCGTCATCGGCACCGCATCCTGCAATTGGGTGCGGCCCATCTTGAGGACGTCGCGGAATTCCTGCGATTTCGCCTCGAAGCTCTTGCGCAGATCCACCATGGCAGCGACGAGGCGGCGGATCGCCCCGATCCCGGCGATCTTGAGCGCCGTCGGATACACGTCGTTGGTGCTCTGACCCATATTGACGTGCTCGTTGGGGTGAAGCCGGCCGTAATCGCCCCGCGTAGCCCCCAACATTTCGAGCGCCCGGTTGGCGATCACCTCGTTGGCGTTCATGTTGGTCGAGGTGCCGGCCCCGCCCTGGATCTGGTCGACGACGAACTGGTCGTGCAGGGCGCCGTTGCGGATCTCGATGCAGGCCGCCACGATGGCGTCGCAACGCTCCGCATCGAGCAGGCCGAGTTCGCGGTTGGCGAGGGCCGCCGCCTGCTTGATCGCCGCGAGGGCCCGGATCAGGTCGGGGCAGGTCGCGAGCGTGGTGCCGGTGATGGCAAAGTTCTCGACGGCGCGCAGGGTGTGGATGCCGTAATAGGCGCTCGCGGGAACCTCGCGGTCGCCGAGAAGATCGTGCTCGATGCGGGTCGAAACGTCGGACATGACAACTCTCCTGACATGCAGCCGCGATCCCGCCCGCCGGGGGGCGGGCAGGGGCTTCAAGGCCACGTCGAAGGGACGAGGGGCCGGGACTGGCGCCGGCCGGTTCGTCGAGAACCCGCGGCGCCGTCACCGGATGGCGGCGGAATAATCCCGGCCGCGACACTGCGCCAATGCTATGTTTGCCAAGAACTATTCCGGATCCGAATAGTTTGGCGGGTCCTCCGCGGCGACGGCCCAGACCTCGTCCAGAAACGACCGGTGGCGCTCGGCGCTGCGGTAGAGCCGGATGTCCATCGGCATCTCGCGGCCGAGCACCGTCAGCGCCCCGGCGCGGATCTCGGCCTCGACCAGGCTGCGCGGCAGCCAGGCGATGCCGTGGCCGCCGAGCGCCATCGAGCGCAGGGCCTCGGCCATCGAGTTCTCGTTGGTATGGACCGGATAGGTCGCGGGCGCGTCCTCACCGCCCTGCGCGATCCCGGCGAGGCGGCCGAGGAACGAGCCGCGGGAATATTGCAGCAGCGGCAGGCGGCCCCTGGCGTCCGGCACCAGCCCGCGGGGGGAGGCCACCGCCGCCAGGCTGTCGCGGCCGACGATCCGGCAGGGATAGCGCTCGGGATCGAGCGGGATCGGGATGCCCGGATGGTGGTAGGTCAGGAGCAGGTCGTAGCCGCCCTCGACCAGCGCCTGGACGCAGATGTTGAAGTTGTCCGGCAGCACCCGGCTCGCCACGGGACCGAGGGCGTCGCGGATGCGGCCGAGCCAGCGCGGCAGGAACGACAGGCAGAGCGAGTGGAGCGCCGTGATCGTCACCACCGGAAGCCCGGCCCCGTCGCTGCGGGCGCGGAAGTCGGCCCGGCTCAAGGTCAGGAGCCGCACCACCTCCTCGGCGGTCTCGAGGAACTGGCGCCCGTCGGCGGTGAGCGTGATCGGGTAGGTGCTGCGGTCGAGGAGCGCGGTCCCGAGCCAGACTTCGAGCGAGCGGATGCGCCGGCTGAAGGCCGACTGGGTGACGGCGCGGCTTTCCGCCGAGCGCGAGAAGCTGCGGGTCTCGGCGAGGCTCAGGAAGTCCTCGATCCACTTGAGTTCCATCGCGCGCGTCCGGCTGGCGGGGCTGGCGTCATCCCCGCCGCATGCCGATTCCTCACATGACGAGCCGCGACAGGACAAGCCACTCCATCAGCCAGTGTTGCGCCTCGCTTGGTCGCGCCAGGGCCGGATCGAGGGATGTCGTGAGAACGCCCGGCCCGCGCCCGGTACGCCGGCACGGGCGGGCGTTGCGCGACGGTGTTATTGCGGCAGCGAGAAGACCGTGAGCTGACCACCGAGATTGGTGTACTGGGACAGGGCCGTATAGCCGCCCACCGCACCGAGCCCGGCATTCGGGTCGGTCAGTCCGGCCGCGAGGCCGATGCCGGCCCAGCCACCGACTCCCGACAGGACTCCGATATACTGCTTTCCCTTGTGCTGGTAGGTCATCACGTTGCCGACGATACCGGACGGCGTCTTGAACTTGTAGAGTTCCTTGCCAGTCTTGGCATCGACGGCCTTCAGGTAGCCTTCCAGTGTGCCGTAGAACACGACGTCACCGGCGGTCGCGAGCGCTCCGGACCAGACCGAGAACGGCTCCGGGTTCGACCAGACGATCTTTCCCTCGATGTTGTCCCAGGCCGTGAACTGACCCATGCCGCCATGGCTGTCGGGGGCGGGATACATGGCCAGGGTCGCGCCCACGAAGGGCTGGCCTGCCGTGTAGCTGACCCGGAACGGTTCGAAATCCATGCAAACGTGGTTGCCTGGCACGTAGAACAGGCCGGTCTTGGGCGAGAAGGCCGCCGGCTGCTGGTCCTTGCTGCCGAGGGAGGCGGGGCAGATCGCCTTGGTGTTGGTGTCCTCGCCGTTCTGTTCCGGCGAGTAGCGGTCGACGACGACCGGACGGCCATACGTTTTGGACGTCTTATCCATGTCGACCTTGGACGCCCAGTTCACGGCCGGATCGTACTTCTCGGCGACCAGAAGCTCGCCGGTGGCGCGATCCATGGTGTAGGCGAAGCCGTTGCGATCGAAATGCGTGAGGAGGGGCCGTTCCCGGCCGCCGAACGTCTGATCCGTCAGGATCATCTCGTTGACGCCGTCATAGTCCCATTCGTCGTGCGGGGTCATCTGGTAGACCCACTTGGCCATGCCGGTATCGGGGTTGCGCGCCCAGATGGTCATCGACCACTTGTTGTCGCCCGGACGCTGGACCGGGTTCCAGGTCGAGGGATTGCCGGAGCCGTAATACATCAGGTCGAGCTTGGGATCGTAGGAGTACCAGCCCCAGGTGCAGCCCCCGCCGGTCTTCCACTGGTCGCCTTCCCAGCTGTTGATCGAGGAATCCTTGCCGATCGGCTTGCCGAGCGCCGTGGTCTTCGCCGGATCGACGAGCAGGTCGCTGTCGGGGCCGGTGGAATAGCCCCGCCAGACCATCTTGCCGGTCTTCGCATCGTAGGCGGTCAGGTGGCAGCGGACGCCGTATTCCCCGCCGCCGATGCCGACGATGACCTTGTCCTTCACGGGCATGACGGTGGCGGTGTTGGTCTCGCCGCGCTTGGGATCGCCGTTGACGACGGACCAGTTCACCTTGCCGGTCTTGGCGTCGAGAGAAACGAGGGTGGTGTCGGCTTGATGAAGGATGACGTTGCCGTCGGCATAGGCGAGACCGCGGTTGACCGTGTCACAGCACATGACCGGGATGACGTTCGAATCCTGCTTCGGCTCGTACTTCCAAACGATCATACCCTCTTTGTCGAGGTCGAGGGCATAGACGATGTTCGGAAACGGGGTGTGGACGTACATCATGTTGCCGACGACGAGGGGCGCGCCCTCGTGGCCGCGCAGGACGCCGGTCGAGAATGTCCAGGCAACTTGGAGTTTCTTGACGTTGCCGGCGTTGATCTGGTCCAGCTTTGAATATCTGGTGTTGCTGTAGTCGACGGTCTGAAGCACATGCTCGGCCGGATTGGCTTGGCGTTGCAGTACATCATCGTTGGCCTGGGCTGCCGTGAGGCCGGACAGGCTGATGGCCGCGAGGGCGGAACCAAGGAAAGGAACGGATTTCATTAGCGCATTCTCACGAATCGGGAGGTGCCCGCCGCATCGGCCGATCAAAGATACCCTCTTGTTCCAATTATTCGTGAAAAAAATTTCGAATGATGGTGATTCAACTCAGAATAGAGTGAGCAATCGGCGATTTATTGCTCAGTCGCCTGAAGTTCATGAATTATGATTCTTGAATTCCTCTACGGCAAAATGCTCTCTCGTCGGACCGGCATCCCCCTGTGCCGGAGTGTGAGAGTGCGTTGGACAAGCTCGCCAGTGCAGGATGCGGGGCGCGAAAGCCCGGCGGCGCGGCGTGCGCCAACACGCTGGCCTTGTTCACGGCTTGGTCTCTCTCTCGGTCTCGCGCGGTGGAGCTAATGGCTCCACACGCCTGAGCGAAGCCGAAATCCGCATTGCGAAGCAATGAATCGGTTTTCGTATGACGCCAAAGGTCGCCAAAAATGACCTTTGGTTCCGTTTCAGCGGGAGGCTCGACACGGGGGCCCGCCTCACCATGGGCCGGCCCTTGCTCGCGCAGCCCCGGCGCCGCCTCAATCGAGCCCCAGACCCCGCCGCAGCCACTGCGCATAGTGCCCGGCGATATACGTCACCCGCCGCCGCTCCGAGGCCGGGTCGTACCACGCCCCGCCCGAACTGGCATTGGTGGCCGAGAGCTGGGGGTGGCGCAGCAGCACGGTGCCGCGGCGGTCGACCACCAGGGCTTCGCCTTCGAGATAGTCGGTGTTGGTGGCGTTGCCGCCGCCGCGGCCGTCGCGGGTCTCGCTGCCGGCATAGGGATTGAGCGAGAGTCCGGTCACCCGCACCACCAGGACCGGGCCGGGACCGCCGACGCGGTCGGCGAAGGTCCGGGTCAGCGCCGCCTGCAACTCGGCCCGCACCCGCTCGGCATAGACATTGAGGCCGGTGGCGAGGAGGGGTCGGACATCGACCTGGATGCCGGAGAAGCGTGTTCCCGGTGGCAGCGTCCCGTCCTGTGCGCTCGCAGGCAGGGCGGCCGCCAGAAGGGCGGCCGCGATCAGGGTCTTGCTGATCAAGGACTTGCACCAGCGCAGCATCCGGATCGTCTCCACGGCGCCCGACGGGGCCACCTCGTGAGGGCCGAGATAGACCCAGGACGCCGTTCCGGCAACGCTTCGCTCGGGCGAGGAACGGCCTACGGCGTGTCGGCCGCCGAACGGATCTCGGTTGCTCAGGCGCCGAACTGGATGCCGGTGATCTCGTAGGACTTGCCGCCGCCCGGGGTGACGACCTCGACGGTGTCGCCGACGGCCTTGCCGATCAGCGCGCGGGCGATCGGCGAGGTGATCGAGACCCGGCCGGCATGCACGTCGGCCTCGGGCTCGCCGACGATCTGGTAGGTCTTCTCCTCCTCGGTATCCTCGTCGATCAGCTTGACGGTGGCACCGAACTTGACCTTGGTCCCCGAGAGCTTCGACACGTCGATGACCTCGGCGCGGGAGATCAGGCTCTCCAGTTCGAGCACCCGGCCCTCGTTGTGGGACTGCGCTTCCTTGGCGGCGTGGTACTCGGCGTTCTCCGACAGGTCGCCGAGCGCGCGGGCCTCCGCGATCGCCTGGATGATCCGGGGACGCTCCTCCTGCTGGCGGCGCTTCAGCTCCGCCTCCAGAGCCGCGAATCCCCGTACCGTGATCGGAACCTTGTCCATCGTCGTCGTCTCGCGTCACAAATAATCGGCCCGGCGGGAGGGTAAGCCTCCCGACCGGGCCTGTTTCCGATTGTCTCGCGCGGGCGCGAGGGATGAGATAGGTCTCGTCCGCGGCCTTTCGACTTTAAGCCGCGAAATATTCCTGCAGGGCCCGCACCTCGAGATCACCCCCGAGATAGGCCTTGATTCCCTCTGCGGCCGCCATCGCTCCCGCGAGAGTGGTGTAGTACGGCACTTTATGCAAGAGGGCGGCCCGGCGCAGCGACCGCGAGTCGGACAGCGCGCCCGCGCCTTCCGTGGTGTTGAACACCAGGTGGATCTCGCCGTTCTTGATCGCGTCGACCACGTGCGGACGGCCCTCCAGCACCTTGTTGATGCGGGCGGCCGACACGCCGTTCTCGACGAGGTAGCGCTGCGTGCCGGCGGTGGCGAGCACCGTGAAGCCGAGCTCGGCGAGGAGCTTGATCGACGGCAGGATGCGCGCCTTGTCGTCGTCGCGCACCGAGACGAAGACCGTGCCGGCCTTCGGCACCAGGGTGCCGGAGCCGAGCTGGCTCTTGGCGAAGGCGACGCCGAAGCCGCGGTCGAGGCCGATCACCTCACCGGTCGAGCGCATCTCCGGCCCGAGCAGCACGTCGACCCCGGGGAAGCGGGCGAAGGGAAACACCGCTTCCTTGACGGCGATGTGCGGCAGAGTCTTGGGCTTGAGGCCGAACGAGGCGAGGGGCTCGCCGGCCATCACCCGGGCGGCGATCTTGGCGATCGGCTCGCCGATCACCTTGGCGACGAACGGCACGGTGCGCGAGGCCCGCGGGTTCACCTCCAGGACGTAGATCACCCCGTCCTTGATCGCGTACTGGACGTTCATCAGGCCGCCGACCTCCAGCGCCAGCGCGAGGCCGCGGGTCTGGCGCTCCAGCTCGGCGATGGTCTCGGCCGAGAGCGAGCGCGGCGGCAGCGAGCAGGCGGAATCGCCCGAGTGGATGCCCGCTTCCTCGATGTGCTCCATGATTCCGGCGATGAACACGTCCTTGCCGTCGGAGACCGCATCGACGTCGACCTCGATCGCGTCCGACAGGTAGCGGTCGAACAGGAGCGGGTTCTTGCCGAGCACCGTGTTGATCTGGCCGGTCTTGTCGTTGGGGTAGCGCGCCTTGACGTCCGACGGGATCAGGCTCGGCAGGGTGTCGAGGAGATAGTCGGCGAACTGGGTCTCGTCGCGGATGATCGCCATCGCGCGCCCGCCGAGCACGTAGGACGGCCGCACCACGAAGGGCAGGCCGAGATCGGCGGCGATCAGCCGGCTCTGCTCCACCGAATAGGCGATGCCGTTCTTCGGCTGCTTGAGGTGCAGCTTGTCGAGCAGGCGCTTGAAGCGGTCGCGGTCCTCGGCGAGGTCGATCGCGTCCGGCGAGGTGCCGAGGATCGGCACGCCGGCCTCTTCGAGGGCGCGGGCCAGCTTCAGCGGGGTCTGGCCGCCGAACTGCACGATCACGCCGTGCAGCGTGCCGGCCTGCCGCTCGGTCTCGATGATCTCCAGCACGTCCTCGGCGGTCAGCGGCTCGAAATAGAGCCGGTCCGAGGTGTCGTAGTCGGTCGAGACCGTCTCCGGGTTGCAGTTGACCATGATGGTCTCGTAGCCCGCGTCGGTCAGCGCGAAGCAGGCGTGGCAGCAGCAATAGTCGAACTCGATGCCCTGGCCGATCCGGTTCGGGCCGCCGCCGAGGATGATCACCTTCTTCTTGTCCGAGGGCTGGGCCTCGTCAACCACCGCGCCCGCGAACGGGGCGACGTAGGTCGAGTACATGTAGGCGGTCGGCGACTTGAACTCGGCCGCGCAGGTGTCGATCCGCTTGAAGACCGGCCGCACCGACAGCGCCCGGCGGGCGGCGCGCACCGCCCCCTCATCCGTGCCGGCGAGCACGGCGAGGCGCGAGTCGGAGAAGCCCGCGGCTTTGAGTTGGCGGAAGGCACCCTCGGTCTTCGGCAGGCCGAAGCGCTTAACCTTGGTCTCGAGGTCGATGATGCCCTGGAGCTGTTCCAGGAACCACGGGTCGATCTTGCAGGAGGCGTGGACCTCCTCGTGGCTGACGCCGAGGCGCAGGGCCTGCGCCACCTTGAGCAGCCGGTCCGGGGTCGGGGTGCCGATCGCCGCCTTGATGGCGTTGCGGTCGTCGCCCTTGCCGAGGCCCTCGATCTCGATGTCGTCGAGGCCGGTGAGCCCCGTCTCCAGGGAGCGCAGGGCCTTCTGGAGCGACTCGGCGAAGGTGCGGCCGATCGCCATCGCCTCGCCGACCGACTTCATGGCGGTGGTCAGCGTCGGCTCGGCGCCGGGGAACTTCTCGAAGGCGAAGCGCGGGATCTTGGTGACGACGTAGTCGATCGTCGGCTCGAACGAGGCCGGGGTCGCGCCGCCGGTGATGTCGTTGGCGATCTCGTCGAGGGTGTAGCCGACGGCGAGCTTCGCCGCGACCTTGGCGATCGGGAAGCCGGTCGCCTTCGAGGCGAGCGCCGAGGAGCGCGAGACGCGCGGGTTCATCTCGATGACGATCATCCGGCCGGTGGCCGGGTCGACGGCGAACTGCACGTTCGAGCCGCCGGTCTCGACGCCGATCTCGCGGAGCACCGCGAGCGAGGCGTCGCGCATGCGCTGGTATTCCTTGTCGGTCAGCGTCAGCGCCGGGGCGACGGTGATCGAGTCGCCGGTATGCACCCCCATCGGGTCCACGTTCTCGATCGAGCAGACGATGATGCAGTTATCCGCCTTGTCGCGGACGACCTCCATCTCGTACTCCTTCCAGCCGAGGACCGATTCCTCGATCAGGACCTCGTTGGTCGGCGAGGCGTCGATGCCGCGCTCGACGATGTCGAGGAACTCTTCCCGGTTGTAGGCGATGCCGCCGCCGGTGCCGCCCATGGTGAAGGACGGGCGGATGATCGCCGGCAGGCCGACCTCGGCGAGCGCGACGAGCGCCTGGCCGAGCGCGTGCTCGCCGTAGCGCTTGCGCCGGTCGTTCTCGGCCGACGCCCACTTCTTCTCGAAGGCGGCGAGCGCGGCTTTACGGGCATCCGGATCGCTCTCGGCGGCCTCGATGCGGGCGATCTCGGCGAGGTACTTCTCGCGGTCGGCCTTCTTGGCGGCGGAGGCGTTGGCGAGCGCCGATTTCGGGGTCTCGAGCCCGATCTTGGTCATCGCGTCGCGGAAGAGGCTGCGATCCTCCGCCTTGTCGATCGCCTCGGCGGTGGCGCCGATCATCTGCACGCCGAACTTCTCCAGCACGCCCATCCGCTTGAGCGAGAGGGCGCAGTTCAGCGCGGTCTGGCCGCCCATGGTCGGCAGGAGGGCGTCGGGCCGCTCCTTCTCGATGATGCGGGCGACGATCTCCGGGGTGATCGGCTCGACATAGGTGGCGTCGGCGAGATCCGGATCGGTCATGATCGTCGCCGGATTCGAGTTGACCAGGATGATCCGGTAGCCTTCCTCGCGCAGGGCCTTGCAGGCCTGCGTGCCGGAATAGTCGAACTCGCATGCCTGGCCGATGACGATCGGGCCCGCGCCGATGATGAGGATGGAGGAGAGATCGGTGCGCTTGGGCATCGGACGCTTCAGACTCGTGCGGCGCGCTGCCTCGTTCCTCGGATCCGGCGTCTAGGGCCCGGCAGGGCTTCGAGGCGGGAGCGGAACGTACGGAAGCGGCGGGGATTGCGTTGGGCGCCCTTAGCATAGGCGAACAGATCAGGGGAAGGGCGTGACCGACCACGTGGACATTGGGGGAGATGCGCGCTGGACGCTGGTCACCGGCGCGTCGAGCGGGATCGGCCTGGAGATCGCCCAGGCCTTCGCCCGCCTGGGACGGCCGCTGGTGCTGAGCGCCCGGCGCGGCGAGCGCCTGGAGGCCCTGGCCGCGGAGCTGCCGGTGCCGGTCGCGGTGGTGCCGGCCGATCTCGCGGTGCCGGGTGCCGCCGAGGGGCTGGTCGCGGCGATCGAGGCCCGGGGCATCACCCTGCACACCCTCGTCAACAATGCCGGCTTCGGCCTGCGCGGCCGGTTCGGTGCCCTGCCGGCCCGCGACCAAGCCGAGATGGTGGCGGTGAACGTCGCCGCCCCGACGATCCTCAGCTGCCTGGTGCTGCCCGGCCTGGTCGCGCGGCGGGACGGCGGCATCCTCAACGTCGCCTCGACGGTCGCCTACCTGCCGGGCCCCAACATGGCCGCCTACTACGCCAGCAAGGCCTATCTCCTGTCGCTCTCGGAAGCCCTCTACGAGGAGGCGCGGCCGTACGGGGTCGTCGTCACGGCCGTCTGTCCCGGCGCCACCGCGACGGAATTCACGGAGCGGGCCGATGTCGGCGGCACCAAGCGCTTCACCGGCAACGTGATGAAGCCCGAGGCGGTGGCGCGCGCCGCGGTCGCCGGCCACCTCGCCGGGCGGGCGGTGGTGATCCCCGGCGCGGCCAACCGGGCGGCGGTGCTCGGCGCCCGCCTGATGCCGCGCTGGCTCAGCCGAAAGGTGGCGGCCCGCCTGCAAGGATGACCCCGGCTCCGCCGCTTTCGGGTCATCTTCGGTTCAGTGCCGGGCGCTAGACAGGCAGCGGGGTGGCATCGGCCGCCTCGTCGAACCTGATCGTGTGGTCGAGCTGCGTCGTGGCGAGCGAACCGAGATCGAACCCGTGGAACGCCGCCGCCATGGCGGCCCTCGCACGGCAATTCGCGGCCTATATCGGGGTCAGCCTCGCGGCGCTCGGGGTCCATTACGGCCTGCTCGCCACCCTGGTCGAGGTCGGCCGCGCCGACCCGGTGCGGGCGGCGCTCGCCGGCTACCTCGCCGGGGCGGTGGTCTCCTACGGGCTCAACCGCCGCCTGACCTATGCCAGCGCGCGCCCCCATGCCGAGGCGACCTGGCGCTTCGGCATCGTGGCGGCGATCGGCTTCGGGCTGACCTGGCTGATCATGGCGGGGCTCACCCGCGGCCTCGGCCTGCCCTATCTCGCCGCCCAGGTGATGGCGACCGGCGTGGTGGTGTTCTGGAACTTCCTCGGCCACCGGATGTGGACCTTCGCGGCCCGGCCGGTGCCGGCCCTGCCGGAGGAGGCGTCGGGGCTGCGGTGAGGGGGCTCGTCCCCGACATGCCTGCCACCCTCCGGGTCGTTCCGGGGCCGCGAGGCAGAGCCCGGAAATGCGGGGTTCTCCAGAAAAACAGCGGGCGGCGTCCCGCTCCTTTCTTTCCCACCTGAGTGTCTGGATTCCGGGCTCCGCCATCGCGGCCCCGGAATGACAGGGGTCGGTGTCAGCCCTGTCGAGAGAATCCACCGATCGTCGAGGCTTGTGCGCCTCACGATTCCGCCTCCGCCGCCTCCCGCCGCAGGGCGGTCCGCGCCACCCGCACCGTCGCCTTGCCCTCCCGGGCGATCGCCGCCGCGAACAGGCCGCGCAGGGTGGTGGCCAGCGTCCTCAGGTCGTGATGGCGGGCGACGCGGGCGCGGCCCGTCCGGCCCATCGCGGCGAGCGTCGCGTCGTCGGCCCGCAGGATGTCGCGCAAGGCGCCCGTCAGCGCCGCGCCGTCGCCGGGGGGCACGATGCGGCCGCAGGCGTCGTCGACCAGCTCCGGGATGCCCGCTACCGTGGTGGTCACCACCGGGCGCTCCAGCGCCAGGGCTTCGAGCAGCACGATCGGCAGGCCCTCGGCGAAGCTCGGCAGGACCAGGGCGCGGGATTCCGCGATGGCGTCGCGCACCTCGGCGCTGCTGCGCCAGCCGCGCAGCTCGATCAGGTCGCCGACGCCGTGGCGGGCGATCTCGGCCTCGATCGCCGGGCGGCTCTCGCCGTCGCCGATCAGCACCAGCCGGAACGGCGCCTCGGTGTGGCGCAGGCTCGCCACCGCCCCCGGCAGGTAGACCTGCCCCTTCTGCGGGCAGAGCCGGCCGACGCAGATCAGCGTCCGGCTCGCTCCCGCCGGCCGCTCGGAGGGCACGAAGTCCTCGAGGTCGAGGCCGCAGCGCGCCACCGCGATCCGGTCGCGGTGCTGCGCTCCGCCGAAGCGCAGGAGCTGCCCGCGGCAGAAATTCGAGATCGCCACCGCGAAGGCGGCGCCGGACAGCTTGAGGGCGAGGCCGTCCTCGGTGGCGGTGAGGAACTCGTCCGGGCCGTGGGCCGTGAAGCTGTAGGTCGGCCCGCCCATCGTCCGGGCGATCAGCGCCACCGTGGTGGCGTTCGACGAGAAATGCACGTGGGTATGGGCGATGCCCTCCCGGCGCAGGGCGCGCAGGAAGTACACCGCCTCGAGGAAGTAGGCCGCGTGCCGCACCGCGCCGCCTCCGGAACGGGCGAGCCGGGCGGCGAGCCAGGCCCCTCGCAGGAGCGCCGCCGGGCCGGTGACCGCCTGGCTCAGCGCCGCGACCAGGAGCCCGCGCAGGTTGCCGCTGAGGATGTAGTGGGTGCGCGCCTGGTCGGCGACATCGTCGGGATCGACCAGGGGCTGGTGCCAGCGCCGGAGCGCGAAGCGCCGAACGGTGACGCCCTGCGCCTCCAAAGCCGCCATCTCGCGCCGGATGAAGGTCGAGCTGGTCACCGGGGCGGTGTTGACCAGATAGGCGACCGTCATCGGGTCGGTCGTCCCGAGGCCGTTCGTCCTGGAGGCGCTCGTCACGGAGGCGCTCGTCATGGAGGCGTTCGTCCTGGAGGCGCTCGTCATTGGGCGGGTATGCTCCCGAGATGTCGTTTCGCGCGCGAGTGGCGTTCCCGCGCCGCGTGATGGTCGTCGAGCAGCCTAGGGGCTGTATCCTCCCGCGGGAGCGGCGGAATTCGGCGGCGCTTCTGCCCAGAAGGGCGGGCGGGTTTACACCTTTCGGAGGCCCCGTCGCCGACGATTGCGACGCTTACCCTGCGGACAGGGCCGGCTAGCCTGATGGGAGCCGCGGCACGACCCGGCCCAGCTTCGGCACAGCCATGCAACGCCCCCTGATCATCCTCGGCACCGGCGGCAACGCCCTCGACATCCTGGACCTCGTCGAGAGCCTGTCCGGCCCCCGGCCGGCACCCTGGCGGGTGGCAGGCTTCCTCGACGATGCGAGGCCCGAGGGCGACCGCGTCGCCGGGCTGCCTGTGCTCGGGCGCCTCGCCGAGGCACGGCGCCTCGCCGAGGATCCCGAGGCGGCCTTCGTCAACGCCATCGGCAGCGAGGCCAGCCACCGCGAGCGGCTGGCGATCGTCGCCGGGACCGGGCTCGACCCTCGGCGCTTCGCCACCCTGATCCATGCCGGCGCCGCGGTCTCGTCGCGGGCGGTGCTCGGTCCCGGGACCTGCATCCACGCCGGCGCCAGCGTCGCCGGCAACGTCGTCGCGGGCCTGCACGTCGCCGTCGGGCCCGGCGCAATCGTCGGGCACGACACGGTGATCGAGGACGGGGCGGTGCTCGCGCCGGGCTGCGTCGTCAGCGGCTTCGTGCGCCTCGGGCGGTCCTGCTACGTCGGGGCGGGCAGCGCCCTGCGCCAGCGCGTGGCGATCGGCGAGCGGGCGCTCGTCGGCCTCGGGGCCGTGGTCCTGCGCGACGTGCCGGCGGGGGCGACGGTGGTGGGCAACCCCGCCCGCCTCCTGCGGATGGGGGCTTGAGCGCCATGCGCGGCTCCCCCCGCGTCTCGGTCGTGCTGCCGCTCCGGGTGGGCCTGCCCGTCGGGCCGGCCTTGGCGTCCCTGCGCGACCAGACCTTCGGCGATTACGAGGTGCTGGCGGTCGGCGACGGGGCGGCCGAGGCCGCGTCCCTCGCCGCCGACCCGCGGGTGCGCGCCTTGCGCGGCGAGAGCGCCGGGCGCAGCGCCGCCCGCAACCGCGGCGTGACGGCGGCCCGGGCCGAGTGGGTGGCCTTCCTCGATCCCGGCGATGCGTGGCGGGAGGATCACCTTGCCGAGCTCGTCGCCGCGACCCGCTTCGGCGACGCCGTCGCGGTGTTCGGCAATCCTCTCCTGGGGGAGGCCGGCCGGCCGCTCCTGCCGATGAGCGTCCCGTCGGGCCGCATCTCCGACCCGTTCGACTTCGCGCTTCGGATCGGGGCCGCGCCGCTGCGGGCGAGCGCCGCGCTGATCGAGCGGGCGGCGGCGATCGATGCCGGGCTGTTCCCGTGCCGGTGCGGCGGCGGGCCGGAGCTCGACCTGTGGGGCCGCCTCGCCCTGCAGGGGCTGTTTCGCTACGTCGCCCGGCCGACGGCGGTGCTGGCGCCGTCGGCGCCGTCGCGGCGCGTGCCGGCATCGCCGCTCCTGGCCGCCACCCTGGCGAGGCTCCTCGGCGAGGGCGCGGTGCCGGCCGAGCTCGTGCCCTCCGCGCGCCGCTGCCGCAACCGGCTGCTGCTCGACCATGCCCGGCGGCTCGCCGATCTCGGCCGGCCGGCCGAGGCGCGGCTGGTGCTGGCGCGGGACTGCGTCCCCGGCCTCGATCCGGCGCGCTACCTCGCGGCCCTCGTCCGCGTCTGGCGGGCGGCCCGGGCCTGGCCGGCGCCGGGGGCGCTCGCCGGCTCGCCCTGATCCGCCCGCGCCTCCACGACACGGTTCCGACCACAGGGAATGTCCAACCCCCAAGGAATTCTTGATGAGCCTCGTCAAGCGCGCTGTCCTGCTGGTCTCGGGCGAGCGCTACCTCGTCCTCACGATTACCCTGTGCCAGACCGCCCTGGTCTCGCGCCTGCTCACCCCGGAGGAGGTCGGCCTGTCGATGCTCGGGGTCGCGCTGGTGCAGGTCATCGACGGCATGCGCGATTTCGGCACCACCAACTACATCATCCACGAACCGACGACCTCGCAGCAGAGCGCCCGCACCGCCTTCACGGTGCTCCTCGCCCTGTCGGCCTTCTTCGCGGTGGTGCTGTTCGGCTCGGCCGGGCTGTGGGCCCGGCTCTACGGCCAGCCCCTGCTCGAATCCTACCTGCGGGTGCTGGCCCTGAGCTTCCTGCTGGTGCCGTTCTCCGGACCCCTGACGGCCCTGATGCGCCGGGACTTCCAGTTCGCCTCCCTGATGTGGGTCAATGTCGGCACCTGCCTGACCTACGCGGTGGTGCTGGTCGCGCTGGCGCTCCTCGGATTCGGGGCGATGAGCTTCGCCTGGGCCATGGTCGCGAGCGCGGCCGCCACGGTGGCCCTGAGCCTCGCCTGCCGGCCGGAGCCGGGGGTCTACCGGCCCAGCCTGCAGGGCTGGCGCACGGCCCTGGCGATCGGCGGCTTCTCCAGCGTGACGACGCTCCTGAACCGCGCCTACGACCTCCTGCCGATCTTCCTCCTCGGCCGCGTCGGCGGGCCCGACCTCGTCGGCCTCTACGGCCGGGCGCAGGTGGTGAGCCAGCTTCCCGACAGGATGATCCTCGGCAGCCTCGGCTCGGTGATCCTGCCGATGTTCGCCGCCGACCGGCGCGACGGGCGGGCGCTGGCGCCGACCTATCTCGCCTCGATCGGCAACATCACGGCGGTGCTCTGGCCGGTGGCCCTGCTCCTGGCGCTCATCGCCCAGCCGGTGGTGCTGGTGCTGCTCGGCTCGCAGTGGCTCGCCAGCGTGCCGATCGTCCAGGTGCTGTCGCTCGCCTCGATGCTGACCTTCCCGGCGATGCTGACCTATCCCGTGCTCCTGGCGAGCGGCGGCCTGCGCGACACCCTGACGGCGAGCCTGATCGGCCTGCCGCCGAGCGCCGCCATCATCGCCGCGGCGGCTTCCGGAGGGCCGCTCGCGGTGGCGGCGACCCAGTTCATCACCGTGCCGCTCCAGGTCGGGATCGCCCTCTACTTCATCCGCCGCCGGGTGCCGTTCAGCCTCCGCGACTTCCTCGGCGCGATCCGGATCAGCGCCCTCGTCACGGTCGCGACGGCCCTGCCGCCGCTCGCCGTCATCGCCCTGTCCGGCCGCGGCTTCGCCCTCACCATCCCGCAGGGCGTGCTCGCCGGGTTCGGCGGCGCCGGCGCCTGGCTCGTCGCCATGCTGCTCCTCGACCATCCGGTGGCCGGGCATGTCCGCGAGACGATCCGGCCGATGATGGTGATGCTGCGGGCGCGGGTGGTGCGGGTCGGGCGGTAGGCTTGCCGCCCGCGACGCGGACCGCCTTGGGCGGCGAGGGACCCTCTATGCCGGGCGCGATCGCCCGGTCCAGTCGAAGCTGCGTCCAAACACCTGATCTTACGGCCGGATCTTCAAGCGCGGGATCGCCCGGAGAGGGGGATCCGCGCCACAGCGATGGCCGCCTCGTTCCATCCGCAAGGGACCGCGAAGCCGGTGAGCAACGAATACCAATGGCCCAAGCTGCTGACGCATCAGACCCTTGATTCACCTCGAATTTTTCGACGCCAGGCCCCGAAGTCCGGGATCTCGGGCGTGGCGAGAATTCGAGAACGGGACCGAAGATCGTTGTCTTTCGACCGTCGGCATCGCGCCCTGTCCGAAAGCCTGTGCGACCCCGAGGCGTGCAGCGACGCGATCGTCGACAACGACGATCTCGCCCGCCAGCGTCTCGCCCTGCGCACAGGGAGAGGGTTGACCGGGGACGGCTGATCGCGCGCGGTCAACCTGCCGTAAGCTCCGCTTTGCCCCGGCTCTCTTCCGCGTCGCTTCAGGCGTCCAGGGCGGGGAGGGCGCATGACCGGAGGCGGGGCGTGAGCCGTGGCGACGGTCGCACCGCTTGGCGGCAATGACGCGCCCGGCACGGTCACCCCCTCAGGGCTCCCGGATTCCCTCATCCGCCACCTGCATCAGCGGATACAGGAAGTACGCGATCACCCGCTTCTGCCCGACCTGGACCTCGCCCTGCACCGCCATGCCGGGGATCAGGCCGGCGCCCGAGGGCAGGGCGCGCAAAGCCGTGTCGTCGAGGCTGATGCGGGCGCGGTAGAACAGGGCAGGGGGCTGGCCCGGCCCGGGATTGCCGCGTCCCTCCGCGTCGGAGGGGAAGGCGTCGCGGCTCACCGTGCGGACGTGGCCCGTGACCGTCCCGTGCTTCTGGAACGGGAAGGCGTCGAGCTTCACCCGGGCCGTCTGGCCCGCGGCGACGTGGCCGATGTCGCGGGGATGGATCATCACCTCGGCCTCCAGCGGGCTGCCCGCCGGCACCAGGGTGAAGAGCGGTTCGGCCTGCTTCGCCACCGAGCCGGCGCCGCGCTGGGCGACATCGAGCACGATGCCGTCGGCGGGGGCCGTCAGCGTCACGAGCTGGCGGCGCAGGGTCGCCTTGCGCAGTTCCTCGGCCGCGACGGTGCGCTTCTCGCGCGCCTCCGCCAGGGCTTCGAGCACGGTGCGGCCGGTCTCGTCGAGGAAGGCCTGGCGCTGCGCCGTCGCCTTGGCGAGGTCGTGGCGCGCCTCCACTTGCGCGCCGCGGGTGCGCACCAGCGAGGCCTCGACGTCGAGGCGGGCGTCGCGGGTCTGGAGCAGGTTGAGCTTCGAGCCGATCTGCTGCTCCAGGAGCGTGGTGCGCATCCCCTCGATCTCCCGCAATCCGTCGAGGCGGGCGAGCAGCACCGCCTCCTCGCGTCGGTTGCGGTTGAGGCTCGATTCGGCCCGGGCCAGCTCCTCGTCGAGGCCGCGCAGGCGGCTCTCGCGGAGCGCTTTTCGCTGGCGGGCGAGGCGGGCCTCGAGCGCCTGCTCGGGGCGGGCCATGTCGAAGGCGACCTCGCGCTCGTCGAACTCGGCCTCCAGCCGGGCCACGAGGGCCTCCGCCGCGGCGAGCCGGGCGGTGAGCTGCTGCACGTCGGCCTCGCTGAAGGTCGGGTCGAGCACCGCCAGCGTCTCGCCGGCCTTGACCGACTGGCCGACCGCGACGGCGATCGAGCGGATCGCCGCCGTCTCCAGCGGCTGGACGACGATGTTCGGCACCGTGGTGACGAGGCGGCCCCGCGCGCTCGCCACCTCGTCGATCTCCGACAGGCACGACCAGGCGACGCCGGTCGCCAGCAGGGCGGCGACGGCGTAGAGCGTCGCCCGGGCGACCCGCGGCGGCGCCCGCTCCTCGACCGCCAGGGCGTCGGGCTGGAAATCCGAGACGACCGCCGGCCGGCGCCGGGAGGGCAGCATCACCACCTCGCCGCGGGGCGGCGCCTTGGCGGGGGCCGGACCGGAGGCGGGGTCCCGGTCCGGCACGGCGGCGAGGGGCGGCCGGGCGGTCTCGTCGGGATCGGCCTGCGGCCCGGGATCATCCCGGGACTTGGTAATATCCTGGGACTTGGGACTACCCTGGGACTTGGGGGCGCTCATGCGGCCTGCCTCGTCTGCTGGTTCCACAGGTGGCGGTAG
This sequence comes from Methylobacterium tarhaniae, assembly GCF_001043955.1. Lineage (GTDB taxonomy): Bacteria > Pseudomonadota > Alphaproteobacteria > Rhizobiales > Beijerinckiaceae > Methylobacterium > Methylobacterium tarhaniae. The sequence continues at coordinate 2,779 of NZ_LABZ01000104.1, read as the reverse complement.
GTCGTGCAGGAGGTCAGCAGCTGGTCGTGCCGCCCGGTCGCGACGAGGCGCCCGCCGTCGATCACCAGGATCGCGTTGGCGTCGACCAGGGTGGCGAGGCGGTGCGAGACGATCAGCACCGTGCGGCCCCGGGCGATCCGGCGCAGGTTGCGGCGGATGATCGCCTCGCTGTCGGGATCGAGGGCGCTGGTCGCCTCGTCGAGGATCAGGAGCCGCGGATCGGTGACGAGGGCCCGGGCGATGGCGAGGCGCTGGCGCTGCCCGCCCGAGAGGTTCGAGGCGTTCTCCTCCAGCATCGTCTCGAAGCCGCGCGGCAGCCGCTCGATGAACTCGTCGGCCCCTGCGGCGCGGGCGGCCTCGGCGATCTCTTCGAAGCTCGCCGAGGGCTTGGCCGCCGCGATGTTCTCCCGCACCGTGCCGCGGAACAGGAAGCTGTCCTGGAGCACCACGCCGACCTGGCGGCGCAGATGGGCGAGGTCGATCTCGCGGATGTCGTGCCCGTCGAGGCGCACCAGCCCCTGCTGGACGGGATAGAGCCGCTGGATCAGCCGGGTGATGGTGGTCTTGCCCGAGCCGCTGCGCCCGACGACGCCCACGATGCTGCCGGCTTCCAGGGTGAACGACACCGAATCGAGGGCGGGCGGCCGGTCGGGTCCGTAGGCGAAGCGCACGTCCTCGAAGGTGATCTCGCCGCGCACCGGCGGGCACAGGCCCCGAGTTTTTCCACCCATCGGCCCCTCCGCCTCGGGCGCCCGGTTCATCACCTCGCCGAGCATCCGTACCGAGAGGGCGACCTCCTGGTACTCGTGCGCCATGGTGAGCATCTGGACCAGCGGCCCGGAGACGCGTCCGGCCAGCATGTTGAAGGCGACGAGCGCCCCGACCGTCATCGAGCGGTCGAACACGTCGAGCGCGCCGAGGCCGATGATCGCGACGCTCGTGAGCTTCTCCAGGAGGCCCGTCGCGGCCTGCGCGATGGCCGAGATCCGCTCGACGCCGTAGCGCATCTGCACGGCCTGGGCCGAGGCGTCCTCCCACTGGCGGCCCTGCAGCGGCTCCATCGCCAGGGACTTGATGGTGCGCATGCCCTGGACCGACTCGACGAGCAGCGCCTGGCGTTCGCCCTCCGCGTCGTAGAGCGCCTGGAGCCGGCGCCGGAACGGCCCGATCAGGGCCGCGATGGTGAGCGCGACGAGGCCGGTGAAGGCCAGCACCACCAGGGTCAGCTTCGGGCTGTAGAGCAGCAGCACCGGGATGAAGACGAGGAGCGAGCAGGCATCGAGCGCGGTGGTGAGGAGCCGCCCGGTCAGGAACTCGCGCACCCGCGAGGCCTGCTGCATGTGCTTGACCAGGATGCCCGCCGGCACCTGCTCGAAATGGGCGAGCGGCAATCCGAGGAGATGGGCGAAGGTCTTCACCGCGACCCGGATGTCGATCCGGTTCGAGGCGTAGAGCAGGAGGTAGCGCCGGAGGAAGGTGAAGCAGGCCTCGAAGACCAGGGCCAGCACCACTCCGCCGGCGAGCACCGTGAGCGTCGCGTAGGATTCGTGGGTCAGCACCCGGTCGATGACGAGCTGCGAGAACAGCGGCACCGCGAGGCCGACGGCGTAGAGCGCGAGCGCCGCCACGATCACGTCGGAGAACAGCCGGCGCTGGCGCAGGATCTCGGGTACGAACCACAGGAGGCCGAACGGGCGGCGGCCATCCGCCGTGCGCCGTCGCGCCTTCGGGCGCATCAGCAGCACCTCGCCGCCCCAGGCGGCGCAGAAGGCGGGTTCGTCGAGGATGAACGGCTCGTGCCTGGCGGCTTTGGGGTCGAACACGACGAGGCGCGGCGCCTCGGCCTGCCGGTCGGTGCCGGTGACGACGACCCAGTTGCCGTTTCGCAGGCGCGCGAGCGCCGGGAAGGCGCCGCCGAGATCGGTGAGGGCGGAGAAGGACAGGCGGGTGCGGCCGGCCCTGAGGCCGACCTCCCGTGCCATGCGGGTCAGGCGCGACGGGGAGACCGCCTCGTCCCCCACCGCATAGGCGTGGGCGAGGCGCTCCGGATCGAGGTCGACGCCGTGGTGGCGCGCGACGGCGACGAGGCAATGCAGTCCGGTATCCACGGCGGCGCCCGGGTTCGAGGGGATCAGGAGAAGTTCGGCGAGGTGTTTCGCCCCGGGCGGGCGCCGGCGAAGGGCGCCGCGTCGCGTGGCTGCTGGCCCGGGCTGATGACGCCGGATTCGATCAGGCTGTTCTTGACCTGCTGCATCAGGTCGGCGGCGTTGGCGAAGGCGTCGGCCGGCAGGATCAGGCGCTGGCGCAGGACCGGCACCGGGTTGCCGTGTGCGTCGCGCTCGGAGGGCGACAGGCTCATCAGGTCGACCCGGACGATCGAGCCGGTCACGGTGATCTCGCTGATGCCGTCCGTGTAGGTTTCGGTGACCATGATGGTTCTCCCCGTGCGATGTTCAGATCGCGTTGCTGTTTTCGTTGCTTCGTTCCATCCGCAGCCTCGGGACGAGGCCGCGGATCGGATGCTCACGCCGCCGCCGACGGGTTGAAGACGACGTCGACCCAGTAATTGGTCTGGTTGTAGGTGTTGGTCGGGAACAGGCTGGAGCTGCCATAGGCGTAGACGCCGTTGCCGGAGGACGGCGCGGTGAGCGGGCCGCTGGTCACGGCGTTGGCGAAGCCGTTGGCGCTCTGCGAGTAGCGCCCCGTATTGGTGTGGTAGGACGCCGTGTAGGTGGCGCCGGGCGTGAGCGTCACCGGATTCGAGAAGGTGGCGGTCTGC
>NZ_LABZ01000103.1 GCF_001043955.1 Methylobacterium tarhaniae | reverse complement strand
ACATGAGGTCGGCGGGGCTGCGGTTCTCGTCAGGAGACACATATCCCCGGGGCCTTATCGACTCCCTCGGGAGCTGTCACTGCCCTGGTCCGTGGACCGGGGCATTACGGCGCCCACCTACTTCGTAGGTTTCCCGGGATCGATTCTCCAACGGCTCTCGTGGCTCCGCGCTGGACTGACATGACGACGGACGTTTCTCCCGCCTCCCCGGACAAGGCCGCCCTGCGCAAGGCGGCGCTGGCGCGGCGGGACGGCCTGGCGGTCGAGGTGCGCGAACACGCCTCCCGCCGCATCGCCGAGATCGTCCTCTCCCTCCCGGAGATCGCGACAGCCGAGCTGGTCTCGGCCTACTGGCCGATCCGCAGCGAGGTCGACCTGCGCCCGCTGATCGCCGCCTTGCGGGCCCGCGGGCAGGCGGTGGCCCTGCCGCAGGTCACGCCCGAGGGGCTGGTGTTCCGCCTCGTCGGCGAGGGCGACGCGCTCGCGAGCGGTGGCTTCGGCCTCAGCGAGCCCGGCCCCGACGCGCCGGCGGTCGAGCCGCGGGTCCTCCTCGTGCCCCTCGCGGCCTTCGATCGGCGCGGCCACCGCATCGGCTACGGCAAGGGCTATTACGACCGGGCGCTCGCCCGCCTGGATGCGCGGGGGGGCGCCCTCGCCTTCGGCATCGCCTTCGCGGCCCAGGAGACGCCCTTCGTGCCGGACGGCCCGCACGACCGGCCCCTCGACGGCATCGTGACCGAGGCGGGCCTCATCCATCCCACCGGAGACTGAATCCCGCCATGCGCCTCCTCTTCCTCGGCGACGTCGTCGGCCGGCCTGGCCGACTGGCGGTGAGCGAGCGCCTGCCGTCCTTGCGCGAGCGCTGGCGCCTCGACTGCGTGGTGATCAACGGCGAGAACGCCGCCGGCGGATTCGGGATCACCGAGAGCATCTGCGAGGAGTTGATCAATGCCGGCGCCGACGCGGTGACGCTCGGCAACCACTCCTTCGACCAGCGCGAGGCCCTCGTCTTCATCGCCCGCCAGCCCCGGCTGGTGCGCCCGGCGAACTACCCGCCCGGCACGCCGGGGCGCGGCGCCACGGTGGTCGAGACGCCGACGGGCGCCCGGGTGCTGGTCGTCAACGTGATGGGGCGGATCTTCCTCGATCCCCTCGACGATCCCTTCGCGGCGGCCGAGCGCGAGTTGTCGGCCTGCCCGTTGCGCGACGCCGCCGACGCGGTGATCGTCGACGTGCATGCCGAGGCGACGAGCGAGAAGGAGGCCTTCGGCTGGTTCCTCGACGGGCGGGCGAGCCTCGTCGTCGGCACCCACACCCACGTGCCGACCGCCGATCACCGCATCCTGCCGGGCGGCACCGCCTACATGTCCGATGTCGGCATGTGCGGCGACTACGATTCGGTCCTCGGCATGCAGAAGGACGAGCCGGTGCGCCGCTTCCTGCAGAAGACCCCGGGCAGCCGGCTCGAAGCCGCGACCGGCGAGGGCACCCTGTGCGGCCTCGCGGTCGAGACCGACGACTCCACGGGCCTCGCCCGGCGGGTGAGCCCGGTGCGGCTCGGGCCGCATCTCGAGGAAACCTGGCCGCGGCACTGGGATTGAGGGCAGGTTCGGCGGCCAGGAGCAGGACCGCGAGACTCTCTCGTCCTCACGATCTCAGAATGAGGTCGCGAGCCGGGTTGAATCCGTTGCAACCGCCGGAGATATCCTGAAACCCCAGGATACCTCGCGGGCGCCGGCTTGATCAGCCAAGCCGCGCCCGGCACAGTGCCCCTGGATCCCCTCCCGCGCGGCGGGGCGACACGGCCCCCGCGGATGACCCCGCGACAGTGAGTGAGTACGGCCCGCGATGGCGGCGAGCGCAGCGTCCCCTCCCCTGACATCGCCGCGGATCTACCTCATCCGCATGGTGGTGTTCCTGACGCTGGCCGGCTTCCTGGCCTTCGTGCTCTATCGCCAGATCGTGCCGGCCTTCATGGCCAATCCGGGCCTCAACGGCCTGATCCTCGGCGCGACGCTGATCGCCATCATCATGGCGTTCGGGCAGGTGCAACGCCTCTTCCGCGAGGTGCGCTTCGCCAACCGCACCGCCACCGGCGCCGCCGATCCGGGCACCCCGCGGGTGCTCGCCGCCCTGGTGCCGGCGCTCCGGGAGGCGCGGGCCGGACGGCCGCATCCGCAAGCGCAGTTCCAGCCGCTCCTGGACAGCGTGGCCTCGCGGCTCGACGAGGGGCGCGAGATCCTGCGCTATATCGGCGGCCTGCTCATCCTGCTCGGCCTGCTCGGCACCTTCTGGGGCCTGATCGACACCCTGTCGGCGGTGGGCGGCGTGATCCGCTCGATGCGGGCCGGCGGCGGTGACGCGGCGGTGATGTTCGACGAATTGAAGAGCGGGCTCGCCGTGCCGCTCTCGGGGATCGGCCTCGCCTTCTCCGCCTCGCTGTTCGGCCTCGCCGGCTCCCTGGTGATCGGCTTCCTCGACCTCCAGGCGGGCCAGGCCCATACCCGGTTCTACAACGAGCTGGAGGACTGGCTCGTCACCGCCGCCGGGCCCTCGCCCGCCCCGGTGCCGGTCCCCGTCACGGTGCCGGCCGCCGCCGCCCTCGCCACGGCCGCCCCCGCGCCGCGCCCGCCCGAGTCCGCCCCGAAGGGCGACGCCGTCCTGAAGGACATCGCCGACGCGATGACGCGGCTCGGCACGCTCGTCGGCGACAGCACCGCCCATGGCCGCGCCAGCACCCAGGCGATGGCGAACCTCGCCGAGGGCATCCAGGGCCTCGTCCAGCACATGCGCGCCGAGCAGCAGATGATCCGCGACTGGGTCGAGGCGCAGGCGAGCCGCGAGCGCGAGCTGAAGCAGGTGCTCGACCGCCTCGCCCGGGAGAAGGTGGAGTGATCCCGGAGAGACACGCCTGATGGCCGGCCGCCTCGTCCGGCGCGACCGCGCCCTCAACGTCTGGCCCGGCTACGTCGACGCGCTGACGACGCTGCTGCTCTCGGTCGTCTTCCTGCTCACCATCTTCGTCACCGGCCAGTTCTTCCTGTCGCAGGAATTGTCGGGCCGCGACACGGTGCTGGAGCGGCTCAACCGCCAGATCTCCGAGCTGACCGACCTCCTGGCGCTGGAACGATCCGGCCGGCGGGCGCTGGAGGAGGGGGCCGCGGGCCTGCGGGCGAACCTCTCGGGCTCCGAGGCCGAGCGCAAGCGGCTCCAGGACCTGCTCGCCACCGGCCAGGGCGCGGAAGGCAAGGCCGCCGAGCTCGGCCGCCAGCTCGACGCCGAGAAGGGCGCGACCGCCCGCGCCCTGAGCCAGGTCGACCTCCTGAACCAGCAGATCTCGGCGATGCGCCAGCAACTCGCGGCGCTGGAGGACGCGCTCGCCGCCTCCGAGACCCGCGACCGCGAGAGCCAGGCCCGCATCGCCGATCTCGGCAGCCGCCTCAACGTCGCGCTGGCGCAGCGGGTGCAGGAGCTGGCGCGCTACCGATCGGACTTCTTCGGCCGCCTGCGCCAGATCCTCGGCAACCGCCCCGACATCCGCATCGTCGGCGACCGCTTCGTGCTCCAATCCGAGGTGCTGTTCTCGGCCGGCCAGGCGGTGCTGAAGCCCGAGGCCGGCCCGGAGATCGACCGGATCGCCAGCGCGATCCTGGAGCTCAACCGGCAGATCCCGGCCGACATCCCGTGGGTGCTGCGGGTCGACGGACACACCGACGCACGGCCGATCGCGTCCTCGCAGTTCCCGTCGAACTGGGCCCTCTCGGCGGCGCGCGCCATCGCGGTGGTGCAGTACCTCGTGGGCAAGGGCATCCCGCCTCAGCGCCTCCTCGCCGGGGCGTTCGGCGAGTTCCAGCCCCTCGATGCCGGGACGGGCGAGGAGGCCTATGCGCGCAACCGGCGGATCGAGATGAAGCTGACGGAGCGGTGAGAAACACCTGACCGCACGGTTCCGGTCTTACGCCCAACTATCCTGACACCCTCCGGGTCATCCCGGGGCCGCGAACGCGGAGCCCGGGATCCAGAAATGCAGGACGTTCAGGATCAAGCGGAGGCCGATCCGCCTTGTTCGCCACCCTCCGCGGCTTCTGGAATCCGGGCTCCGCTTCGCGTCCCCCGACCGAACCGGAGAGCGTGGTTCTCGTGGCGGGTCGGGTGCGTCTCCGGTTCGTGGGGCTACACCTCCGCCACCTGCCGCTCCCCGGTCAGGTCCACCCCAGCGCCGAACTGCAGCGCCGCCAGCTGCGCGTAGAGCCCGCCGCGGGCGAGCAGCGTCTCGTGCGTGCCCTGCTCGGCGATCCGGCCGTCCTCCAGCACCAGGATGCGGTCGGCGGCCCGGATGGTGGCGAGGCGGTGGGCGATGACGAGCGTCGTGCGGCCCTTCATCAGCACGTCGAGGGCGGCCTGCACCGCCCGCTCGCTCTCGGCGTCGAGGGCGGAGGTCGCCTCATCGAGAAGCAGCACGGGGGCGTCCTTGAGGATCGCCCGCGCGATGGCGATGCGCTGGCGCTGGCCGCCCGACAGGGTGACGCCGCGCTCGCCGACGAGCGTCGCGTAGCCCTGCGGCAGGGCGCGGATGAAGCCGTCGGCATGGGCCTGGGCCGCGGCGCGCTCCACCTCGGCCTCGCTCGCCCCGGGCCGGCCGTAGCGGATGTTGTCGAGGATGCTGCCGCTGAACACGGTGGGGTCCTGCGGCACCAGCGCCATGCGGGCGCGCAAGGACTCGGGCTCGACCGCGTCGAGCGGCACTCCGTCGAGGCGAACCTCGCCGGATTCCGGATCGTAGAAGCGCAGCAGCAATTGCAGCACCGTGCTCTTGCCGGCTCCCGACGGCCCGACGAGCGCCACGCGCTCGCCCGGCGCCACCGTGAAGCTGAGATCGTGCAGGGCGGCGTGCTCGGGCCGGGTCGGGTAGTGGAAGCGCACCCGCTCGAAGGCGATCTCGCCGCGGGGCGGCACCGGCAGGGCGCGGGGCCGGTCCGGCGCGCCGATCGCCGGCACGGTGTCGAGGATTTCCCCTAAGCGCTCCGCGGCGCCGGCGGCCAGGGTCAGCTCGCCGTAGACCTCCGAGAGCTGGCCCAGCGCGCTGGCGCCGAACACCGCGTAGAGCACGAATTGCGACAATTGCCCGGCCGAGATCGTGCCGGCCGCCACCCCTTGCGCGCCGTACCACAGCACGCCGACGACGCTCGCCGAGATCAGGAAGATCGCGACGCCGGTGAGGAGCGCCCGCGCCCGGGCCGAGGCGCGGGAGGCCAGGAACGCCTCCTCGGAGGCGGCGGCGAAGCGGGCCGCGGTGGCCGAGGCCATGCCGAAGGCCTGCATGGTGCGCACCGCGCCCACCGCCTCCGTGGCGAAGGCCGAGGCGTCGGCGAGGCGATCCTGCGCCGCCCGCGAGCGGCGGCGCACCCCGCGGCCGGAGAGAATCAGCGGAAAGACGATGAGCGGGATCGCGGCGAGCACCAGCACCGAGAGCCGGGGGCTGGTCCAGACCATCATGCCCACCGCGCCGGCGAACAGGAAGACGTTGCGCAGCAGGATCGAGAGCGACACCCCGAAGACCGACTTCACCTGCGCGGCATCCGCCGTCAGGCGCGAGACCAGCTCGCCGCTGCGCGACCGGTCGAAGAAGGCGGGATCGAGGGTCGTGAGCCTCGAGAAGACCGCGGCGCGCAGATCCGCCACCACCCGCTCGCCCAGCGTCACGACGCAGTAGTAGCGGGCGGCGCTGGCGGCCGCGAGCACTGCGACGACGCCGATCAGCCCGCCGAAATACGCGTCGATCATCCCGACCTCGCCATGCGCGAAGCCGAGATCGACCACCCGCCGCACCGCCACCGGCACCGTCAGGGTTGCGCCCGATGCGGCGATGAGCGCCACGATCGCGGCGGCGATCCGGCCCTTGTAGCGCGCCGCGAAGGGGACGAGGGGCTTCAGGGCCCCCAGGGAGGCGCGAGGGCGGGCGGTGTCGGAACGTGCCATATCAGGGGGTCGTACTGTCCGGGTGCCGGCGCTTGTTTGGCGCACGGAGGTGAGGTATAGGCCGCCGCTCATCCGATAACGCGCGATCAATGGCCGCGGCCCAGGGCGGAGCGTTCGGCGCGGGTCGCACTCTTAGGATTTCGTCATGGCAAAGCAAGCAGCTCCCGCCGCCAAGCAGGCGGCCCCCGTCGCCGGCAAGTCGGTCGCGACCCCCAAGGTGGCGCGCACCCCGACCGAGCACCCGGATTACCACTACATCAAGGTGGTGCTGACCGACGGCAGCTCGTTCACGACCCGCTCCACCTACGGCAAGGAGGGTGACACCCTCAACCTCGACATCGACCCGAGCACGCACCCGGCCTGGACCGGCGGCGAGCAGAAGCTGATGGACCGCGGCGGTCGCCTGTCCCGCTTCAACTCGCGCTTCGCGGGCATCTCGTTCGGCAAGAAGTAAGCCTCACGGCCTTCCGCCTCGCGCGAAAAAAGCCCCGGCCGCCCGGCCGGGGCTTTTTTCGTGCCCGAATCAGCCCCGCCTCCGGGCGCCGGGGAGGGCCGCGCCCTCCCCGGCCGCGGCCTTCAGCCGAAGGCCACCCGCAGCATGTCGTGCTGGGCGAAGACCGGGCTGACCCGCGGCTCGGGCGTCGGGCGGTCGTCGGAGATCAGCTTGTCGAGGTGGAGGATGCGGGCGTGCAGCCGCTTCGACTGGGCGATCAGGGCCTGGAGCGACAGCGGCAGCTCGGCGACCAGCACCGGGGCGGTCTCGTTCGGCTCGGTGGCCGAGAGGCGCACCCGGGTCTTCTCCTCGGCGGCTTCGCTCAGGCTCAGCTCGCCCTCGGACACCGCGCGCTGCACGAGGAGCCAGGAGGCGATCTGCATCAGCCGGGTGGTGAGCCGCATGCTCTCGCTGGCATAGGTCAGGGCGGCGTGGCGGGCGAGCAGGCGCGATTCGTCGCGGCCAGGCCCGTCGAGATAGGCCGCGGTCTCCTCCACGAGGGTCATGCCCTCGCGAAACAGCATCTTGAAGCTCTCGGAAGCCACGAAGGTCTCACCGAACCGCACCGTGGGCTGCTCGACCCGAAACATCACGTCCATCCCGCCCATGATCCCTCCTGTGCCACCGCGACGCCGGTCCCGCCTCGATACGGGACATTCACGGTGCGCTCGGGCTAGCTGGCGCAACGATAGCGCCAGAGCGCGGGCCGCGCGCCGTCAACGAAGGGTTAACCTTAATGGGAACGCGGGCGAGACGGTGGCGATCCCGAGGGGAAGCGGAAAATGAGGGGCGGAAAAAAGAAAGCCGCCCCGGTGGGGCGGCGAAAGAGTCGTACAGGGAGGCATCAAACAGAGTGGACAGAGACCACTCGACATCCAGAAAGCTGGACTGGCATCCTTATCGCCTGGAAAGCTTAAAGAGTGGTTAACTCCCCGGCGGCGCGGCGCGGAAAGTGCCGATGGCCCAGGCGGGTAGCCCATCACGGCCTGCCGCCCTGGGCGGGTCTCGCGGCGACGGGGGCGATGGGGCTCCTTGCGCGCTGCCGGAGGCAGGGCTGCCCGGGAGGCAGGAGCGAGCGCCGCCGCCCGGCAGGCCTCCCCCGGGTGCCCCCTGCCGTCCCGAGGAGCCGTCGCGGAGGCGGGGGCGACGCGAGCGTGCCGCGCGTCGGGCGGCGAACGGTCGGGCTGCCGACTGTCCCGCGGGCTGTCCCGAAACGGCACGCGCCTCCGCGATCCGTCCTGTCTCAGAACTTGCCCGTCTCAGAACTTGCCCGTCTCAGAACTTGAACGCCGCCCGAGCCGCCTCCTGTGAGGCCTGCTTGCGCTGCCGCTCCCCCTCGAGCCGGGCGATCTCGCGGCGCAGGGCCTCGATTCGCTCGTCGAGATCGGAGACCGACAGGGTCGACAGGTCCTGGCCGACCTGATGGACACTCGTCTGCGGTCGCCGCAGGCTCTCGGCGTCGTCGAACATCGGCGTCTCCCTCGTGCTGGGGCAGGTCCCCTGCAAGGGGCCCTGCAGGCTCCCGGGCGCGATCCTTAACGCGATTGACTCGCGGGGACCATTCCGCCATACACCGGCGCGACGTGACCGCGCCCCATTCGGGCGCGGTTCGCTTTCGCCAAGACATTCTGGACCACGAGGGCCTCGGCAGCGCGACGCGTGCGGCCGGCCCCGGCCTTCGGAGAACGAGCCGTGAAGAGAACCTATCAACCGTCGAAGCTCGTGCGCAAGCGCCGCCACGGCTTCCGTGCCCGCATGGCCACCGTCGGCGGCCGCAAGGTGATCGCTGCCCGCCGCGCCCGCGGCCGCAAGCGCCTGTCGGCCTAAGGCCCCTCGCGGTGCCCGCAAGCGCCGCGTTGACCGGAGTGCCGCGATGACCGGTGCTTCGCCGCCGATCGGCCGGATCACCCGGCGCCCGGACTATCTGGCGGCGGCCAAGGGCCGCCGTTTCCATACCGAGCGCCTGACGGCACAGGGCCGCCTGCGGGACGATGGACCGCCGGGCGGCCTGCGCGTGGGCTTCACCGTGACGAAGCGCGAAGGCCACGCCACCGAGCGCAATCGCATCCGCCGTCGCCTCAAGGTCGCGGCGGCCCAGGCCGGCCAGGCGCATCGGGACAAGGCGGTCGACGTGGTCCTCATCGGGCGGCGCGACGCCCTGGGGGCGCCTTTCGCGCAACTGGTCGAGGATGTCCGGCAGGCTCTCGGCGCGGTGACGAAGCCGCGCGGGCCGAAGCCGCCCTCCGCGGAGGGCGGGCATCCGGGGCGCGGCAAGGGCAGGCGGGATTTGGGCAAGGGAGATCCCGGCAAGCCGGGCAAAGCCTCGGGAACGGGGCCAGGTGCCCCGGATCGGCGTTCCCCGGAACGGAGTTCGTGAGGCGATCCCGGGAAGCCGGAATCGCCTCGTCGTGTTGGTCGTGAGGGCCGGATCGAGCGGGCCGCCAGGTCCGCCCCCGGCCCCCCTCTTTTGGCGGCAGGCGTCGCGGGTCCATGGGTAACGACAAGACGAACATGATCATCGCCGTCGCGCTGTCGCTGGCGGTGCTGCTCGGCTGGAACTACTTCGTCAGCGCGCCGCAGGTCGAGCGTCAGCGCCAGGAGCAGGCGGCCAAGGAGCAGGCAGCCCGGGCGCAGGCCGCGAAGGACGGCCCGGCGGCGAGCCCCCGCGAGGGCGGTCCCGCCGCGCCGCTGCCCGGCACCCTGCCGGGCGCGCCGGCCGGCAGCCCGGCGCTCGCGGCGAGCCGCGCCGACGCGCTGGCCCGCTCGCCGCGGGTGCGCATCGACACCCCGGCGCTCGCCGGCTCGGTGGCGCTCAAGGGCGGCCGCATCGACGACGTGCTCCTGAAGAACTACCACGAGACCGTCGACAACAGCTCGCCGCGCATCGAGCTGCTCTCGCCGATCGGCTCGGCCAACCCGTACTACGCCGAGTTCGGCTGGGTGGGTCAGGGCGCCGGCCCGCTGCCGAACGGCGACACGCTGTGGACCGCCGAGAGCGACGCGCTCACGCCGCAGAAGCCGCTGGTGCTGACCTGGGACAACGGCGCCGGCCTCACCTTCCGCCGCACCATCTCGGTCGACGACAAGTTCATGTTCACGGTCGCCGACGCGGTCGAGAACAAGGGCGGCGCCCCCGTCACCCTCTATTCGTACGGCCTCGTCTCGCGCTGGGGCAAGCCGCACACGCAGGGCTACTACGTCCTGCACGAGGGCATGATCGGCGTGCTCGGCGACCAGGGCCTGCAGGAATTCACCTACGACAAGATGGCCAAGGAGAACCCGCTGGGGGCTCCCGGCACCCGCGGCCATTCCTGGGCCGGCGTGAGCGGCGGCTTCCTCGGCATCACCGACAAGTACTGGGCCGCCACCACCATCCCGGACCAGAAGACCCCCTATACCGGCTCGTTCACCGAGCGCGACGAGGGCGCGACCAAGGTCTACCAGGCGAGCAGCCTCGGCGAGGCCAAGCAGCTCGCCCCCGGCGCCAGCATCTCGTCGGAGCAGCACCTCTTCGCCGGCGCCAAGGAGGTCGGCGCCATCGACGGCTACGAGAAGTCGCTCGGCATCAAGCGCTTCGACCTGCTGATCGACTGGGGCTGGTTCTACTTCATCACCAAGCCGATGTTCAAAGCGCTGGACTTCTTCTACCGGCTGTTCGGCAATTTCGGTGTCTCGATCCTGGTCGTCACCTTCCTGCTGAAGCTGCTCTTCCTGCCGATCGCCAACCGCTCCTACGTCTCGATGGCCAAGATGAAGGCCGTCCAGCCGGAGATGACTGCCATCCGCGAGCGCTACGCCGACGACAAGGTGAAGCAGCAGCAGGCGATGATGGAGCTGTACAAGAAGGAGAAGATCAACCCGGTCGCCGGCTGCTGGCCGGTGCTGGTGCAGATCCCGGTCTTCTTCGCGCTCTACAAGGTGCTGTTCGTCACCATCGAGATGCGGCACGCGCCGTTCTTCGGCTGGATCCGCGACCTGGCGGCGCCGGACCCGACCTCGCTGTTCAACCTGTTCGGCCTGCTGCCGTTCACGCCGCCCGATCTCCTCCACCTCGGCATCTGGCCGCTCATCATGGGCGTGACGATGTTCGTGCAGATGAAGATGAACCCCGCGCCGCCGGACCCGGTCCAGGCCCAGGTCTTCACCTTCATGCCGATCATCTTCACCTTCATGCTCGGCTCGTTCCCGGCCGGCCTGGTGATCTACTGGGCGTGGAACAACACCCTGTCGGTGATCCAGCAATACGTGATCATGCGGCGCAACGGGGTGAAGGTGGAGCTGTGGGACAACCTGCGCTCGACATTCTCACGCCCGAAGGCCGCGAAGGCCAAGAGCTGATATGCAGGACCAGCCTCAGAAAGAGACTCTTGCCGAGGCCGAGAAGGAAGCCGCCCTGCGCGAAGCGGGGCGGCTGCTCTTCGCCGGCTCCGCCGACTTCTTCTATGCCGCCGACAAGCTCGAGATCCTGCCGCCGATGCGGGGGCACGAGATCGCCTTCGCGGGCCGCTCCAATGTCGGCAAGTCGAGCCTGATCAACGCGCTCACCGGCCGCAACGCGCTCGCGCGCACCTCGCACACGCCGGGACGCACCCAGCAGCTCAACTTCTTCGACATTGGTGGCGGCAAGCTCGTCCTCGTCGACATGCCGGGCTACGGCTACGCCGCGGTCGAGAAGGCGAAGGTCGCGGCCTGGACCGAGCTGATCCACTCCTACCTGCGCGGGCGGGCCAACCTCGCCCGGGTCTACGTGCTGATCGACTCGCGCCACGGCATCAAGCCGAACGACGCCGAGGTGCTGGACGGGCTCGACAAGGCCGCCGTCTCCTACCAGATCGTGCTCACCAAGTCGGACGCGCTCAAGAAGCATGAGATCCAGGCCCGGCTCGATGCCACCGCGGCGGCGATCGCCCGGCGGCCGGCGGCCTATCCGGAGATCATCCTGACCTCGAGCCGCACCGACGACGGCGTCACGGATCTGCGCGCCAGCATCGCCCGGCTGCTCGCCGAGCGCGGCGAATGACCCATCCCGCCGACCGGGCCCTGATCGCGCTGTCGGGTCTGGCCGGCGCGCTCGGCGTGGCGCTCTCGGCGGCGGCGGCCCACATCGCCGGCGCGACGAGCCTCGCCACCGCCGCGCAATTCCTCCTCTTCCACGCCCCTGCCCTTCTCGCCCTCGCGCTGCTCGCCGGCAGCGGCCGCGCCCATCCGCTCCCGGCGCGGGCGGCGGGCTTCGCCCTGGCGCTCGGCCTCGCGCTCTTCTCCGGCGACCTCTCGGTGCGGGCCCTCGCCCAGCAGCCGCTCTTCCCGATGGCGGCGCCGGGCGGCGGAATGGTCCTGATCCTCGGCTGGGTGCTGGTCATCGTGGCGGCGGCTTGGCCGGCGAAAAGCTGAGACGCGCGCCCAAGCCTCGATTTCCCAGCGAACGGCCAAGCTTCTCGCCGCCCTCCCCCCTGGACAGCGGCCCCTTCCGGTCCACATCTGCGACAAGCACGCGGAGACCAGAGGCATGAACCCGCTCAAGAAGCTGCACGCCGAACAGGACCAGGCCGTCTGGCTCGATTTCGTCGCCCGGGGTTTCGTCCAGGACGGTGGGCTCAAGCGCCTGGTCGACGAGGACGGCCTGCGCGGGGTGACCTCGAACCCGGCGATCTTCGAGAAGGCGATCGGCCACTCGGACGAGTACGACGACGCGCTCAGAACGGCCGGCGACCGGCGGGTGATCGACCTCTACGAGGGGCTGGCCATCGCCGACATCCAGGCGGCAGCGGACGTGCTGCGCCCGGTCTTCGAGGCGAGCGGCGGCCAGGACGGCTTCGTCAGCCTGGAAGTGTCGCCCTACCTGGCGCTGAACACCGCCGAGACGCTGGACGAGGCGCGTCGCCTCCACAAGGCGGTGGCCCGCGACAACCTGATGGTGAAGGTGCCGGCCACCCCGGAGGGCATCCCGGCGATCCGCGACCTCACGGCGGACGGCATCAACATCAACGTCACGCTGCTCTTCGCGCAGGATGCCTACGAGCAAGTGGCGAACGCCTATATCGAGGGCCTGGAGCGCTTCGCCGCGAGCGGCGGCGATATCGGCCGGGTCGCCAGCGTGGCGAGCTTCTTCGTCAGCCGCATCGACGCGGCGGTGGACAAGCTCCTCGACGAAAAGATTGCGGCGGCCAACGACCCGGACGAGAAGGCGGCGCTGGAAGGCCTGAAGGGCAAGGTGGCGATCGCCAACGCCAAGCTCGCCTATCAGCGCTACAAGCGCCTGTTCGCCGGCGATCGCTGGCAGACGCTTTCGGCCAAGGGCGCGCATCCGCAGCGCCTGCTCTGGGCCTCGACCGGCACCAAGAACAAGGCCTATTCCGACGTGCTCTACGTCGAGGAACTGATCGGCCCCAACACCGTCAACACCATCCCGCCGGCGACGATGGATGCGTTCCGCGACCACGGCACGGTGCGGGCGAGCCTGGAAGAGGGCGTCGACGAGGCCGAGCGGGTGCTCGCGCACCTCGCCAAGGCCGGGATCGACCTCGACGCGGTGGCGCGCCAGCTCGTCGAGGAGGGCGTGCAGCTCTTCGTCGACGCCGCCGACAAGGTGCTGGGTGCGGTCGCCGGCAAGCGCCAGAAGTTCTTAGGCGACGGTCTCGACCGGCAGGCGCTCTCGCTCGGCAGCCTCGACGAGCCGGTGAAGAAGGCGATCGAGACCTGGCGCAAGGACGGGCTGGTGCGCCGCCTGTGGCAGCGCGATGCGGGCGTGTGGAGCGGCGCCGACGAGGCGCAATGGCTCGGCTGGCTCACCATCGTGGAGGATGAGGCGAAGAAGGCGGCCGACTACGCCGCCTTCGCGGCGGAGGTGAAGCAGGAGGGCTTCACCGACGCGGTGGTGCTCGGCATGGGCGGATCCAGCCTCGGGCCGGAGGTCCTGGCCGAGACTTATGGGCCGCAGCCCGGCTTCCCGCGCCTGCGCATCCTCGATTCGACCGATCCGGACGAGGTGCGGGCGGTCGAGGCCGCGGTGAACCTGGAGCGCACCCTGTTCATCGTCGCCTCGAAGTCGGGCTCCACCCTCGAGCCCAACGTCTTCCGCGATTACTTCCTCGGCCGGATGCGCGACGTGGTCGGGCGCGACAAGGCCGGCCGCCACTTCGTCGCCGTGACCGACCCGGGCTCGGCGATGGAGAAGGCCGCCAAGGAGGACGGCTTCCGGCGCATCTTCCACGGCGTGAAGCAGATCGGCGGGCGCTATTCCGTGCTCTCGGCCTTCGGGCTCGTCCCGGCCGCCGCCATGGGGCTCGACGTCGCGGCGTTCCTGGAGAGCGCCTGCACCATGGTGCGCTCCTGCGGCTCCGACGTGCCGCCGGACCTGAACCCGGGCGTGCAGCTCGGCCTCGCCATGGGGACCGCCGCGACCGTCGAAGGCCGTGACAAGGTCACGCTCGTCGCCTCGCCCGGCATCGACACCTTCGGCGCCTGGGTCGAGCAGCTGATCGCCGAATCGACCGGCAAGGAAGGCAAGGGCCTGATCCCGATCGACAACGAGCCGCTCGCCGCCCCCGCCGCCTACGGGACCGACCGGTTCTTCGTCTATCTGCGCCTCGAGGACGGCGCCGATGCCGGCCAGGACGCCGCCGTCACGGCCTTGGAGGGGGCCGGCCACCCGGTGGTGCGGATCGCCCTCGCCTCCAAGGCGAGCCTGCCGCAGGAATTCTTCCGCTTCGAGATCGCCACCGCGGTGGCGGGCGCGGTGCTCGGCATCAACCCGTTCGACCAGCCCGACGTCGAGGCGAGCAAGATCAAGACCCGCGAGCTGTTCTCGGCCGCCGAGACGAACGGCTCCCTGCCGGCCGAGACGCCGGTGGCGGAGGATGACGGTTTCGCGCTCTACACCGATGCGGCCAATGCCGAGGCCCTGCGCAAGGCCGGCGCCGGCTCCGATCCGGTGAGCTGGATCAAGGAGCAGATCGGGCGCGTGAAGGGCGGGGACTACGTTGCGCTGCTCGCCTACGTCACCCGCAACCCCGGGCATCTGGCGCCGCTCCAGGCCGCCCGGGTCGCCTTGCGCGAGACCAAGCACGTCGCGACCTGCGCCGAGTTCGGGCCGCGCTTCCTGCACTCGACCGGCCAGGCCTACAAGGGCGGGCCCGACAGCGGCGTCTTCCTGCAGATCACCTCGGAGGCGCCCGACCTCGCCATCCCGGGCCGCAGCCTCGGCTTCGCCACCGTCATCGCCGCGCAGGCGCGGGGCGATTTCGGCGTGCTCTCCGAGCGCGGCCGCCGGGCCCTGCGCGTCCACATCAAGGGCGATGTGGCCAAGGGGCTCGACCGGCTGAAGTCGGCGCTTAGTTAGGGCTAGCGAGTGGTCTCCCCTCTCCGGGCGAGACCGGGCTTGCCCGGTATCGCCTGGAGAGGGGGCGGGGGTGAGGGTGCCACGCCTCCGCGTGAAGCGCTGAACGCAGGGCGACCAGCACGACGTTCGGTGCCCGATCCGGAATCGCAGCACCCTCACCCCTGGCCCCTCTCCCGCACGGGAGAGGGGGGAGCGCGCCTCACGAGTTACGACGGGCCCCACGCCCACGGGCCGCCGGCCCCGGCCTCGCCGGCGAGGAGTGACACGATGCAACTCGGCATGGTCGGTCTCGGTCGGATGGGCGGCAACATCGTCCGGCGGCTCCTGCGCAACGGACACACGGCCGTGGTGTTCGATCAGGATCCCAAGGCCGTGGCGGCCCTGGTGCAGGAGGGCGCGGTCGGCGCCGACAGCCTCGAGGACTTCGTGTCGAAGCTCGAGATACCCCGCACCGCCTGGGTGATGCTGCCGGCCGGCGACCCGACCGAGGTGACGGTGATGCACATTGCCGGGCTGATGCGGCCGGACGACGTGATCATCGACGGCGGCAACTCGTTCTACAAGGACGACATCCGCCGCGCCGCCATCCTCGACGAGAAGGGCCTGCACTACGTCGATGTCGGCACCTCGGGCGGCGTCTGGGGGCTGGAGCGCGGCTATTGCATGATGATCGGCGGCCACAAGGAGGCCGTCGACCGGCTCGACCCGATCTTCAGGACCCTGGCGCCGGGCCTCGGCGAGGTGCCGCGCACGCCGGGGCGCGACGGCCGCGATGCGCGCGCCGAACAGGGCTACATCCATGCCGGCCCGAGCGGCGCCGGCCACTTCGTCAAGATGATCCATAACGGCATCGAGTACGGCCTGATGCAGGCCTATGCCGAGGGCTTCGACATCCTCAAGCACGCCAACTCGGCGGAGCTGCCGGAGGCGCAGCGCTTCGACCTCAACATCGGCGACATCGCCGAGGTCTGGCGCCGGGGCAGCGTGGTCTCGTCCTGGCTCCTCGACCTCACCGCCACGGCGCTGGCCGGCGACGAGAACCTCGACGCCTTCTCGGGTCACGTGGCCGATTCGGGCGAGGGCCGGTGGACGCTGAACGCCGCGATCGAGGAGGCCGTGCCGGCCCACGTGCTGTCGGCCGCCCTCTACGCCCGCTTCCGCTCGCGGCAGAGCGCCACCTACGCCGACAAGCTGCTCTCGGCCATGCGCAAGGGCTTCGGCGGCCACCAGGAGCCGAAATGACCCGCAAGATGGCCGAGGGGGCCGCGCCCCCGCCCGCCTGCACCCTGGTGATCTTCGGGGCGACCGGCGACCTCACCCACCGGCTGCTGATGCCGGCCCTCTACAATCTCGGCCGCTGGGGCCTGCTGCCGAAGGACTTTTCCGTGATCGGCGTCAGCCGCTCGGAGATGTCGTCGGAGGACTTTCGGTCCGAGCTGAGCGACACCGTGCGCGGCTTCATCACCGCCAAGGGCGGTGAGGCCGGCGGCGGCGCGTTCGACGAGGGCGTGTGGGGCGACCTCGTCGGGCGGGTCCATTACCGCTCGGGCGACCTGTCCGATTCCGCCTCCTTCGAGGCGCTGAAAGGGGCGATCGCCGAGGTCTCGGGGAAGCAGGACGGCGGCAACGTCCTGTTCTACCTCGCGGTCGCCGCGAGCCTGTTCGGGCCGACCATCGCCAAGCTCGGCGAGGCCGGCCTCGTCGAGGAGAGCGGGGAACGCTGGCGCCGCGTCATCATCGAGAAGCCGTTCGGCCACGACCTGCCCTCGGCGGAGAAGCTCGACGCCGACATCCTGAAGGTCCTGTCCGAGGAGCAGATCTTCCGCATCGACCACTTCCTCGGCAAGGAGACGGTGCAGAACATCATGGCGTTCCGGTTCGGCAACGGCCTGTTCGAGCCGTTGTGGAACCGCGACCACATCGACCACGTGCAGATCACGGTCGCCGAGACCGTCGGGGTCGAGGGACGGGGGAAGTTCTACGAGGCCACCGGCGCGCTGCGCGACATGGTGCCCAACCACCTGTTCCAGCTCTACACCCTGGTGGCGATGGAGCCGCCGATTTCGTTCGAGGCCGAGGCCGTGCGCGACAAGAAGGAGGAGGTGCTGCTCGCCACCCCCTCCGCCCGGGTCGAGGACGCGGTGCGGGGCCGCTACACGGCCGGCCATGTCGACGGCAAGGCGGTGAAGGACTACCGCGACGAGCCGGACGTGGCGGGTGACAGCGGCACCGAGACCTTCGTCGCCTTGAAGCTCGGCATCGACAACTGGCGCTGGGCCGGGGTGCCGTTCTACCTGCGCACCGGCAAGGCGATGACCCGGCGCGACACCGAGATCGCCATCCGCTTCAAGCAGGCGCCACTCTCGCTGTTCAAGGGCACCAATGTCCGCGAGGAGGTGCCGAACTGGCTGGTGCTGCAATTGCAGCCCGACGAGGGCATCTCGCTGCAATTCGGCGCCAAGGTGCCGGGCCCGGCAGTGCGCCTCGGCAGCGTCGACATGCGGTTCTGCTACAAGGACTACTTCAAGACCGAGCCGAGCACCGGCTACGAAACCCTGATCTACGACGCGATGATCGGCGACCCGACGCTGTTCCAGCGCGCCGACATGATCGAGGCCGGCTGGCGCATCGTGCAGCCGATTCTCGACGCCGCCGCCGAAGGGGACCTCGATCCCCTCCCCTACGAGGCCGGCAGCGCCGGGCCGAAACAGGCGGAGGAGCTCCTGACCCGCGACGGCCGGGCTTGGCGCTCGCTGGAGCACCAGTCATGATCGCGCATCACGAGGTGCTGCCCGACCCCGACGCGGTCGCCCGGGCGGCGGCGGAGCGGCTGGTCGCGGTCGCACGCGCGAAGCCGGGCCGGATCGGGATCTGCCTGTCGGGCGGCTCGACCCCCAAGCTCCTCTACCGCCTGCTCGCCGGGCCGGAGTTTCGCGAGGCCCTGCCCTGGGAGCGCCTGCACTGGTTCTTCGGCGACGAGCGCGTCGGTGACGGACCGGAGGCCGGCAGCAACCGGCGCCTGGCACAGGACGCCTTCGGGGATCTCGTGCCCCCCGGCCATCTCCACCCGATCCCGACCGACGGCACGCCGCAGGCCGACGCCGAGGCATACGCGGCGAAGTTGCAGGCCTGGTACGGCGCCGACCGGCTCGATCCCGGCCGGCCGCTCTTCGACCTGGTGCTCCTCGGGCTCGGCGAGGACGGCCACACCGCCTCGCTGTTCCCGGGCAAGCCCGAGGCGCGGGAGGACAGGGCCTGGGTGGTGGCGGTGCCGGAAGCGGGTCTCGCCCCCTTCGTGCCGCGGGTGAGCCTGACCCTCCCGGCGCTCGCCGCCACGCCGCTGATCCTGTTCCTGGTCACCGGCGCCGGCAAGCGGGCGCCGCTCGCCCGCCTCGCCGCCGGCGAGGACCTGCCGTCGGGCCATGCGAAAGCCTGGGGCGAGACGGTGTGGCTGCTCGACGAGGCGGCGGCGGGCTGACGCGCATCCGGCGGCGGAGCCGACCCCTCCGCCGCCGCGAGAGCGGCACCGCGGGATACCGGCCGGCGACAGCGGCATCCTGGCTTGTTAGAACCAGTTGAGGGTGATCGCGTCGAAGTTGCGCTACCGTAACATGCGTGATGTTTTTCGTTCTTGAGCATATGTAATCCGGCGGTAACTCAATTCTCGATTGTTCGATGACCTTGTTTTAACCGTTAAACGGCAACAGCGCAGCCAAAGCTCACGGTCTTCTCAGAGGGTCCTTAACCCTCGAGACCGGAATTTCGGCCAGCGTCGGCCCGACGCAGCCGATCCGCAGCCGGCCTTCCCTGCGATCCCGTCTCACGAGCAGTTATGCGTGCGCTCAACGACCTGAGAATCCTCTCCAAGCTCGGCCTTGCCTTCGGAACCCTCGTCGCCATCACCCTGGCCTTGAGCGCGGTGAGCTACGGCAGCCTCAACGCGATCCGGGACCGCAGCAGCGCGACCGACCACACGCACGACGTGCTCCACAGCGTCGATCGCGTCGTCGCAGGCATGATCGATCAGGAGACCGGCCTGCGCGGATACCTGGTCTCCGGCGATCCGAGCTTCGTCGCCCCGTACCGCGAGGGCCAGAAGGCCTACCGGGCCGCCCTCGCCGAGGCCCGGCACCTCACGGCGGACAACCCGGTGCAACAGGCGCGCCTCGACGCGCTCGACCGCAGCGCCGCGGCCTGGACCCGCGACGTGGCCGAGAAGGAGATCGGCCTGATGGCCGAGGTGGGCGGGCGCGAGCGGGCCCGCGCCCTCGAGGCGAGCGGCGCCGGCAAGGCGACGATAGATGCGGTGCGGGCCACGGCGGCGGAGATCAAGAAGGCCGAGACGGACCTGATGGCCGGTCGCGTGGCGGATCAGGAGGCGACCTTCACCCTCGCCTTCGCGATGACGGCGATCGGGGCCGCCGCGAGCCTGGCGCTCGCCGGGGTGATGGCGCTGATGGTCTCGCGCACCCTGGTCTCGCCGATCCTGGCGATCACCGCGCTGATGGCGCGGTTGGCGGACGGCGACAAGACGATCGTCGTCGCGGGGCTCGACCGGCGGGACGAGATCGGGGCGATGGGGCGGGCCGTCGAGGTGTTCAAGCGCAACGCCGTCGAGGCCGAGCGGCTGGCGGCGGCGCAGGCCGCCGAGGACGAGGCCCGGACGCGCCGCGCCCGCCTCGTCGACGACCTGGCGCGGGAGTTCGAGCAGACGGTGTCGGGCCTCACCGCGGGCCTCGCCGGTGCCGCGACCGAGATGGAGGCGACGGCGCGGTCCATGTCGGGGGTGGCCGAGGAGACGACCCGGCAGAGCGTCACGGTGGCGAGCGCCGCCTCCCAGACCTCCGCCAACGTCCAGACGGTCGCGGCGGCGAGCGAGGAGATGACCGCCTCGATCCAGGAGATCGTCCAGCAGGTCAACCAATCGTCCCGGATCGCCGCCCGGGCGGTGGAGGATGCCGCGCGCACCAACGCGACGGTGCAGCGCCTCGCCGGGACGGCGGAGCGGATCAGCGACTTCGTCGCCACCGTGTCGAGCATTGCGAGCCAGACCAACCTGCTCGCGCTCAACGCCACCATCGAGGCGGCGCGGGCGGGTGCGGCGGGCCGGGGCTTCGCCGTCGTCGCCGCCGAGGTGAAGGAACTCGCCGGCCAGACCGGCAAGGCCACCGACGAGATCGGCGCCCGGATCGGCGAGATCCAGGAGGCGACCCGCGCGACGGTGGGCGACATCCGCCAGATCGCCAAGGTGATCGAGGACATGTCGACCTACGCCGCCAGCATTGCGGCGGCGATGGAGGAGCAGGGCAGCGCCGTGCAGGAGATCACCCGCAACGTGCAGCAGGCGGCCCGCGGCACCGAGCAGGTCACCGGCAACATCGCCGGCGTGAGCGACGGCGCCGGCCAGACCAGCCATGCGGCGACGCAGGTCCTGGGGGCGGCGCAGGATCTGTCGCGGCAATCGGAGATGCTGCGGCACGAGGTGACGCGCTTCCTCGGACGGGTGAAGGCCGCCTGAATCTCGGCGACCTTCAGACAATAGGGCCCGAATCGCATCGCGATCGGGCCCTATTGTCTGCGCCATCGGGTCCCGGGATGATCGCCCGGTGCGACAGGGTCAGACGAAGTGCTTCGAGAGCTTCAGACCCTGCGCCTGGTAGTTCGAGCCGGCGGCGCTGCCGTAGAGGGCGGCGGGCCGCTGGGCCATGCGCTCGTAGACGAGGCGGCCGACGATCTGGCCGTCCTCCAGCATGAACGGCACGTCGCGGGAGCGCACCTCCAGCACCGCGCGGGCGCCGGTGCCGCCGGCCTCGGCATGGCCGAAGCCGGGATCGAAGAAGCCAGCGTAATGGACCCGGAACTCGCCGACCAGGGGATCGAACGGCACCATCTCGGCGGCGAAATCCGGCGGCACCTGCACCGCCTCCTTCGAGGCCAGGATGTAGAACTGGCCCGGATCGAGGATCAGCGTGCCGGAGCCGTCGGCCCGCAGGGGTTCCCAGAAATCCGCCGCCGGGTAGGTCCGGGGCCGGTCGACGTCGACGAGGCCGGTATGGCGCTTGGCGCGGTAGCCGATCAGCCCGTCGAAGCCCGAGAGGTCGACCGAGACCGCGACGCCGCCCTGGAACGAGGGGTCGGCGGCATCGACCAGCGGCGTCGCCGCGTGCAGGCGCGCCAAGGCCCCGTCGTCGAGCCGCACCGCGCCGCGGCGGAAGCGCAGCTGCGACAGGCGCGAGCCGGTGCGCACCAGCACCGGGAAGGTGCGGGGCGAGATCTCGGCGAAGAGCGGCCCGGCATAGCCGGCCTCGACCATGTCGAATTCCCGCGCCTGGTCGGTGATCACCCGGGTGAAGACGTCGATGCGCCCGGTCGAGCTCTTCGGATTCGCGCTCGCCGCTAGGTCCGGCGGCAGGGCCAGGCCTTCCTGGAGTTCGGCGATGTAGACGCAGCCGGTCTCCAGCACCGCGCCCTGGCGCAGGTCGATCTCGTGCAGCTTGAGCTTGTCGAGGCAGGCGGCGACGTCGCGGGTGCGCCCGGGCAGGAAGCTCGCCCGCACCCGCCAGGCCCGCGCGCCGAGGCGCAGGTCGAGGCTCGCCGGCTGGACCTGGTCGTCCGCGAACGGCGCGGCGGGCCGGATCACCCCGGCGGCGGCCAGCGCCACGATGCTCTCCGCCGATTGAATCCCGTCCTCGAGCTTCACCATGACCTGTCCATCCTCAATGGGCCATTGTCGTAGGCCAGGGTTTCGACGAGGTGAAGAGCGTCACGCCTCGTCGCGGGCGCCGCGCGTCACCGCGACGGCGAGGCTCGCCCGCGCGATCGCCCCCATGGCGGTGAGGCCGGCGAGCGCGGAGGCGATCACGGGCAGCCGGTCCGGCCACAGGACCAGGGCGGCGAGGCCCGAGGCCGCCAGGATGTCGGCCCCCCGCCCGCCGGCGAGGATCAGCGAGTGCAGGTCGAGGCCGGGCAACGCGGTCCCGGTGCGGGCCGCCGCCCACGCGGTCAGCCGCGCCACCGCGACCTCGAGGAGGAGCGCCGCGACGAGCGCCGCCGCCGGCCCGCCCGGCGCTCGCCACGCCAGCGCGAGGGCGAGGGCGACGCGGATCCAGGGCCCCGCCAAAGCCCCTTCGCCCGCTTCCTCGCGCCGCGCGGCGAGCACGCCGAGCCCGCACCAGGCGGCGAGCAGGGCGAGGGCGGCGAGGTCGGCGTGGAGCGCCAGCGCCGCGGCGGCCGCGAGCCCCGCCAGCGCTGTGGATGAGTGGAGAAACCTCATGGCGGGGGACGGGGTGCCTCGTGCAGGATTACCGATCGCGGTCGCCGGTGATTGACGATCCGGAAGGCCGGACGTACCACGACCCCCGTCGGCCGTCGCGCTTGCCCGCGGGCCGCCAGCGGAGGTTCTCTGATGTACAAGGCCGAGACCCGCGGCATCAGCGTGTCCGTGCAGCCGCGCTTCGTCGAGGAGGAATCCTCGCCCGACAACGGCCGCTACTTCTTCGCCTATACGGTGGAGATCACCAACAACGGCAGCGAGCAGGTGCAGTTGCGCTCACGCCACTGGCGCATCGTCGACGGTCGCGGCGAGATGCAGGAGGTGCGCGGCGCCGGCGTGGTCGGCAAGCAGCCGGTGCTCGGGCCGGGCGAGTCGTTCAGCTATACCAGTGGCTGCCCCCTCACGACGCCGGACGGCACGATGGAGGGCACCTACACCATGGCGACCGCCGACGGCCGCAGCTTCGAGGCGGCGATCCCCGCCTTCTCGCTCGATTCGCCGCATGTGCGCCGGGTGATGCACTAAGCCGATTCCGCAGAAGCGGTCGCCGGTTTTGCGACGAAAATCTGCGACCAGACAAGACCCTGAGCGGACGAAGCGTTGGCTTGCCGACGCAGGTCCGCGTGGCGATCACCCGTGCTCCGGCGTCTGGGGGCGATTGCGCCGGCGTGGCTGTCGAGGCCGGGAGGCTTGGGCTAAGACCAGGACTTCCGTCCTTGTTGCGCGAGACAGCCCGCCCCGATGACCAAGACCGGCCCCCGCCTGACCCCGCTCGAACTCCTCGCCCGGCTGGTCTCCTTCGACACCGAGAGCCAGAAGTCGAACCTGCCGCTGATCCGGTGGGTGGGTGAGTATCTCGACGCCTGGGGCGTGCCCTATATCCTCGCCCCCAACGAGGCCGGCGACAAGGCGGCGCTCTTCGCCACGATCGGGCCGATGCGGGATGGCGGCGTGGTGCTCTCCGGCCATACCGACGTGGTGCCGGTGGCCGGGCAGTCCTGGACCAGCGATCCCTATACGTTGCGCATCGCCGATGGCCGGGCCTATGGCCGCGGCGCCGTCGACATGAAGGGCTTCGACGCGCTCTGCCTCGCCCTGGTGCCGGAGATGCTGGCGGCCGACCTCAAGACGCCGATCCACATCCTGCTCTCCTACGACGAGGAGCTGACCTGCCTCGGCGTCGTGGACGTGATCGCCCGCTTCGGGCGTGACCTGCCGCGGCCGGGCGCCGTGATCGTCGGCGAGCCGACCGACCTCGAGGTCGCCGACGCCCACAAGAGCATCTACACCTACCGCACCACGGTCCACGGCCACGAGGCGCATTCCTCGAAGCCGGCCCTGGGCGCCAACGCCGTGATGGCGGCGGCCGAGCTGGTGGCGGGGCTCAACCGCATCGCCGACCAGATGGCGGCGCGGGGCGATGCCAGCGGCCGGTTCGATCCGGGCTACACCACGGTGCATGTCGGGGTGATCGGCGGGGGCACCGCCCGCAACATCCTGCCCAAGGCCTGCGAGTTCCAGTGGGAGTTCCGCGGCCTGCCGGATCTCCCGCGCGACGAGATCCCGAGCCTGTTCGAGACGGAAGTCGAGCGGGTGACCCGCGAGAGGCTCAACCGCTTCGGCGCCTATGGCCGGGTCGAGACCGAGGAGGACGCCGCCGTCCCGGGCCTCGC
The DNA here is from genome assembly GCF_001043955.1 of Methylobacterium tarhaniae. Classification (GTDB taxonomy): domain Bacteria; phylum Pseudomonadota; class Alphaproteobacteria; order Rhizobiales; family Beijerinckiaceae; genus Methylobacterium; species Methylobacterium tarhaniae. The sequence continues at coordinate 14,102 of NZ_LABZ01000103.1, read as the reverse complement.
GCCCGAGCCCGGCTCCCCGGCCGAGCGCCTGGCCCTGCGGCTCGCCGGCCGCAACCACACCATCACGGTGCCCTATGCCACCGAGGCCGGCCGCTTCCAGCTCGCCGGCCTGCCGACGGTCGTGTGCGGCCCGGGCTCGATCGACCAGGCGCACCAGCCGGACGAGTACATCACGCTGGCGGCCTTCGAGGCGGGGGAGGCGTTCCTGCGCCAGCTGGTGCGGGATTGCGCGGCGGGATGGAGCCCGGCGTGACGCGTCGCGTCCGGGGTCCGGGCCGAGGCGTGCCGCAGACCTGATCGCGGGAGCCTACCTCCCGTGCGGGCTGCGGCCATCGGGGAGCCTCCCGCAGGGAGCGGGAGGCCCGGATGGTCCCCGGACAGGCAGATCCCGCCGCATCAGCGCGTAACTCCTGTCCCTGTACGGAAACGTCTCCACGATCCGCCACCCGAGGCGCGCGTAGAGCCCTTCGGCGGTGCGGGTGTAGAGCCACAGGGCCGGGATCCCGAGGCCCATCGCTTCCGCCTCGACCGCCGCGACCAGCCGGACGGCATGGCCGCGGCCTCGGGCGTGGGGGACCACGAAGACGCCGGCGAGCCAAGGCGTCAGATCCGGGCGCGTGTCGAGGTCGTGGGCGGCCAGGCTCGCCATGCCGACGGGCTCGCCCTCCGCCAGGAGTACGAAGGTTCGGGGCAGCGCACCCGCGCCGGCAGCCCGCGCGACCTCGGCCGCGGTCACCTCGGCGAGGCTGCGTCCCTGCCCCCGCGCAAAGGCCTCCCAGCGCCAGCGCGCGGTGACGGGCGCGAGGTCGGGCCGTTCGGTCGTGGTGACGATCGCGTGGCGCATCGGCCCGGTCCCGCCCACGCCCGTCAATGCCATCCCTGGCCGAAGCGGCCGGTCGAGTGCATCAGGGTGTGCCCGCATTCGAGGCAGAGATAGCGGGTCTCGACCCCGCCGCCGAACGCCTCGATCACCGGCGTCGAGGCCACGACCATCAGGCGGGCATGGGGCCGCTCCTGCCAATGCGCGCGCATCTGCCCGCAGCAGGCGCGGCAGGCCGCATCGTCGGCGCTCATCGGCGGCGGCCCGAGGCGGGCCTGGAAACTCTGCTGGGCCATGCGGCGTCGGTCTCGTGCGGTTGAGCCGCATCCGAAACGATCCCGGGACGGGGTCGCCCGTCGGCCCCGCGGGATCAGCAAGAACGGGACCGGCGAGATGAGGTGGAACCGGGCGGGCGGGAGGCCGTCCGCTCGGGGTGGACCATGGGGAAGCCCCGCCGCCGCACTGATACGGCCAAGCCTATCCGGCGCCACCCCGCGAATCGGACGATATCACTGTTTCGCGGGATTGCGGCAAGACTCTGCGAGGGCAGGCTTGGCAAAAGGGACGCTTGGCAAAAGGGACGCTCGGCGACAGGGAGGCTCGACGGGGGCGTCCGGGAACCGTGGCCGGGGGTGCCGGTTGTCCCGCTGCGGAAGGAGCGGGCCTTCGCGTCGCGGAAGGAGCCGGTTCGTGAGGCGTCGCCGGATCGCCCTCTGGCTCGGAGGGGCGCTTCTCCTCGCAGCCGCCGGATTCGGGATCGCGGCTTGGCGCCCCGCCCTCGCGCCGGGCGGTCCGGCGCCGGCCGAGACCGCGCCGGAGCAGGTCCGCAAGGGCGCGATCCTCGCATCCCTCGGCTACTGCGCCTCCTGCCACACGGCGGAAGGCGGCCGGCCCTATGCGGGCGGGCGCGCCATCGGCACGCCGTTCGGGACCCTCTACGCCACCAACATCACGCCGGACCCGGAGACGGGGATCGGCCGCTACTCGCTCGCCGCCTTCACCCGGGCGATGCGCGAGGGCGTCGACCGCGAGGGGCGCCACCTCTACCCGGCCTTCCCCTACACCCACTATGCCGGCCTGACCGATCCGGACGTCGCCGCCCTCTACGCCTTCGCGATGACCCGCGAGCCGGTGCGGCAGGAGACGAAGGCCAATGCCCTGCCCTTCCCGCTCTCCTGGCGCCCGCTCCTCGCCGGCTGGAAGCTGCTGTTCGTCGGCGAAGCCAGGATGCCGGCCGACCCGCGGCGGGACGCGGCGTGGCACCGCGGCGCCTATCTCGCCGAAGCATTGAGCCATTGCGGCGCCTGCCACAGCCCTCGCAACCTCCTGGGGGCCGAGGTGAGGACGAAGGCCTTTTCCGGCGGCGAGGCCGACGGCTGGTGGGCGCCGCCCCTCGACCGCACGTCGCCCGCGCCGCTTCCCTGGAGCGAGGCGGATCTCGCCCGCTACCTCGCCGAGTGGGACCCGCTTCATGGCGGGGCCGCCGGCCCGATGCGCCCGGTGGTCGACGCGCACCGGACCGTGCCGGCGGGCGAGATCCGGGCGCTGGCCGCCTACGTCGCGACGCTCTACGGCCCCGGCCCCGCCGGCAGCCGCACCGGCCCGGTGGACCGGGCCATCCCGGGCGACGACCCCGCGCTCGCCCGGGGCGCCGCGACCTATGCGGGCGCCTGCGCGGTCTGCCACGAGAGCGGCGGGGGTGCGGCCGGCGGCGTGCCCTACACCACGTCGTCGCTCGGCCACCGCACGGCCTTGCGGGCTCCCGACCCGCGCAACCTGATCCTGGTCCTGCGCGACGGCATCGCCCCGCGGGAGCACGCGCCGGGGCCGATCATGCCGGCCTACGGGGCGGCGCTGACCCCGGCCCGGATGACCGACCTCGCCGCCTACCTGCGCGCCCGCTTCAGCCCCGACGGGCCGTGGCCGAGGCTCGAGGAGACGGTGCGGGACCTGATGCGCGACCGCTCCCGCCCCGGCCCCCGGGCCGAGGCGAGCCCGTGAGGAGAATCCGATGCCGACCCTGACGGTGAACGGTCGCACGCAGACGGTCTCGGCCGGGCCCGAGACCCCGCTCCTCTACGTGCTGCGCGAGGAACTGGGGCTCAACGGCGCCAAGTTCGGCTGCGGGCTCGGCCAGTGCGGCGCCTGCACGGTGGAGGTCGAGGGACAGGCGATCCTGTCCTGCGTCACGCCGGTCGGGGTGCTGGAGGGCCGGCCCGTCACCACCGTCGAGGGTTTGGGATCGCCGGAGAATCCGGGCCCGCTCCAGGCCGCCTTCATCGCCGAGAACGCCGCGCAGTGCGGCTACTGCATCGCCGGCATGGTGATGCGGGCCCATGCCCTGCTGCGGTCGGTCCCGCATCCGAGCGAGGCCGAGATCCGCCATGCGCTGCGGTTCAACCTCTGCCGCTGCGGCACCCATATGCGGATCCTTGCGGCCGTGCGCCGCGCCGCGGGGCCCGAACCCGCCACCACGGGGGCGACGCCGTGACCCCGCTCACCCGCCGCACGCTCCTCGTCGCCGGGGCGCTCCTCGTCGGGATCGGCCTGCCGCGGCCGGCCCGGGCGGCGCTGCCCGGCAGCCTGCCCGAGGCGCCGCGGATCGATGCCTGGATCCGCATCGGCGAGGACGGCGCCGTGACCGTCCTCACCGGCAAGGCGGAGCTCGGCCAGGGGATCAAGACGGCGCTGGTCCAGGTGGCGGCGGAGGAGCTGGGGCTGGACCCGGCCTCCTTGCGCCTCGTCACCGCCGATACCGAGCTGACCCCGGACGAGGGCTACACCGCCGGCAGCCACTCGATGCAGGATTCGGCCACCGCGATCCGGCACGCCGCGGCGGCGATGCGGGCGCTGCTCGCCGAGGCCGCCGGGCGCCGGCTCGCCCTGCCGCCGGACTCGCTGCGGGTCGATGGTGGCGCGGTCGCGGCACCGGATGGGAGGCGGCTCTCCCTCGGCGAGGTCGCCCAGGCGGTCGCGCTCGACGCGCCGGTGCCGGACGACGTCGCCCTGCGGGACCCGGCGCGCTACACGGTCGTCGGCCGGCCGCTGCCGCGGATCGACATCCCCGCCAAGGTCGCGGGCGGTGCGGCCTATGTCCAGGACATCCGCGCGCCCGGGATGGTCCATGCCCGGATCCTGCGTCCGCCCCGCCCCGGCGCCCGCCTCGTCGGCGTCGATGCGCAGGCCGTCGCGTCCCGTCCCGGGGTGATCCGGGTGCATCGCGACGGTGACGTCCTGGCGGTGCTGGCCGAGCGGGAATACGCCGCCGTGACGGCGATGCGGGCGCTCGCCAAGGGAGCGGTGTGGCAGGGCGGCACGCCCGTGCCGGAGCCTGACGCGCTCTTCTCCGACCTCGCGGAACGGCCGGCGAAGCGGACGATCATCCACGAGGCCGGCACGGACACGCCGATGCCGCCGGGGCGCCGGATCACCGCGCAGTACCGGAGGCGCTACCAGATGCACGGCTCGATCGGCCCGTCCTGCGCGGTCGCCGAATTCGACGGCAGCCGCCTCACCGTGTGGTCGCATGCGCAAGGCATGTTCCCCCTGCGCAAGGCGCTCGCCGAGATGCTGTCCCTGCCCGAGGCGCAGGTGCGCTGCATCCACGTCGAGGGCTCGGGCTCCTACGGCCATAACGGTGCCGACGACGCGGCGGGCGACGCGGCGCTCCTCGCCCGCGCCCTGCCCGGCCGGCCGGTGCGGGTGCAGTATACCCGCGAGCAGGAGCACCTGTGGGAGCCCTATGGCGGCGCCATGATGACCGAGGCCGCGGCGGTGCTGGGGCCGGACGGGCGGATCGCCGACTGGGACTACGCGGTGCGCAGCCCGACCCACCTCACCCGCCCGCCGGGGGCCGGCCAGCTGCTCTCGGCCCGGATGCTGGAGACGCCGTTCCCGGCCCCGCCCCCGAAGGCGCTGCCGCAGCCCGAGGGCGGCGGCGACCGCAACGCCATCCCGCTCTATCGCCTGCCCCGGGCGCGGGTGGCCCACGACTTCGTCACCGCCGTGCCGCTCAGGGTCTCGGCCCTGCGCAGCCTCGGCGCCTACATGAACGTGTTCTCGATCGAGAGCTTCCTCGACGAGCTGGCCGAGGCCGCCGGCGCCGACCCGGTCGCCTTCCGCCTGGCGCATCTCGACGATCCGCGGGCCCGCGCCGTCGTCGAGGCCGCAGCCGGGCGCTTCGGCTGGGGCCGGGCGCTGCCGAAGGGGCGCGGCGCCGGCTTCGCCTTCGCCCGCTACAAGAACCTCGCCGGCTATTGCGCGCTGGCGGTCGAGGTCGAGGTGGACCGCGAGAGCGGCCGGGTCCGGATGGTGCGGGCGCAAGCGGCGGTCGATGCCGGCCAGGTCGTGAACCCGCACGGTATCCGCGACCAGATCGAGGGCGGGATCATCCAGGCGATGAGCTGGAGCCTGTTCGAGGCGGTGGCGCACGATGCCGAGGGCCCGACGAGCCGCGACTGGAGCACCTACCCGATCGCCCGCTTCCCCGACATTCCCGAGTGCCTGGACGTCCACCTGATCGACCGCCCGGGGTCCCCCTTCCTCGGCGCCGGGGAGGTCGCCCAAGGGCCGACCGCCGCGGCGCTCGCCAACGCGATCCGGCAGGCGGCGGGCGTGCGCCTGCGCGAAGTGCCGATGCGGCCGGACCAGGTGAAGGCGGCGATCGGGGTGTGATAAGGCCGCCTGCCAGGCCGGCGAAGCCGTCTGCACGGGGAGTGCCCTTGATGGAGTCAGGAGCGCCGTTCCATGGCGGCAAGATTGCGCTGCTGCACGACCGAACCTTGCTCGTCTATCTGCGGGACGACAAGCCGGATATCCCCTACCCTGCATGCTGGGATCTGCCGGGCGGCGGGCGGGAGGGGTCCGAAAGCCCGCTCGACTGCGTCCGCCGCGAATCAAGGGAAGAGTTCGGGATCGATATCTTGCCTGAGGCGATCATCTGGCAGACGTTCCTTCCGCCTGCCCTCCCGGGACGAGCTGGCAGCTATTTTTTCGTGGCAACGCTCGACGCGGTGCAGATATCAAAGGTCGTCTTCGGTGACGAGGGGCAGGATTGGGCGATGATGGATATCGATGAATATATCGATCATCCGCGCGGGATCCAATTCTTGAAGCAAAGGCTGAAGGAATTTCTGAAAGCATCCGGCTACGGGAATGCCGAAGGACAGTAGGGCACCGTCTCGCCCGCGGCGACGACCCGGCCTGCCTCGAATGTGCTTGGCGCAAGCCTGATTGCCACAGGACCCGCGCGAGATATCTGCGCGGTGGACTGATTGGGCCGCAGACTGCGCTCCCGAGGAGGGCGCCGAAGGGTGGGAGCAGGATGCGGTGACCGCGAGGCCGGCCTGCGCGGCGCGTGGCCCGCGCGGGAGGGAGGCGCGGAGATCGCGGACGGGCGGATCTCCCGCGGGGAGCGGCCGGGAATGCGGCCGCTCCGGACGACGGACGGGGGGCTCGCCCCGCCGCTTGAGAAACGTCAGCGCTTCTTCGCCCGCGCCTTCGGGGCCGGCTTGGCGGCGGCCTCCGCCACCGCCTCGGCCTCGCGGGCGAGGCGCAGGGCCTTGAGGCGGGCGGTGTTGTCGTCCCGGCTGCGCTCCGCGCTCGCGAGGTCGGCCCAGGCCTGCGCCGCCATCTCGGCCTGCATCTGGGCCCGCGCCGCGCGGGTCTCGGCCTGTCCGCGCGCGGTGCTGTCTTGGGTCGCCATGACGTCATCCCTCTTGCGAGGCGCGGGCGAACCGCGGCCTCGGGGGGGCGCCGGGCCGAACGTGCCGCCGAGTGCGGCCCGCCCCCGGCGCCCTCTCCTCATGTAGGGCGCGGCGGACATTTGTCATGCGCTCACGGCCGTTCGAGGCCGGAGGGCGAGGCGGACCGAGGTCGTGAAGCCTCGACGCGGCAGGGCCTCAATGGGCGTTCGGCGTCCCGTGCCGGGGCTCCTCGGGGGCGTCCCCCGCCAGCGCCTCGGCGAAGGGGAATTCCAGCACCACCTCGCCGGCCTCGTCGGTCACCACCAGGCTCGCGGCGAGCAGACGGTCCTGGTTCTTCGGGTCGTCCATCATCGCGCGGATGATCGACCGCGATGCCTCCCAGGCGTGATCGGGATCGCGCAGCTCCTCGCCGTTCAGATCGGTGATGACGTCTTCGCCGATATGAGTGTTGAAGAAGTATCGGGGCATGGGCAGTCCCTCCGGCCTAACAGAGACTCTACCTGCCCTGTCCGTCCCGACGGTTCCAGTCCCCTGATCGGGTGATGCAATGCTGATTTCGACGCGTTTGCCTGTCTGGGGATCGAGAATGACGAATTCCATCGTCAACTCCTGCACAACGCACCCCGCCGCCCGGGCCCAGTGAGGCCGCAACTTGTGGCGGAGATGAGGCCCCGCATGCCGTCCGGCGTCGCATCGCGGCCGGGTGTGGCGGGGGAGCCGTGACGATGCCGCCTCATGGCCTATTGCGCCGGACCTGGAATTCGGGCTTCCTCGGAGCCGGGAGTGGAGCGAAACGCTAGGTCAGGAATACCGGCATCGCTCGGCCTCTTCCAAGGGAGCCTCGAGACGTCCGATGTTGTGGCGCATCGTCCAGTGGAACCGCATGCCGACTCCGCCCGCTCTCATCGGCGGCTTCGACCCGATCTACTATCTCGGCGAGAACCCGGACGTGGCGGCAGAGGGGTGCGATCCCCTCGATCATTACCTGCATTTCGGCTGGCGCGAGGGGCGGGATCCCTCGGCCGAGTTCAGCACCCGCGGCTATCTCTCGGCCAATCCGGACGTGGCGCGGGCGGGCGTGAACCCCCTGCTCCATTACCGCGAGCACGGCCTGGCCGAGCGCCGCCGCGGCTGGCAGAAGCCGGGCGCCGGATTGCGGGGCGCCCCGCCTCAGCTGCCCCGATAGGTGCTGTAGGAGTAGGGCGCGATCAGCAGCGGCACGTGATAGTGGGCCAGGCCGGGCCGGACCACGAAGCGCACCGGCACCTCGTCGAGGAAGTCGCCGGCGCCGGCATCGCCGAGGCCCGCGAAATAGGCGCCGACCGCGAAGACGAGCTCGTAGATCCCGGGACGCAGCGCCTCGCCGGCCAGCAGCGGCGCGTCGCAGCGCCCATCCGCGTTGGTGAGGGTGCGGGCCACCTCCTCCCGCGCGCCGTCGGCCACGCGCCAGAGCTGCACGGCTACCCCGGCGGCGGGGCGGCCATGGGCGGTGTCGAGCACGTGGGTGGTCAGGCGCGGCGTCTCAGAGAGGGACATGGTCGGGTCTCCGGTCTCGGCCCCCCGGGGTGCCCGAGGGCTGCCGCTCGGTCAAGCGCCGCTTGACCCGCCGCGGGCCGGGCGCCCAGCATGCCGGCTTCGTCCCGTCCGCCGGAGCCCCCGCATGGCCACGCTTCTCCTGCGCAATGCCGATCGCGTCGTCACCATGGACGAGGCGCGGCGCGAGATCGACGGGGGCTTCGTGCTGGTCGAGGACGACCGGATCGTCGCGGTCGGCGGGCCGGAGGCGGCACCCGGGACCGCCGGCACGGTGATCGACCTCGCCGGCCACGTGCTGCTGCCCGGCCTGATCAACACCCACCATCACATGTACCAGTCGCTCACCCGGGCCGTTCCGGCGGCGCAGGATGCGGACCTGTTCGGCTGGCTGAAGGCGCTCTATCCCATCTGGGCCCGGCTCACGCCCGAGATGGTGCGGGTGTCGGCCCAGACCGCGATGGCGGAGCTGATGCTGTCGGGCTGCACCACGTCGAGCGACCATCTCTACCTCTACCCCAATGGCTGCCGCCTCGACGACAGCATCGCGGCCGCGGACGAGATCGGCCTGCGCTTCCACGCCGCACGCGGCGCGATGAGCCTCGGCGAGAGCGCCGGCGGCCTGCCGCCCGACGCGCTGGTCGAGGACGAGGCCGCGATCCTGGCCGATACGCGCCGTCTGATCGAGACCTGGCACGACCCCGCACCTCGTGCGATGCGCCGGATCGTGGTGGCGCCGTGCTCGCCCTTCTCGGTCAGCCCGGGGCTGATGCGGGATGCGGCCGCCCTCGCCCGGTCCTACGGCGTCTCGCTCCACACCCACCTCGCCGAGAACGAGGACGACGTCGCCTATAGCCGCGAGCGCTTCGGCATGACGCCGGCGGAATACGCGGCGGATCTCGGCTGGGTCGGGCCGGACGTGTGGCACGCCCACTGCGTCAAGCTCGACGAGGACGGCATCCGGCTATTTGCCCGCACCGGCACCGGCGTCGCGCATTGCCCGTGCTCGAACATGCGGCTCGCCTCCGGCATCGCCCCGGTCTCGCGGATGCGCTGCGAGGGCGTCCCGGTCGGTCTCGGCGTCGACGGCTCGGCCTCGAACGATGCCGGCCACCTTCTGGGCGAAGCGCGCCAGGCCATGCTCCTCGCCCGCGTCGGGTACGGGCCGGCCGCGATGACGGCCCGGGAGGCCCTGGAGATCGCGACCCTCGGCGGCGCCAAGGTGCTGGGACGCGACGATATCGGGGCGCTGAGGGCCGGCATGGCCGCCGACCTCGTCGCCTTCGACCTGCGGGGGCTCGCCCTTGCGGGCGCCCTGCACGACCCGGTCGCCGCCCTGGTGTTCTGCGCGCCACCCGCCGTGGCGCTCAGCGTCATCAACGGGCGGATCGTGGTGCGGGACGGGCGTCTGCTGACCGTCGAGACGGGCGCCCTGGCCCGGCGCCACACCGCGCTCAGCCGGCGGCTGATGAACGGCGAGTAGCCGACCCGATCAGCCGCCCGCCAGCGCGAGGTCGACCGCCGCCTCGGCATGGAGCGCCGTGGTGTCGAAGAGCGGCACCGGGCTGTCCTCCGGTCGCACCAGCAGCATGATCTCGGTGCAGCCGAGGATCACCGCCTCCGCTCCCCGCTCGACCAGCCGGGCGATGACCGCCCGGTAGGCCTCGCGCGAGGCCGGCAGCGCCCGGCCCTGGACCAGCTCCTCGTAGATCACGCGATGCACCTCCGCCCTGTCGTCGGCCCCGGGCACCAGCACGTCGAGGCCGTGGCGCGCGGCAAGGCGGCCCTTGTAGAAATCCTGCTCCATGGTGAAGGCGGTGCCGAGAAGCCCGACCCGGGACAGGCCCGCGGCCCGGATCCGCTCCGCCGTCGGATCGGCGATGTGCAGCAGGGGCAGGCCGATCGCCGCCTGCACCGGGTCGGCCATGCGGTGCATGGTGTTGGTGCAGATCACCACGAAGTCGGCCCCGCCCCGTTCGAGCCGCCGCGCGGCTGAGACCAGCTCGGCCGTCGCCTCGTCCCAGCGGCCGGCATGCTGCAGGGCCTCGATCTCGCCGAAGTCGAACGACCACATCAGGCAGCGCGCCGAACGCAGGCCGCCGAGGCGGGCGCGGACCGTCTCGTTGATGATGCGGTAATACTCGGCCGAACTCTCCCAGCTCATCCCGCCGATCAGGCCGATGACTTTCTGCTGCACGCGACCGTCACTCGCCATAGGACGCCGATCCGCCATCCACGAAGGGCCAAGCCGATATCCCAGAAGCCTGGGCCGGGCAAAGAGGAGTCGATCGGATCGACCGTCCATCGCACCGTATCATCAAAAATATCGGCTTGGCAGTCATGGAGACGAACCCGGCGCTCGCCACACTCTACGAGGAAGCGGTTCGGTGGCCGCGTGCTGCGGACTTGAGGCGACCGTCGTGGATTGCGGTGCCGGTCCACGTCGGTGCAGCGAGTGAGCGAACGGGCGGGGATGACCCCGCCCGCGCCGGCAAGCGTCAGCGGGCCCGGTTGGCCGGGCTCGTGGCCGCGGCATTGCCGCCGCTGTGGCTCGGCAGGTCGTCGGTGCGGGCCGCGGCGCCGGGGGCGGCCGGCGCCACGGTGCCGGTGGTGGCCGGCATGTCGCGGCCCGGCATGCCCTTCTCGGCGTTGCTCTTCACGCTGCCGGGGTTGTTCATGTTGTTCTCGGCCGAGCCGGGAACGCCGGTCTGCGCCAGGGCGGTGCCCGTCAGGGCCATTGTGGCGGCGAGGGCGAGGAAGGTCGTACGCATGGGGTTTCCTTCTCCGAGGTGTCGTGGGGCGCCAACGCGCGGCCGGGCGGCCAAGCTCCCGATTTTCCACAGCGGGTCCGGCTTGCCGCCATCCATGCTTGTTCCTATTTTGTTCTCGTTGCGAGGGCGTGAGGACAGGAGAGCCGTGATGCAGCAGGCACCGGAACGCGACGAGGAGGCGGGCGAGACCGCGCGCATCGAGCAGGCGGCCTGGGTCGCCGCGATGATCGAGGCGGAGCGGGAGCGCGCCCTCGATGTCTGGCTCGCCCGCGAGGCCGGCCTCTGACGCGCAGGACTGCGCGTTTCGGCGACAAGTGCCGCCCTGATTTTCCGCAGATTCAGGCCTTGCGTCCCGGCTCAGGCCAAGTATCGTTCGCCTACGAACGAGTTTGCATCCCGGTGGCGCGAAGTTGCGCCGGGATCGGCCGGAGGTTCGCGCCATGTTGACCCGCGACGAGACGTTTCGTCCCCTGTCCCGCCGCACCGTATTGGGCGGGCTCGCCGCGGCGCCCCTCGGTGCAGGCTCCCTCGGCCTCGCGGCCTCGCGGGCGGTCGCGCAGGGCCAGCAAGGGGCGGGCCCGATCCGGATCGGCGAGCTGAATTCCTACGGCCGCATGGCCGCCTTCGCGGTGCCCTACCGCAACGCCATGCAGCTCGCGCAGGACGCCGTCAACAAGGCCGGCGGCATCAAGGCGCTGGGCGGCCGCCCGATCGAGATCATCTTCCGCGACGACGGCTCGACCCCGGGCGACGCGACCCGGGTCGCCGAGGAGCTTCTGACCCGCGAGAACGTCGCCTTCCTGTGCGGCACCTTCCTGTCCAACGTCGGCCTCGCGGTGGCGGATTTCGCCAACCAGCGCAAGGCGCTCTTCCTCGCCACCGAGCCGCTGACCGACGCGCTCACCATGGGCAGCGGCAACCGCTACACCTTCCGGGTGCGGCCCAACACCTACATGCAGACCCGCATGCTGGTCGACGCCGTGAAGGATCGCGGCGTCAAGCGCTGGGCGATCGTGGCGCCGAACTACGAGTACGGCCAGTCGGCCGCCGCCAACTTCAAGCGCCTGATGGCCGCCGCGGTGCCGGGCTTCGAGGTGGTGGGCGAGCAGTTCCCGGCGCTCGGCAAGGTCGATGCCGGCGCCACCGTCGGCGCCCTGTCGCAGATGAAGGCCGACGGGCTGTTCAACGTGCTGTTCGGCGCCGACCTCACCGCCTTCGTGCGCGAGGGCAACACCCGCGGGCTGTTCGAGAAGCGCAAGGTCGCGAGCCTGCTCACCGGCGAGCCGGAATACATGATCCCGCTCGGCGACGAGACGCCGGAGGGCTGGGTCACCACCGGCTATCCGTGGGAGACGATCGACACCAACGGCCACAAGGACTTCGTCACCGCCTACCGGGCCCGGTTCAACGACACGCCGCGCCTCGGCTCGCTCCTCGGCTACGTGGTGGTGGGCATGATCCGCGACATGCTGGAGAAGGCGGGCTCGACCGAGACCGAGGCGATGATCGCGGCGCTGGAAGGCCTGACGTCGCAGACCATCGCCGGGCCGGTGACCATGCGGGCGCTGGACCATCAATCGACCCTCGGGGCCTGGATCGGCGAGACGGCGCTCAACGGCCGCCAGGGCACCATGACAAAGGTCCGCTACGCCGACGGGGCCAACTACATGTTCCCCGAGGCCGAGGTGAAGGCGGCCCGCAAGGCCTGATCCCCGAAAGAGCCCCATTCCTGGCGCCGGATCGGAGGCCCCATGGACCCGTCCTTCCTCGTTCTCCAGGCGCTCTCCGGGCTCGCCAGCGCCTCGTCGCTGTTCGTGATCGCGTCCGGGCTGACGATCGTGTTCGGCGTCACCCGGATCGTGAACTTCGCCCACGGCTCGTTCTACATGCTGGGTGCGTATCTCGCGGTCACGCTCGTGCCGCGGCTCCTCGACCTCTCCTATTCCCCCGCCACGTTCTTCCTCGGGGTCCTGCTCTCGGCGCTTCTCGTCGGACTGATCGGGGTCGCGGTCGAGGTGCTGCTCTTGCGCCGCATCTACCGGGTGCCGGAACTCTTCCAGCTGCTCGCCACCTTCGGCGTCGTGCTGATCGTCGAGGACCTGGTTCTGAAGATCTGGGGACCGGTCGACATCGCCGGCCCCCGCGCGCCCTCGCTCCGCCACGGCGTCGAGATCTTAGGGCAGCGCTTTCCCGCCTACGAGCTGGTGCTGATCGCGGTCGGTCCCCTGGTGCTGGGCCTGCTCTGGCTGCTGATGCACCGCACCCGCTTCGGGGTGCTGATCCGGGCCGCGACCCAGGACCGCGAGATGGTCGGCGCGCTCGGCGTCAACCAGGCCCGGCTCTTCACCCTGACGCTGTTCCTGGGGGCCAGCCTCGCGGGGTTGGGCGGCGCGCTCCAGATCCCGAGGATCCCCGCCAACGCCCATATGGACCTCTCGGTCATCACCGACGCCTTCGTGGTGACGGTGATCGGCGGCATGGGCTCGGTGCCCGGCGCCTTCGTGGCGGCGCTCCTGATCGGCCAGCTCCAGGCCTTCGGCATCCTGATCTTCCCGAAGGTGACGCTGGTCCTGGTCTTCGCCCTGATGGCGGTGGTGCTGGTGGTCAAGCCCTGGGGCCTGTTCGGCCGGCCCGAGGCCGCGTCGGGCCGGGTGATGCCGCCCGAAGGCATCCCGTCCCTGCGCCGCTTCCGCCCGGCGGAAGCCGCCCTGGCGGGGCTCGCCATCCTCGCCCTCCTGGCGGTGCCGCTCCTCGGCGACGCCTACAAGGTGAAGGTCGCCACCGAGATCCTGATCTTCGCGCTGGCCGCCTTCTCGCTGCAATTCCTGGTCGGGGTCGGCGGGCTCGTCTCGTTCGGGCACGCGGCCTATTTCGGCCTCGGCGCCTACGCGGCCGGCCTCCTCGTCACCGGTCCCTTCAAGGCGCCGATGGAACTCGCCCTCGCCGCCGCGCCCCTGGCGGCGGGCATCGGTGCGGCCCTGTTCGGCTACTTCATCGTGCGGCTCTCGGGCATCTATCTCGCGATGCTGACCCTCGCCTTCGGGCAGATCGTCTACGCGGTCTGCTTCCAGTGGGTCGAGGTGACCGGGGGCGACAACGGCGTCGTCGGGGTCTGGCCGTCTCCTTGGGCCTCGGGCCGCAACACCTACTTCTATCTCGTCGCCGCCCTGTCGCTGACCGCGATCGTCCTCTTGCGCCGGGTGATCTACGCGCCCTTCGGCTATGCCTTGCGGGCCGCGCGGGATTCCGCCACCCGCGCGGCCCGCAAGGCAT
>NZ_LABZ01000102.1 GCF_001043955.1 Methylobacterium tarhaniae | reverse complement strand
GGCGAGCGGGCCCTGGAGATGACCGTGGCCGAGACCGCGAGCGGCACGGACACGCTTGCCCGGATGATCGCGATCGGCCGCGACCTGCGCGACCGGGACGGGGCGGGGGCCATCGTGATGGGCTGCGCCGGCATGGCGGTTCACCGGCGCGGCCTGGAGCGGGAACTCGGTATCCCGGTCGTCGACCCGGTCCAGGCGGCGGTCGCGATGGCGATCGGGATCGTGGCGGTCGCCTGACATCACTCCGGCAGCACCACGCCGGTCTGGGCGGTGATGCGGCCGTAATGCTCGATGCGGCGGTGGCGGGCGAAGTCGAAGATCGTTTCCTTGCCGAACCGGGTCTCGTCGAGGTCGCACGGGTGGACGATCACCCCGTCGGCCTCGCCGGGGAGTTCGGCGACGATCTTCCCGTTCGGATCGACGATCAGGGTGCCACCGGTGAGGTGATGGCCGTCCTCGTCGCCGGCCTTCGCCACCGCCACGACCCAGGTGGCGTTCTGGTAGGCGCCGGCCTGGACCGAGAGGCGGTGGTGGAACAGCCTGTCCTCGATGCCCTCGGCGTTGCGCTGGCTGTTGACCGAGGGGGTGTTGAAGCCGAGCACCACCATTTCGACGCCCTGCAATCCCATCACCCGGTAGGTCTCGGGCCAGCGCCGGTCGTTGCAGATGCACATGCCGAGGATGCCGCCCAGCATCCGCCAGACCGGGAAGCCGAGATCGCCCGGCTCGAAATAGCGCTTCTCCAGGTGCTGGTGGGTGCGCTCGGGGTCGAACTCGTCATGGCCGGGCAGGTGCACCTTGCGGTACCGGCCGACGATGGTGCCGTCGCGATCGACCAGGATCGAGGTGTTGAAGTGCCGGCCCTCCGGGGTCAGCTCGGCATAGCCGAAGGACATCGCCATGCCGTGCTCGCGCGCCCGGGCGAAGAGGGGGGCGGTGGCCGGCCCCGGCATCTCGCGCTCGAACCAATGGTCGGCCTCGGCCCGGTCGGCATGGTACCAGCGCGGGAAGAAGGTGGTGAGCGCCAGTTCCGGATAGACGATCAGGTCGGCGTCCTGGCGTTTCGCCTCGTCCATCAGGGCGATCATCCGGGCGACGACGCTGTCCCGGTCCTCGGCCTTCTGGATCGGCCCGAGCTGGGCGGCGGCAGTGCGGATCACGCGCATGGGAAATTCCTGAAGATCAGAACGGATTGAAAGATTGGCGCGGGTTTTCCCTCCCCCCTCTGCGGGGGAGGGTGCCCGGCGGAGCCGGGCGGGAGAGGGGACGCCGCTTCCGGAGATGTCGCGACCATGATGACAGGCGCCGCCTGGAGCAGCGTCGCGCTGCCCCTCTCCCGGCCCCCTTCGGGGTCCACCCTCCCCCGCAGAGGGGGGAGGGTGCACGCGCGCGACCGCGGTTTCGAAGCCTCACGCCGCCGGCTCCGCCGCCAATCCCCGCCTCGCGCCCGGCCGGAAATGCGGGATCGCCGCCAGCAAGTCCCGCGTGTAGGCGGTGCGGGGCGTCCGGAAGAGGTCGCGGCTGACACCCTCCTCGATCACGCGCCCGCCCTGGAGCACCAGGGTGCGCTCGCACATCATCCGCACCACGTTGAGATCGTGGCTCACGAACAGGAAGGCGAGGCCGTCCTGCCGGCGCAGGTCGTCGAGGAGGCGCAGCACCCCGGCCTGGACCGAGACGTCGAGGGCCGCGGTCGGCTCGTCGAGCACCAGGAGCCGGGGCTTCACGGCGATCGCCCGGGCGATGCCGATCCGGGCCTTCTGGCCGCCGGAGAGCTGGTGCGGGAACCGGTCGAGGAGGGCGGCGGGCAGGCCCGCCCGTTCGGCGCTCTCGATCACCCGCAGACGCAACGCCTCGCCGCGCAGCGAGGTCAGGCGCTTGAGCGGATGGGCGATGCAGTCGAAGGCGGAGAAGCGCGGGTTGAGGCTGTCGGTCGGGTCCTGGAACACGATCTGGATCGCGCGCCGGTGGGGCGAGCGGTGGAAGTCGCGGGCGGGAATCGTGCCGATCGATTCGCCGTCGAACAGGATCCGGCCGGCGCTGGAATCGAGGAGGCGGCAGATCATCCGCGACGTGGTGCTTTTCCCCGAGCCGGATTCGCCGACGAGGCCGAGGCTCTCGCCCTCGCGGAGCGAGAAGGACACGTCCTCCACCGCCATGGCGCCACCGAAGAGCTTTCCGAGCCCCTGCACCTCGAGGAGCGGCGGGGTGCCGGGTACAGGAGCCGGCCGCGACAGGGCCGGCGGGCGCGGACCTTCCGGCACGAGGTCGGCCAGTGTCGAGGTCGGGGTCGGCGAGGCGGCGACGAGGCGCTTGGTGTAGGGATGGCGGGGCGCCGAGAACAAGGCGCCCGGCTCGCCCTCCTCGACGAGGCGGCCCTGCTCCATCACGGCGATGCGGCCGCAATACTGGGCGGCGAGGCCGAGATCGTGGGTGATCAGGATCATCGCCATGCCGCGCTCGGCCGTGAGCCGGGCGACGAGGTCCATCACGGTCTTCTGGGTCGTCACGTCGAGGCCGGTGGTCGGCTCGTCGGCGATGAGGAGCGCCGGGCGGCAGGCGAGCGCCAGCGCGATCATCACCCGCTGGCACATGCCGCCGGAGAGTTCGTGCGGATAGGCGTCGAGGCGCCTGCCTGCGTCGCGGATCCGCACCGCCTCCAGGCTCTCCAGGGCCCGCTCCCGTGCCTGAGCCTTCGAGAGCCCGCCCGCCATCAGAACGTCGGCGAGCTGCCGGCCGATCGGGCGGATCGGGTTCAGCGCCGCCCGCGGATTCTGGAAGATCATGCCGATGGCCGAGCCATGCGCCGCCCGGAGGTCCGAGGCCGAGAGCCGGGTGACGTCCTGGCCGCGGAAGCGCACGCTTCCGCCGGTGATGCGCCCGGCCCGGTCGAGGAGGCGCGCCGCCGCGAAGGCGGTGACGGACTTGCCCGAGCCGGATTCGCCGACGAGGCCCAGGCTCTCGCCCGGCGCCACCGCGAGGGAGACGCCGCGCAGGGCCTCGACCGGGCCGCGGCGGGTCGCGAAGGTGACCTTCAGGTCCTCGATCGAGAGAAGGGAGGGCTGCATCAGGTCCGCATCCGGGGATCGAGGATGTCCCGCAGGCCGTCGCCGAGCAGGTTGAAGCAGAGCACCGCCAGCATCAGGGCGAGCCCCGGGAAGGCGACGAGCCACCACTTGCCGGTGGTGATGAAGCGCGCGCCTTCGGCAACGAGGATTCCCCATTCCGGCGTCGGCGGGCGCACCCCGAGCCCGATGAAGGAGAGGCCCGCCGCGTTGAGGATCGCCCAGCCGAGATTGAGCGAGATCTGCACCGCCATGGCGGGGAGCACGTTCGGCAGCAGGAAACGCAGGACCACCGCGAGATGGCCTTCGCCCCCGGCCCGCGCCGCCTCGACGTAGCCGGCATCGCGCCGCACGTTCACCTCGGCCCGGGCGAAGCGGATGTAGAAGGGCAGGTTGATGATGGCGGTCGCGATGACGATGTTCTCGACCCGGTTGCCGAGGGCCGCCACCAAAGCCATCGCCAGGACGAAGAGCGGGAAGGCCATCAGCACGTCGACGAGGCGCCCGACCGTCCGGTCGAGCCGCCCGCCGGCATAGCCGCTCACCCCCCCGATCACCGCCCCGAGGGCGAAGGACAGGCTCACCGCCGAGAGCGCGATGGCGAGGTCGAGCCGCGTCGCCGCGATGATGCGGCTGAGCACGTCCCGGCCGAGCTGGTCGGTGCCGGCCCAATGCGCCGCGCTCGGCGGCTGGAGCGCCACCGAGACGTCGGAGGCGATGGGATCGTAGGGCACGAGCCAGGGGCTGAAGAGGGCGACCAGGCAGAGCAGCGTGGCGCCCGCCGCCGCGACGGCGGTCAGGGGATTCTCGCGCAGCACCCAGGCCGCGTGGCGCAGCGTGCTGGGCGGGGGCGCGAGGGTGGGGGAGACGGCATTCATCGGGTGACTCGCATCGGCCTACTCGATCGAGACGCGCGGGTCGGCGAGGCCGTAGAGCACGTCGATCGTGAGGTTCACGACGACGAACAGGCTCGCCATCAGCAGCACGAAGCCCTGGACCGGGGCGTAATCCGAGGCGAGCAGCGCATCGAGGGCGTAGGAGGCGACGCCGGGCCAGGAAAACACCTTCTCGACCAGTACGTTGGCCCCGAGCATGGTGGAGAATACGATGCCCGCGATGGTGAGCACCGGCAGGATCGCGTTGCGCAGAGCATAGGTGACGATCACCCGCCGGCGCGGCAGGCCCAAGGATCGGGCGGTGCGGATGAAGTCGCTGCCGAGCACGCTCAGCATCGCCGCCCGGGTGATGCGGGCGAGCGGCGCCAGCACGAACAGCGCCATGGTGAGCGCCGGCAGCACCAGTTGCCCGGCCGCCGCGCGAAAACCCTCCCAGTCGCCGACGAGCAGGAAATCGATCAGCAGGAAGCCGGTGATGTCCGGCGGGCTCGCCGCGAACACGTCGATGCGGCCGGTCGGGTCCGGGGCGACGCCGAGGAGGTAGTAGAAGACGTAGATCAGCAGCAGCCCCGACACGAAGGTCGGCACGCAGACCCCGAGCGCACAGAGGAAGCGCACCGCATGGTCCACCACCGAGCCCGGCCGGAGCGCCGCCGCGATGCCGAGCGGGATCGCCAGCAGGAGCGCGATGACCAGAGCCGTGAACGTCAGCTCGAGGGAGGCCGGCAGGCGCTGGCGCAAATCCGTCAGCACCGGCTGGCCGGTGGTCATCGAGCGGCCGAGCTGGCCGCGGGCCACGTCGCCGAGATAGCGCACCAGCTGCTCGGGCACCGGCTTGTCGAGGCCCATCTGGCGGCGGATCTCCTCGATCTCCGCCTTGCCGGCATTGGGGCCGGAGGCGAAGAACACCGCCGGATCGCCGGGCAGCACCCGCATCAGCAGGAAGGTGAAGACCAGGACGCCCAGCAAAGCCGGCAGCGAGGACAGGAAGCGCCGCCCGGTGCGCCGGGCGATGCCGGAGGCGGAGGCCATCCTACTTCCTCGACAGGTCGCGGTAATCGACCTGGCGGTGGAACTGGTAGGTGTAGCCCTCGACCGTTTGCGCCATCACGGCGTCCTGGTTCGGCTGCCAGATCGGGATCTGCGGCATCAGGGCGAGGTGACGCTTGTTCAGGGCGCGGGCCTCGTCGTCGTACTTCGCCGGGTCGCGCTCGAACCGCGCCTTGGCGGCGATCTCGTTGATCTCGGGATCGTCGATCGAGCTGTAGTTCCAGCGCTGGTTGCCGGTATAGAAGTTGCGGTAGAAGTAATCGGGCGAGGGCAGCCAGGCGACGATGCCTTCGGTGAAGAACGGCAGCTTCTTCTCGCTCACCTGCGTCGACATCTGGGCGTCGGGCAGCTTCTGGATCTCGACCTTGACGCCGATCTTCTCCAGCGATTCGCGGATGAGCGCGGCCATCGGCTCGGCGGTGGCGGCCTGGCCGACATTGAAGCTGAAGGTGGTGGAGAATCCGTCCGGCAGCCCGGCCTTGGCGAGCAACGCCTTGGCCCTCTGTAGGTCGAGGGTCACCGGCTGGGCGACGGGGAAGATGGGTTGGGGGTCGCCCTCGCCCCAGGTCGCCCCGAAGAGCGGCTTGCCGCGGCCGAACAGGGCGGCCTTGAACATCGAATCGTAGGGCAGGGCGTAGGCGAGGGCCTGGCGCACCTCGACCTTGTCGAAGGGCGGCATCTTCGTGTTGAAGGAGATCAGCGTCACCGCGTTGAATTGCGGCGTGGCGATCACCTTCAGCTTGCCCCGCTCCTTCAGCGCCAGCGCATCGTTGGCCTGGAGGTCGATGACGATGTCGGCATCGCCCTTCTCGACGAGGTTGGCGCGGGTCGCCGGGTCGGGGATGGTCTGGGCGATGATGCGCTTGAAGCCCGCCGGCTTGTCCGGCGCCGCCGCGGTCCAGTCGGCGTTGCGGCGCAAAACCACCTGCTCGCCGGGCTTGAACACGTCGACGCCGTAGGCGCCGCTGCCGACGGCGTGGTCCTTCAGCCAGGCTTGCGCCCACGGATCCTCCGGCGTCGCGTGGGCCTTCGCGACCTTGGAGTTGATGACGATGGCGTAGACGGTGGCGAGGTTCGGCAGGGCCAGCCGGTCCGGCTTCGGCAGCGTGACCTTGAAGGTGTGGGGATCGACCACCGTGAACTGGTCGGGGCTGGTCAGCGAGCCGGTGAGGAGCTGCGGCCCGGCGAGCGACTTCGCCGACACGGCGCGGTCGAGGGACCATTTCACGTCCTCGGCCGTGACCGGGGTGCCGTCCTGGAACTTGGCGTCCTTGCGCAGATAGAAAGTGAGGATCAGGCCGTCGGGGCTGACCTCGTAGCGCTCGGCCAGTTCGCCGCGCACCGAATCGAGATCGAACACCCAGTTGTCGCCGAGCTTCTTGCGGCCGAAGGTGACCAGACGGTCATAGGTGCTGAGGCTGATCGCGAAGGCCTCGCGGGTGGTGCCCGGCATGGTCGGATCGAGGGTGTTCACCGCCGCACCCGTGACGTAGCGCAGGGTCTCGGCCCGGCTCTGGGCCCTGGCCGGCGCGGCTCCCACCACGAGGGCGACGATGAGGGCGCCGGCGAGGCCGCCCGTCCGCATGCTGGTCTTCGTCACGCCGGTTCCTTCCCTGCATCCCTGATCGGTCGGCCTTCTTGCAAGGGCCGTTCCAGCGACGACCATTCGAGACCAGGGACCGCCCGCGGGCAAGAGCTAACGCGAGACCTTTCAGCGCAGGACCGCCTGAGGCACGTCGTAGGCCCGGAAGTCGGCCCAGTGCCGGTCGAGATCGGCGACGAACAGCCCGCGGGTGAGGCCCGACACGAGGCGCGGCACCGCGGTCGTCATGGCGTTGATCGACGAGCCGGAGGGGCCGTGGCTCACCGTGGAGGCGATCCCGAACAGGTGGATGTCCTTGATCCAGGGCGTCAGGCCGGGCTCGCGCTCGGTGAAGGCGTAATCGTCGCCGAGATACGGGTAGGCGGCGAGCCGGTCGTCGCGCTCCTCCGG
Organism: Methylobacterium tarhaniae; assembly: GCF_001043955.1. Classification (GTDB taxonomy): domain Bacteria; phylum Pseudomonadota; class Alphaproteobacteria; order Rhizobiales; family Beijerinckiaceae; genus Methylobacterium; species Methylobacterium tarhaniae. Next base: position 18,768 of record NZ_LABZ01000102.1, on the reverse strand, counting down.
CGGCGGGGTGTAGCGGTCGCCCCAGGTGGCGATGTTGTGGGCAAACGCTAACAATTCGGGCCGTGCGGCGTAGTCGATGGCGATGCCGGTGGCGGCGATCACGCGATCGGCCGCGATCGCCCCTCGCGGCGTGTCGAGGACGACCGCGCCGTCCTGCATCCGCGCCGTGCGGACGGGCGCGCCGGGGAGGAACCGGAAGTTCGGGTGCCGGGCGCAGCGGTCCCAGGTCGCCTGCGGAAAGCCCTCGCGCAGGCCCATCACGGCGCTCATGAAGCGCCAGCGCCAGGCATCGTCGAGATCGCCCAGATGGCGCAGGAAGCCCGCGAAGGTCAGCCAGCGATAGGGCTGCACCACCTGTGCCGCCGCGCGCCGGCAGAGCAGGGTGACCTCGACGGCCCCCGCTTCCAGCGCCGTCGCGGCGTTGTCGAAGGCCGAGGCGCCGGCGCCGATCACCGCGACGCGCGTCCCTCGGAGCCCCGCGACATCGATCGCGTCGTCGGTGCGGGAGACGCGCCCGGCCGGCAGGCCGCACAACGCCTCGGGGAGCGCCCAGCGTCCGGCGCCCTCCTGGCCGGTGGCGAGCACCACCTTGCGGGCGTGGCGCACGCGGCCTCGCGCATCGGTGACGGCGAGAAGCCCGCCCGCCGGCACGATGCCGGTGACGGTCACGCCGTTCTCGACCGGCACGCCCGTCGCGTCGCGCACGAAGGCGAGGTAGGCGGCCCAGTCCTCCCGGGGGATCAGGTCGAGGGCGTCCCAGCTCTCGGCGCCGTAGCGGGCCTCGTGCCAGGATTGGTAGGTGAGTGCCGGCAGTCCGAGATCCGGCCCGGTGAAATCCTTCGGGCTGCGCAGGGTGCGCATCCGCGCATAGGTGAGCCAGGGGCCCTCCAGGCCCTCCGGCGCCCGGTCGAGCACCAGGATGTTGGTCACCTGCGCCCGCATCAGCCCGAAGGCGATGGCGAGGCCGGATTGCCCGGCCCCGACCACGATCACGTCGTAGGCAGGCCCCCCGTCCGGGCCGGTGCGGGGGGCGAGCCAGGGCGCGCGGGGATGGGCCGTGCGGGCGATCTCGTCGCGGACGCGGACGCGGAGCGTGTCGAGGGACATGGAAGACCTTCAGGCGGAGAGCCAGCCGCCCTCCACCGGCAGGGCCGCGCCGGTGGTGAAGGAGGAGGCATCGCTCGCGAGGTAGAGGGCGGCCCGGGCGACCTCCTCGGGCTGCCCGAGGCGCCTGAGCGCGTGGCGGGCCTCGGAAGCCGCGCGGGCGGCCTCCGGGTCGGCGGCGCGGCGGAAGCTGCGGGCGAGCAGGGGGGTCTCGATCGCGCCGGGCACCACGGCATTGACCCGGATCCGGTCGGCGGCGAAATCGAGCGCCATGGTGCGGGTGAGGCTGAGCACCGCTCCCTTGGCGGCGATGTAGGCGCTGTTGCCGCGCCCGCCGGCCAGCGCCAGCTGCGAGGCGACCGTCACGATCGCGCCGCCGCCCCGTGCCCGCATCGACGGCACCGCTCGTCCGGCCCACAGCCAGGTCCCGCCGACATGGGCGCGGAACACCGCATCCCAATCCGCCGGGTCGGTGGTCTCGACGGTGCCGCCGACGGAGAAGCCCGCCGCCGTCATCAGCACGTCGATCCCGCCGAAGGCCGCGACGATCGCGGCGGCGTCGGCCGCGACCGCGCCGGGCTCGCCGACATCCGAGACCCGCGCGAGCGCGAGGCCGCCCGCCGCCGCGATCTCGGCTGCCACCGCCTCGGCCGCCGGGCCGTCCCGGTCGATCACCGCCACGCGGGCGCCGGCCTCGGCGAAGAGCCGCGCCGTCGCGGCGCCGATTCCGGAGCCGCCCCCCGTCACCACCGCGACCTTGCCGTCGAGCCTCACGGATCATCCTCCTGCATGCGCGTCTGCCAGGCCAGGAACGCGTCCGCCGAGGCGTCGAGGCCGTGCGCCGCCTCCCAGCCGAGTTCGTCGCGCAGCCGCGCCGTGGCGAGGGGCGGCCGGTCGCGGTCGCCGTGCAGCGAGACCGTCGGGGCCTCGCCCGATTCGACGAGGCGGCAGACGAAGCCGGGCTGCACCAGGTCCCTGTTGCCCGCCAGCCGCTCGCCCCAGGCCAGGACCGGCCAGGTCGCCGGGCTCGACACGTTGTAGAGCCGGTGGTCGAGGCGCTCCGCCGCGATGAGCCGCGCCACCGCTTCGGCCGCGTCTGGCGCGTAGAGCCAGTCGCGCCAGCCCGGCCGCGGCAGCAGGGCCGGGGTGCCGGCCCGGGCGGCGGCCCAGATCTGCGCCTGGGGGCTCAAGGTGTCGCGCAACGACGTGTCGCGCTCGAACGGGCCGAACACCGCGCTCAGGCGCACGCTCACCCCGTCGAGGCCCCAATGGCCGCAGAGCCGTGCCAGCACGGCCTCCGAGGCGAACTTGGTGACGGCGTAGAGGCTCTCCGGCCGGGCCGGCAGATCCTCGGACAGCACGTCTCCCTGCGCAGTCCCGTAGGCCGCCGCCGAGGACAGGTTCACCACCCGGCGCACCCCGGCCCGGCGGCAGGCCTCGAGGATCGGCACCAGGGCGCCGAGATTGACGGCGAGGATCGGGCCCGGATCGGCGGCCTCGCGGGCGGCATCGGCGGTCACCGCGGCAGCGATCACCACCGCGTCGGTGCCGGGCCGGATCGCCGCCGACAGGCAGGCGGGGTCGGTGACGTCGCCGAGATCGACGGTGAGGGCGCCCGGCGGCGCCGCGAGCCGCCGCAGGAGCGGCGGCGGGGGCGGGGCCCGGTCGAGGAGCCGCACGGCGACGCCGCGCGCGAGCAGGGCACCGGCGAGGTTCAGCCCGACGAAGCCGGCGCCGCCCAGGATGACGGCGCCCGTCCGGGTGGTTGCCGCCTCGCCGGCCCCGGCCGGGGACGGGGGGAATCCACGTCCGGGCGTCATCGGAAACCGCCGTGTTCGGATGGAGAAGACAAAGCCGTTCCGCGCTGCACTCGTGATCCTTCCAGGGCGGCCATGCAGGAAGCGGGCCGGCAGGCGCCAGATGGTGCCGAGGAGTGCCACCGCTCCATGGATCGCGTCTACGACGATCCGCGGCTCCGCACCCGCCGCCGTTTCAATGCCGAGACTTTGTCGTCGCCTAGATTGACTCGGTACCAATATTGACTTTGCACCAAGCTTTCTTCCTCGCCAAGGCGTCGCCCCGATGTAAGGGCGAGGCCGCGTCGGGTCGGGGACAGGCATCGGCAGACCGCCGCCGTGCCTCGGATGAGCCAATCCAGCTGCGGCTCTTTGACTGCCTTCCTCTCAGGCATGCCGCCGATCGCGGCGCCGATACAGCGTCAGCCGTCTTTCCGTCCGACTGTCATCGAAACATCACTCGCCCAAGCCACTGGTTTTCTCTAAATGGCCGCAGTGAATGATTCGCGGCCGGCAGCCACATGGGCCTTCGATGCCTCGGGCTGCTCCACGCTGGTCACGAATGTTCGATTTCTCGTATACGTTGCGACTCGGGATAACGAATCGTGGCGGCAATCGGCGTCGGCCTGGCCGCGCCGCGGAGCTGAGGGGACGAGACATGGTGCAAGACGCGGCCGCACAGGCCGGCCCCGGTCAGGCGGAGCTGCCGGCGGCCCGGCCCGATTCGGGCCTCGGTGCCCTGGCTCTCGTCGCCTCCTTCCACCAGATCCCCTGCGAGCCGGCCCAGGTCCGCCACGACCTCGGCCTCGGCCAGACCGTCATGAGCGGCGTCGACATCGTGCGCGGCGCCCGCCGCCTCGGCCTCAAGGGGCGCCTCCTCCAGAACCAGAAGCCCTCCCGCCTCGAGACCATCCCGCTCCCGGCCATCCTCGAGGTCGAGGAAGGGCGCTTCGTCGTCCTCGGCCGCCGCTTCGACGACGGCAAGCTCCGGATCATCGATCCCGTCGCCCGCACCGCCGAGCACGTCGAGGCCGAGGTCTTCCTGCCGCGCTGGACCGGCACCATCGTGCTCATCGCGCGCCGGGCCAACCTCCAGACGGCCCTGCACAATTTCGGCCTGACCTGGTTCGTTCCGTCCGTCTGGCGCTACCGCAGGCCGCTCGCCACGGTGCTGGTCGCCTCGCTCTTCATCCAGCTCTGCGCCCTCATCACCCCGATCTTCTTCCAGATCACCATCGACAAGGTCCTGGTCCACCGCGGCTACTCGACCCTGACGCTGGTCGCCGTCGGCCTCGTGGTGCTCGGCCTGTTCCACGTCGTGCTGCAATACTTGCGCGGCTACATCCTCACCCACACGGCCAGCCGCATCGACGTCGAGCTCGGCGCGCGGCTGTTCGACCACCTGATGCGCCTGCCGCTGGGCTATTTCGAGACCAGGCCCGCCGGACAGACCGTCGCGCGCGTGCGCGAACTGGAGACGGTGCGCAACTTCCTCACCGGACAGGCCCTGACCTCGGCGATCGACGTACCCTTCACGCTGCTGTTCCTGGCCATCCTGTACTTCTACTCGCCGCTGCTCGCGCTGATCGTCACCCTGTCGATCCCCTGCTACATCCTGGTGGCGGTCTTGCTGCGGCCGATCCTGCGCGACAAGACCCTCGAGCGCTTCAACCGCTCGGCCCTGTCGAGCCAGTTCCTGATCGAGTCGGTGGTCGGCATCCACACCGTCAAGGCGCTCGCCGTCGAGCCCACGCTGAAGAGCCAGTGGGAGGAGCGGCTCGCCGCCTACGTCAAGACCTCGTTCGTCGCCGGCCTCGTCGCCAGCATCGGCCAGAACGCGATCCAGTACATCTCCAAGGTCACGACCGCGCTCGTGCTCTTCTTCGGCGCCTACGCGGTGATGAACGGCGAGCTGACCGTCGGCAGCCTGATCGCCTTCAACATGATCATGGGCCAGGTCACCGCGCCGATCCTGCGCCTGTCCCAGCTCTGGCAGGACTTCCAGCAGGTCAAGGTGTCGCTGGAGCGCCTCGCCGACGTGCTCAACTGCCCGCCGGAGACCCGGGCGCTGGCCCAGGCCCACCTGCCCCCGGCCAAGGGCCAGGTCTCGGTGCGGGGCGTGTCGTTCCGCTACCAGCCCGGTACCCCGGAGGTGCTGAAGGATGTCAGCCTCGACATCCCGGCCGGCCAGGTCATCGGCATCGTCGGCCCGTCCGGCTCGGGCAAGTCGACCTTCACCAAGCTCCTCCAGCGCCTCTACGTGCCCGAGAAGGGCCAGGTGCTGGTCGACGGCGTCGACATCGCCCAGGTCGATCCGGCCTGGCTGCGGCGCCAGATCGGCGTCGTGCTGCAGGAGAACCTCCTGTTCAACAAGACGGTGTTCGAGAACATCGCGCTCGCCAATCCGGGCCTGTCGCGGGCCCAGGTGATGCAGGTGGCGCGGCTCGCCGGCGCCGACGAGTTCATCAACCGGCTGCCGCTCGGCTACGACACGCCGATCGAGGAGCGCGGCGCCAACCTCTCGGGCGGGCAGCGCCAGCGGCTGGCCATCGCGCGGGCGCTGGCCACCAACCCGCGCATCCTGATCCTGGACGAGGCGACCTCGGCCCTCGACTACGAGAGCGAGCGGATCATCCAGGAGAACATGAAGCACATCGTGCGCGGTCGCACGGTGATCATCATCGCCCATCGCCTCGCGGCGGTGCGGATGTGCGACCGCATCATCGCGGTGCAGGAAGGGCGCATCGTCGAGGACGGCACCCATCGCGAGCTGATCGAGCGGCCGACCTCGCTCTACGGACGCCTCTGGCGCCTGCAATCCGACCACGGCTCAGCCCAGGGAGAAGCCGCGTGAGCGCGAATCCGCAACCCGCTGCCCCCCAGCCCGGCCTTCCGGCTCCCCGGCGCGCGCCCCCGCCACCGGCCCGCTTCAGCCCGCGCGGCCTGTCCGAGCGGGTGCGGCGCCTGGCCGACGACCGCTCGGACCAGGAGTTCCTTCCGGCGCACCTGGAGATCCTCGACACCCCGCCCTCGCCCTACGCGGTGGTGTTCACCTGGGTGATGTGCCTGATGTTCGGGGCGGCCCTGCTCTGGAGCATCCTCGCCAAGATCGACATCCACGCCGTCGCCACCGCGCGCATCCAGCCCTCCGGGCGCTCGAAGGTCGTGCAGCCCTTCGATACCGGCAAGGTCCAGACGATCGCGGTCGAGAACGGCAGCCGGGTCCAGGCCGGCGACGTGCTGCTGACGCTCGAGCCGACCGAGGCCGAGGCCGACCTGTCGTCGCGCCAGGGCGACCTCTCGGCCCTGGAGGCGCAGATCGCCCGGCGGCGCGCCACGATCGAGGCGGTGGAGAAGAACCGGCCCACCGCCAAGGTGAGCTTCCCGGCCGACGTGCCCCCGGCGGTGCGCGCCCGCGAGGAGGGGGCGATGCTGGCCGAGATCGGCCAGTACGTCACCACCCGCGAGGCGTTCGAGGCGCAGCTCGCCGAGAAGATCGCGACGCAGGAGCGCTTCACCGCCAGCATCGCGGCCCGGCTGCGGCTGCAGGCGGTGCTGCAGGAGCGCGCGCAGATGCGCGAGACCCTGGTGGCCAAGGCCGCCGGCACCCGCGCGGCGGTGATCGACGCGGTGCAGCAGGTCGAGCAGGTCTCGGCCGACCTCGCCTATGACCGCGGCCAGCTGACCGAGGCCAAGGCCGCCGCGACCTCGCTCGAGCGGCGCATCGCGCAGCTGACCAGCGAGACGGTGGCGCGCCAGCACCAGGCACTGACGGAAGCGGCGCAGAAGCGCGACGCCCTGGTTCAGGACGTGGTGAAGGCGCAGCTCAAGCGCGAGCGGACCCAGCTCAAGGCCCCGATCTCCGGCACGGTGCAGCAGCTCGCCGTGACGACGCTCGGCCAAGTGGTGACGGCCGGGCAGCCCCTGATGGTGGTCGTGCCGACCGACGGGCCGATCGAGGTCGAGGCCCAGGTCCAGAACAAGGATATCGGCTTCGTCATGCCGGACCAGGAGGCGGTGGTGAAGATCGACGCCTTCCCGTTCACCCGCTACGGCTCGATCGAGGGCAAGGTGGTGCGGGTGTCGCGCGACGCGGTGGACGACCGCGAGGCGGGCGGCGGCAGCGACGCCCTGTCGGTGGCGCGCAGCCAGGGCGTGAACCCGGTGACGGGGATGCCCAAGACCCAGAACCTGATCTTCCCGGTGACGGTGGCCCTGGCGAAGACCACGATCTTGGCCGACGGCAAGGAAGTGCCGCTCACCCCCGGAATGACCGCGACGGTGGAGATCCGCACCGGGCGGCGGCGGGTGATCGACTACCTGCTCTCGCCGGTGCGGGAGACGACCTCGACGGCGGGGCATGAGCGGTGAGGGCGCGGCCGGTCAAGGCATGACCGGCACTTGCCTCGACATCCCTCGGCGTCGTCCCGGGTTCCGCTGCGCGGCCCCTGGATGACGCCGAGGGTGGCTGTTCTCGAGCATTGTCCGACGAAGTGGGTACCGGTTCGTCGCAGAAAATGCGGCAAGATCAAAGGTCTAGGGCGGCGCCCGATGGCAGCGCGATCGGGCGCTGTTCTCGGGAGAGCCGCGGGAGGCCTCAGGTGATCGGCGCCGGGTTGAACAGCGTCAGGTCGTTGTACAGCCCCCAATGATCCGACCACGGCTTCTTCCTGCCGCTCGCCACGTCGAGGATCAGGCGGAACAGCTCCCACCCGGTCTCCTCGATCGTCGCCTCGCCGGTGGCGATCTTGCCCGCGTCGAGATCGATCAGGTCGGACCAGCGCTGCGACAGCTCGGTGCGGGTCGCGACCTTGATCACCGGCGCCTCGGCGAGGCCATAGGGCGTGCCGCGGCCGGTGGAGAAGACCTGGAGGGTGATGCCGGAGGCGAGCTGCAGCGTGCCGCAGACGAAGTCGCTCGCCGGGGTGGCGGCGAAGATCAGGCCCTTCTGGCGCACCCGCTCGCCGGGGGCGAGCACGCCGCGGATCGCGCTGGTGCCGGATTTCGCCACCGAGCCCAGCGCCTTCTCGACGATGTTGTTGAGCCCGCCCTTCTTGTTGCCGGGAGAGGGATTGGCGCTGCGGTCGGCCCCTCCTTGCGCGAGGTAGTCGTCGTACCAGGCCATCTCTCGCACGAGCGCGCGCGCCACCTCCTCGGTCTCGGCCCGGGGCGTGAGGAGGTGGATCGCGTCGCGCACCTCCGTGACTTCCGAGAACATCACGGTGGCGCCGGCCCGCACCAGGAGGTCGGCGGCAAAGCCGAGTGCCGGGTTGGCGGTGACGCCCGAGAAGGCGTCGCTGCCGCCGCATTGCAGGCCGACCACCAGGTCGGCGGCCGGGCAGGTCTCGCGCCGACGTTCGTTCAGGATCGCGAGGCGGGCCTCGGCCATCGCCATGATGCTGTCGAGCATCATCCCGAAACCCTGGTGAGCCTCGTCCTGGAGCCGCACCACGCCGTCGGCTCGGCCCTCCGGCAGCAGCCGCTCGGAGACCAGCTTCTCGCAGCCGAGGCCGACCACCATCACCTCGCCGCCGAAATTCGGGTTCTGCGCCAGGCTCTGGAGGGTGCGGATCGGGATCACCGCCTGCGGCGCGTTGATGGCGACGCCGCAGCCATAGGCGTGGGTCAGCCCGATCACGTCGTCGACGTTGGGGAAGCGCGGCAGCAACTCCTGCTTGATGCGCCGGATCGCCACCTCGAGGGTGCCGGCGACGCATTGCACGCTGGTCGAGATCGCCAGGATGTTCCGGGTGCCGACCGAGCCGTCCGGATTGCGAAAGCCCTCGAAGGTGTAGCCGTCGAGGGGCGGCAGCGGCGCCGGCACGCGGGTGGCGAGCGCCAACTGGTCGAGGTCGGGCGCCAGGGGCGTGCGCACCCGCGATTCCTCGACCCAGGCGCCGCGCGGCAGCGCCTGGAGCGCCGTGCCGATCACCTCGCCGTAGCGGCGGATCTCGGCGCCTTCGGGGATGTCCTGAAGTGCCACCTTGTGCCCCTGCGGCACGAATTCCCGGAGCGCCAGGCCGTCGGGGAAGGCCGTGCCGGCCGGCAGCCCGAAGGCGTTGACCACGATCGCGACGTTGTCGGTCTCATGGAGGCGGATGGTGCGCGGTGCGTCGCCCCGCCGTGCAGGGGTGACCTCGGGGGTGGCGTGTCCCCCGGCGGTCCGCGGCTCGTCCAGCATCGGCTCCCTCCCGGTGTCGCCGGCATCCGGGGCGCCGGCTTTTTAGCAGAAGCGGCGGCACCGCCCACGAGGGACGCCGCCTGAACTGTTCGACGCTTATACCCGCGCGCTGATGCATCGACACGTCGATGCATCAGCGTTCGGCGCACCAGCGCCTGGCGCCTGCGGCGCAGACCCATTCGGGCTTAGCCAGCGCCGTCGAACAAGTCTGTTCGAAGGCGCTGCGGTATCACTCGGCGGCGAGCGCCTGCGCCGGGGCGACGCGGGCGACGAGGGCCGCCAGCTCCGCCTGCTCGGCCGCGGTGAGGTCGGTGAGGGGAAAGCGCACCGGGCCGGAATCGCGCCCGACCGCCCGCATCCCGGCCTTGATGATCGAGACGGCGTAGCCCTTGCGGCGGTTGCGGATCTCGATCAGGGGCAGGATGAAGTCGCGCAGTCCCGTCGCCACCGCCACCCGGTCGCGCCGGCGCACGGCGGCGTAGAAGTCGAGCGCGAAGCCCGGCACGAAGTTGAACACCGCCGAGGAATAGGTGGTCACGCCCATCTCGAGATAGGGCAGGGCGAAGGTCTCGGCGGTGGGCAGGCCGCCGACATAGGTCAGCCGGTCGCCGAGCCGCGAGTAGATCCGGGTCATCAGCTCGATGTCGCCGATGCCGTCCTTGTAGCCGACGAGGTTCGGCAGCCGGTCGCAGAGCCGCGCCAGGGCGTCGGGGCCGATCACCGCGTTGTCGCGGTTGTAGACGATCACGCCGAGGCCGGTCGAACGGCACACCGCCTCGATATGGGCCGAGAGGCCGTCCTGCTCCGAGCCGACGAGGTAGGGCGGCAGCAGGAGCAGGCCGTCGGCGCCGGCCTTCTCGGCGGCACGGGCCATCTCGCAGGCGATGGCGGTGCCGTAGCCGGCCCCGGCCAGCACCGGCACCCGGCCGGCGGTCTCGGCCACCGCGACGCCGACGACGCGGGCGACCTCGGCCGGGGTGAGGGAGAAGAACTCGCCGGTGCCGCCCGCCGCGAACAGGCCGGCGACGTCGTAGCCGCACAGCCAGTCGAGGTTGCTGCGGTACTGCGCCTCGTCGATGGCGAAATCGGCGGTGAAGGGGGTCACCGGGAAGGAGAGCAGGCCGGCGCCGAGGCGCTGGGCGACGTCGACGGGCGAGAGCGCAGTGGCCATCGGGGCGTGTTTCCTCATCTCGGGGTCGGGGCTTCGCCCCGCTGATCGGAAGGTCTACGCCCGCGCATGATGCCCTTCCAGCACCATGTCGGCATGGTTCAATCCAATTCGGGCATCGATCCGCCGAGCGTGCCGGCGAGCTCGGCCAGGATCGGGATCAGCGGGTTGTCGTTGCCGCGGCGCCAGACCAAGTAGAGCTCGACCGGTCGGCGCGGGGCAGGCACCAGGGGCCGCAGGCTCACGCCGGCGACCCGGAGCGAGGCCGCCGATTCCGGCACCAAGGCGAGGCCGAGGCCGGAGCGCACCAGCGACAGGATGGTGTGGATCTGCGCCAGGTGCTGCACTGCGCGCGGGTTCAGCTCGGCCTCGTCGAAGTAGTCGCCGACGAGGTCGTGGAAGTAGCGCGCCTCGTCGGGGGCGTAGGCGATGAGCGGCTCGGCGGCGACCGCCTGCGCCGTCACGCCCTCGGCCGCCGCCAGCGGGTGATCCTCGGGCAGCGCCGCCACCAGGGTCTCGCGGGCGATGCACAGGCTCCCATCCGCCGCCGGCGGCAGGGGCGGGCGCATCAGGCCGAGATCGATCCTTTGCGCCCCCAGGGCCTCGGCCTGGGCGGCGCTAACCATCTCCTTCAGCAGGATGTCGGCCTCCGGCAGGCGCCGCCGGGCCGCCCGCACGAGATCGGGCAGGGTGCGGTAGGCGGCGGCCGCCGTGAAGCCGAGGGTGACGCTGCCGGCCTGGCCCGCCGCCACCCGCCGGGCGGTCGCCGCCGCTTCGTCCGACAGGCGCAGGATGCGCCGGGCCTCGACCAGGAAGCGCCGCCCGGCCGGGGTCAGCCGCACGGCGCGGCTGGTGCGGTTGAGCAGCGCGACGTCGAGGACGCGCTCCAGGACCTGGATCTGGCGGCTCACCGGCGGCTGGGTCAGGTGCAGCCGCTCGGCCGCCCGGCCGAAATGCAGCTCCTCGGCCACCGCCACGAAGCAGCGCAGCTGGCTCAGTTCGAACATCGGGCCCTCCCTGCGCGCTTCCGCGGAACGACGCTGCGCCGCGGGATGACGATCCGGCCCTCGCACGTTACCAAAGGTCAGGCCGGCACTCCGCCGGCCGTCGTCCTGGGAGACAGGCCGCCGATGTCCTCGCCGCTCCACCTCGTCCGGCACGCCGTTCCGTTCACCGCCTACCCGTACCGGGGCGAGGCGATGGCGTGCAATCTCTGCGGCGGCACCGAGACCCTGACCGTGGCCGAGACCGACCGCCGGCTGAAGCGGTTGCGCTCCGTCGCCTGCACGGGATGCGGGCTGATCCGCACCGACCCGATGCCGACCGCCGCCGAGCTCGACGCCTATTACGCCTCGGCCTATCGCGCCGCCTACCAGTTCGCCCTCGGCCGGCGCCCGCCGCGCCACCATCTCACCCGCTCCCGGCGCGAGGCGGCCTTTCGCGCCGACCTGCTCGGGCCCGCCCTGCGGCCCGGCGTCCGGGTGCTGGATTTCGGCTCCGGCTCCGGCGAGTTCCTGGCCGCCGCCCGGGCGCGCGGCTGCACCGCCACGGGCGTCGAGCCCGGCCGCGCCTACGCGGCCTATGCCCGCGACGAGTACGGCGCACGGGTGCTGGACCGGATCGACGACCTCGCGCCCGACGAGACCTTCGAGGTCGTCACGGCCCACCACGTGCTGGAGCACTTGCGCGATCCGGTCGACACCCTGGAGCGGCTCGCCCTTCGGCTCGCGCCGGGGGGCGTGCTCTACGCCGCGGTGCCCAACATGGCGGCGACAGGCAAGCCGCCGCACGAGCGCTTCCACTTCGCCCATGTCCACGGCTTCGTGCGCGAGACCCTCGACCGCGCCGCCCGCCGCGCCGGGCTGGCGCCGCATCCGGCCTATCGGCGCGAGGATACGACCGTGGTGTACCGGCAGGCCGGCGCCTCGGATGGCGAGGCCCTGCCGGCGACCGATCTGGCCCATGAGCTCGCCGCCGCCCTCGCGCCGGTCCGGCCCGGGGCCTATCTCGCCTCGGGCGCCTGGCTCGGGCCGATGGTCCGCCGCAACGCCAAGGCGATCCGGGATACGTTCGTGGCGCGATGAGAGCGATCCGTCCCGGCGGCGGGAACGGGATCCCTTCGTCCCAACGGCAAGGCTGTCCAAGGAATGACGCGGCGCGGGCCTTCCCACACGAGCGCAATCCTCGCCGCTGCGGCCCCGATCGCGGGCCGCACCCGTCGTTGCGGATATGACACTGGCTCTAACATCCACCGCGCAATCCGGGATTCCGACTTCGCATGCCGACCGGCCGTGCTAGGGAAAAAGCGAACTGGTGCAATAGCTTAGTATCATTCTAAACAGCGTCGTCAGCCTGGGCGGTCCGCCCCCGGGGCGGGCGGGCCGTTGCCCGAAGGTCATGTCATGCTGTCCCATCCCTGCGCCTCCGCCCTCTCCCGCCGCCTCGTCGTGACGCTCGCCGGCGGCGTCTCCTGGCTCGGCCTGGTCCTCGCGGCTCCGGACGCGACGGCTCAGGAGGCGACGCCGCCGCAGCGGGGCTCGGCCGCCGGCGGCACGATCCAGCTCGAGCAGATCAACGTCGCGGGCAATGCCGCGCCGGCCGGGGCGACGGTGGTGGCAGCCCGTCCGAAGGAGGATCCGCGCGGCCCGATCGACGGCTACGTCGCCAAGCGCACCCTGACCTCGACCAAGACCGACACCCCACTGATCGAGACGCCGCAATCGGTTACCGTGATCGGGCGCGAGCAGCTCGACGCCCTCAAGCCGCAGCAGGTGGGTGAGGCGATCAGCTACTCGGCCGGCGTCTTCGGCAACGTCTTCGGGCCGGACCCGCGGGTCGACTTCTTCCTGATCCGCGGCTTCACGGCGAACGACACCGGCCTGTACCGGGACGGGCTGCAGCTCTTCAACTACGGCTTCGCCGCCTACAAGGTCGATCCGTTCGGGCTCGAGCGGATCGACGTGCTGCGCGGGCCGGCCGCGGTTTTGTTCGGGCAGGGCGGACCCGGCGGCCTGGTCAACCTGATCAGCAAGAAGCCGCCCTTCGAGCCCCTGAACTACGTCGAGGTCGGCGGCGGCTCGTTCGGCCAGAAATACCTCGCCTTCGATTTCGGCGGGCCGGCCGACCAGGAGGGGAAGTGGTTCTACCGCCTGACCGGCATCGGCCGGCAGGGCGGCACGCAGGTCGACGGGCTCGACGAGAATCGCGGCTACATCGCCCCGACCTTCACCTACCGGCCGGACGGCGCCACCACCTTCACGCTGCTGTCGAGCTTCCAGTACGACGATACCGGCCGCCTCAATGCGTTCCTGCCGTATTACGGCACGGTGCGGCCGACGGTGCTCGGCCTGCGCATTCCCCGGAGCGACAACGTCTCGGATCCGTTCAACAACACCTACCGGCGGTCCCAGGCCAATATCGGCTACGAGTTCGAGCACGTCTTCGACGATACCTGGACATTCCGGCAGAACCTGCGCTACGCCTTCAGCGAATCGCTCGACGACGCGTTCCTGGGCGGCCTGTTCGGCCTCAACGGCTTCGGCTACGCCGATGCGAACCAGACCCAGATCGCGCGTTACCGCTTCCGCGCCTCGTCGCGGGCGCGCCTGTTCAACGTCGACAACCAGGCGGTGGCCCGGTTCGATGACGGCCTGTTCAAGCACACCGTCTTGATGGGCCTCGACTACAAGAACCTCCAGCTCAACGACAACAACGCCACCGGAGGCTTCGTCGGTCCGACGGTCGCGAACTTCAACATCATCACGCCGAATTACGGCAGCCCGAGCGTCCCGGTCGCGCCGTATCTCGTCAATTACGACGTCTTCCAGCAGCTCGGTGTCTACTTCCAGGATCAGATCAAGCTCACGCCCGAGCTGACGCTGGTCGTGTCCGGCCGCGGCGACTTCACCTCGAACGAGGTCAACAACCGGCTCGCTAGCACGCAGACCCGGCAATCGGCCAATGCCTACACGCAGCGCTATGGGCTGATCTACAATTTTGATTTCGGCCTGGCGCCGTATGTCAGCTACGCGACCTTCTTCAACCCGCAGGTCGGCACCAACTTCTTCAGCCAGCCGTTCCGGCCGACCACCGGCGACCAGTACGAGGCCGGCGTCAAGTACGAGATCCCGGGCTCGAACGCCTTCCTGACCCTCGCCGCCTTCGATCTGGCGCTGGCCAACACCCTCACCATCGACCCGACCAACAACCTCAACCAGCTCCAGCTCGGCGAGACCCGCTCGCGCGGCTTCGAGGCCCAGCTCGTCGCCAACATCACCAAGGACTTCAACGTCGTCGCGTCGTTCACCAGCTACAACCTCGAGATCACCAAGGGCGATGTCGGCACGATCGGCCGGACGCCGACCAACACCCCCGAGACCCTGGCCTCGGTCTTCGCCGACTACACCATCCCGACCGGCGACTGGGCCGGGTTCGGCTTCGGCGCCGGGGTGCGCTACGTCGGCCGCTCCTTCGCCAATGTCGACAATACCCTGACCGTGCCGGAGCGGGCGCTGATCGACGCGGTGATCCATTACAGCCGCGACAACTGGCGCTTCGCCATCAATGCCGCCAACCTCACCGACAAGCGCTTCGTCTCCTCGTGCCAGTCGGTCACGGCCTGCTTCTACGGCGAGCAGCGCCGCATCACCGCGAGCCTGAGCTACAAGTGGTGAGGCCGAGGGGCGAATCGGACCGCCGCACCTTCGAGCGGACTCGTTTGAAGGCGCAAGGCCAGCCCGAACGGGCGCCGGCGTTGATGCGCCGGACGCTCTCGCATCGACGTGTCGATGCGAGAGCGCGATGGTGAGGGGACGTCGCTCTCCGCCCGTCACCCCGGGATCATCGCCGCGACGTGGCGCGGGAAGGCGGGCAGGGCGACCGCGCCGCGCTCGTAGACCTGGAATACCGTCAGCGTCCCGTCCCGCAGGGCCGCGAGGGGCAGCTGGATCTCGAAGCCGGCGGTCAGGGCGTCGTCGTCCCGCAGATGCGCCGCCACGTCCTGGCGGGCGAAGCTCTCGGCGATCATGAAGCGGCGCGCGCCCCGCGCGCCCCAGCGGCCGACCAAGGCGACCGGCCGGCCGCGCCCCGGCACGAAGCACCAGCCCGAGGCCGTGACGCTCGCGCCGAGCAGGGACGAGACCTCTGCGACCGCGACGGCATCGAGGCTCGGCCGGCTGCGCACCCGCGGGATCCAGGCGCGGCGCAGGGCCGGCGGCGCCTCGGCCGTGACCAGGCAGGCACGGGTCGAGGGCGAGACGAACAGCGCGGCACCGGTCTCGTGGAGGTCCGCCCCGTCCTCGTGCTCGACCAGCGCCGCGAGGCGGTAGGAGCCGGGCGGGATCGCGCGGACCTGCGCCTCGGCGCCGATCCGCTCCGTCCCATCCTCCTCGCGCCACGACGCCCGGGTCGAGGCCGTGCCCTCGTCGCCCTCGAGAACCAGGAAGGGCTGCCCGCGGCGCGTCCCGGCGGGAAGCCGCACCTCGATGCGGGTGAGGCCGCCCTGGCGCGCCACCGGCACGCCCGCGATCACCTGCAATCCGTGGCCCGCGAGGCGGGCGGGCTCGGCGCTGCGGCGCGGCGATCCCTGCGCCACCGGCAGGCCGGTCCGCCACGGCGTCACGGGTCCCGGCGCGGGAAGCCCCGGGGCGGTGACATGCGCGACCTCGCGAGCCACCGCGACGTGGTCGCCGAAGACCTGGAGGAGGTCGATCGCGTGCGGCCCCGCCGGCAGCCCCGCGATGCGGATCTGCGCCGCGAAGCCGGCCTGCTCGGCCCGGCCGGTGCCGAACCGGCCGGCGAGCTCGGGGCGGCGCTCGGGGAGGGCGGTGACGAAGCGCGTGGCGTCGGCCGAACGCAGCCGCAGCCAGGTCCCGGTCGGCCGCCCGGCCTCGGGCCGCCAGAGCCAGCCGCGCAGCGAGAGGCTGTCGCTGGCCGCGCAGGCGCCGATCCGGCCGGGCAGCCGCTGGCCGTCGACGACGAGGTCGGCGATCTCCCAGGACAAGGCGGGGTCGCCCGGTGCCAGGACGCGCTCGGGCAGGCCCGCGACCGCGGATGGCAGGGCGTCGGTGAGGGTGCTTGCCTCGCTCGCCCCGTCCCAGACGATCGCCGGGTCGGTCCAGTCGGGGTGGTTGAGGCGAAGCCCCAGGTCGAGGGACGAGAGGGTACAGGGCGCCGCCGATGCGCCGGGTTCCGCATGCGGGGCGGGCCGCGCCGCGATCAGGTCGCGGTAGAGCGCCGCCATCTGCCCGGCGTGGTCGGCGACGCTCGGGAAGGCCTTTTGCGCGATGGCTGCGCGCAGGGCGGCAACGAGGCCGGGATCGTGCGCGAGGCGCCGCAGGGCCTGGCGGACGGCGCCGGATTCGCCGGGCGGGACCTTGAGGCCGTCGATCCCTTCGGTGACCCGCTCCCCCGGCGCGCCGAGATCGGTGACGATCGGGATCAGGCCCGCCCGCCACGCCTCGGTCAGCGAGATCATGTAGGTCTCCGGCCAGAGCGAGAGGTGGAGCGACACGTCGCAGCCCGCGAGCAAGGCCGGCACCTCGTCGCGGGCATAGCCGCCGCGCAAGCGCAGCCGCTCCCCGGCCTGCGCCTCGAAGGCGGCGACGAGGTAGGTCTCGATATAACCGAACACCTCGAAGACGAAGCCCTCGCCCTCGGTGGTGCGCACGAGCTCGAGCAGGGTCCGGGCGCCCTTGTGGTCGACGACGTTGCCGAGCACCGCGACCCGAAGAGGGCGGCGTGGGCCGGGGAGGCACGCCCGGGGGGCGTCCGGCGGCGGGAGGCCGGCGGGCTCCGCATCCACCATCTCGATCACGGCGACCCGGGCCTTAGCCTCGGGGTAGAAGGCCCGGACGTAGTCGGCGGTGGCCGGCGTGCTCGACACGAAGGCGTCGATGCTCGTGAGCATCCGCGCCACGAACCCGTCCCGCCGCGCCTTCGAGCCGGCGGGCAGCCCGTCGGTGCCGGCGAGGCAGCCGTCGCACTGCCCCTCGCCCCGGTTCACCACGTCGCAGAACCGGCCGTGCTGGTTCATCAGGGTGTAGCGGTGGCAGACCAGGAAGAAGTCGTGCAGCTGGGCCACCACCGGCACGCCGTGGGCCCGGGCGATCGCCGGCAGGCTCAAGGGCAGGCCGAGCAGGTGGTGGACGTGGACGAGGTCGATGCGCCGCTCGACCAGGATGCGCTCGAACAGGGCCTCGATCTCGGGGCTCGCCAGCAGCCTGTCCGCCGGCGGGATCGGCATCGCCTCCGAGGTCTCGCCCTCGTCGAGGCGCATCACCCAGGCCTCCTCCTCGAAGGAGGGATAGAGGAACAGGGGCTCGAACCCGTCGAGCGCGCCGGCCAGCTGCTCCTGGTAGAACTCCACCCCGCCGCCCTGGCGGCGCCCGAGCCGGTTATGGGCGACGAAGAGCAGGCGGGGCTTGGGCGGTCCGGGGAGCGTGGCCGGCGGCGCGGCCGTCCCGCGCTCCTGCACCGCCCGCAAGATGACGTCGACGCGGTGGTCGTAGAGGTGCTCGGCGCGGGTGCGGGCGCGGGCGCGCTCGGCCATGGCGATGCGGCCCCGCGGATCGGCCAGCAGGGCGGCGATCGCCCGGACGGCGTCGCCCTCGGCGCAGGCGCCGATCTCGCGGTCCGCCTCGTAGTAGTCGAAGGTCTCGGGCTCGGCCCCGACCACGAGCTGCGCCCCGCCGGCGAGCGCGACCTCGAACAGCCGCGGCGGCGGCGTCGTGCCGGCCGGCGTCTCGTCGGCGCCCGCGGTGAAGACCCGCGGCAGCGTCAGCACCACCCGGCTGGCATTGGCGAGCCGGGCGAAATCCTCGTTGCCGCAGCGCCAATCGACGATCAGGTCGTCGCGCGCCAGCACGGCCTGGGGCAGGTAGGCATTGGCGGGCAGCGCGACCTTCACCTTCAGGTCGCGGGGAAAGGCCGACAGGATCCGGTCGAGGGTCGCGACCCGGTTCGGCCAGGCCGTCCCGACGAACAGGAGGTCGTAGCGGTAATCGGCGTCCTCCGTCCGGACGGGCAGGTCCTGGAACAGGGGCGTCGCCGCGAGCGGCAGGTGCCGGGCGCCGGCCCCGTAGCGGGGAAGCGAGCCGCGGTCGTTGGTGAAGACGAGGTCGAAGCAGCCCGAGAGCCGGGCATTCGCGGCGCTCAGGTACGGATCCTCGGTGGTCCACAGCGCGCTGGTGCCGGCGAGCGCGCAGAGGCGGCGCAGGAGGGCGTGGTGCCGGCTCGCGCCGCCGAGGGCGAGGACGAGGTCGAACCGCTCACCTTGCGCCAGCGCCACCGCGTCGGCATGGGTCGCGCGGACGACCCGGGCGACCGAGGGATGGCGCCGCAGGGCGTCCGTGATCGCGAGGGCGATGTAGGCGTTGCTGGTCCTCGGCTCGGTGTCGAGCAGGAGCACCGAGAGAGGTCCGGAGAGGGGCATGGGATGTCCGGTCACGCGGCCATCACCGCCAGGATGGTCTCGGCCCGGTGGCGATAGGTGTGGGCGTCGAGGGCCCGGGCCCGGGCCC
>NZ_LABZ01000101.1 GCF_001043955.1 Methylobacterium tarhaniae | reverse complement strand
GTGATCGTCAACGAGTTCGGCGAGGTCGGGCTCGATCACCTGCTGATCGAGACGGTGGACGAGGGGATGATCCTGCTCGGGGCCGGGTGCCTGTGCTGCACCGTGCGGGGCGACCTGATCGCCACCCTGGAGGACCTGCTGCGCAAGCGCGACAACGGGCGGATCCAGCCGTTTCGCCGGGTGGTGATCGAAACCACCGGCCTCGCCGATCCGGCGCCGATCCTGCACGCGCTGCTCTACCATCCCTACGTGGCGATGCGGTACGCGCTCCAGGGCGTGGTCACGGTGGTGGACGCGGTCAACGGCGACGGCACCCTCGACGCGCATCCGGAGGCGCTGCGCCAGGTCGCGGTGGCGGACCGGCTCGTCGTGACCAAGGCCGACCTCGCCGGCGAGCGCGCCGAGGCCCTGCGCCAGCGCCTCGCCCGGATCAATCCGGGCGCCGTGATCCTGGCGCCGGACGCCCCGGCCGAGGCGATGCTCGGCGGATTGTTCGACCTCGACGGCAAGGTCGCCGACGTGCGGACCTGGCTCGGGGCGGAGGACCGGCAGCACGCGCATCACCACCATCACGGTCACGACCATCACCACCACGGCCATCACCATCACGACGTCAACCGGCACGACGCGGCGATCCGGGCCTTCCACCTGGTGAGCGACGAGCCGGTGCCGCGGGCGGCGTTCGAGATGTTCCTCGATCTCCTGCGCTCCGCCCACGGCCCGAAGCTCCTGCGGCTGAAGGGGCTGGTGGCGCTCGCCGACGATCCGGGCCGGCCGGTGGTGGTGCACGGGGTGCAGCACGTCGTCCACACGCCCGCCACCCTGCCGGCCTGGCCGGACGGCGACACCCGCTCGCGGCTGGTGCTGATCGTGCGCGACCTCGATCCCGCCTTCGTGCGCCGGCTGTGGGACGCGTTTCTGGGCCGGCCCGCGATCGATGCGCCGGACGCCGCCGCACTGACCGGCAACCCGTTGGCGATCCCCGGAGGCTGACCCATCGGGCCGATCCCGTACCGGGCCGGCACGGCGCTTGAAACGCCTTGCCCGGCGCGGCCGCTGGAGCCGCGCACCTGTCCCGTTCCGGGACGGGTGACCCGGAACGAGGCTGCGATGAGCACTCCCTTCACGCTGATCCAGGGTGGTCTGACCGGCGCGGTGAGCCTGCGGGCGGAGCTGCGCCATCCCTCCTCGCTGCGCGAACCGGAGATCGAGGCGTGGCGCAGCCTGATGGGCCGGGCGATCGAGCCGAGCGTCTACGCCGATCCGGACTTCACCCTGACCATGGCGCAGCACCTGTCCGATGGGCGAACCCTGGCGCTGCTGCTGGTCTGGCAGGACGGCCTGCGCGCCCCGATCCTGCGCGGCGTGCTGCCGCTGCGCCTGCCGTCGCGGCAAGGTCTCTCCGGCCGGGCCCGCCTCTGGCGCCTGCCGCTCGCCGGCACCGCCGAGGCGGCGGTCGACGCCGACCACACGGTCGCGGTCCTGCGCGCCGCCCTCGACCACCTGCGCCACTCGGCCCTGCACCTCGACGACCTGCACTGGCCGGACCTGCGGCCCGATTCGGGCCTCGCGGTCGCCCTCGGCGAGGTCGCGGGCGGCACCGGGCGGCGCCTCACGGTGGCCGATCAGGCCGCCCCGGCGCCAGATCCGGCGCCCCTGACCCTGCCGGCGGGCCGGACCTCGCTGGAACGGGTGCGCGACCCGGTGCGCCTGCGCGACGCGGTCGAGCATGTCCTGGTTCTCGATGCGCGGCGCGGCCCGGACAGCCTGCTCGGTGATCCGGCGGCGGTCACGGCCTTCCGGGTGGTGACGCGGCGCTTCGCCCACCGGCGGCAGGCCTGCATCGACCTGGTGCGGCGGGACGGGGAGGTGGTGGCGGCAGCCGTCCATCTCGCCACCGGCCGCCACGACACGATCTGGCGCCGAGCCGGCCTCGGCCTGGCGCAGGGCCCGGCCCTCGCGCCGGCGCCTGCCCGCGTCGAGGCCCTGGTGACGGTGGATGCGGCCGGCATGGCGCGGCCGCCGCGGGAGCGGACGACGTTGCGCCGCCTGATGCGGCTGCGGGCCTGAGGCCGGCTGCGAGACGCCTACTCGTCCTCGCCGAAGCGGTTGGCGAGGAGGGCGGTGATCGCCTCCATGCAGGATTCCTGGTCGGGCCCCAGAGCCGTGACCCGGATGCTGGTGCCCTGGGCGGCCCCGAGGGTGAGCAGGCCCATGATCGAGCGCCCGCCCACCGTCTCGCCACCCCGGCTCACCGTGACCTCCGAGCCGAACTTCTCCACCGTCTGCACGAACTTGGCGGAGGCCCGGGCATGCAGGCCGCGGCGGTTGATGATCGGCAGGTCGCGGGCGCTGGCGCCCTCCGGAGCCGGCGGCAGCTCGCCGTCCTCGTCGTCTGTATCGGCAAAGGGCGTCATCGGTCGTGGCACCTGCTGGACCCGGTGGGGCGGGCCTGTCGCCCGTCGTCCGGCTCTCGCGCGCATCAAGAGAATCGGCCCGTTACGGTAAACGGGCCGGCGGAGAAAGCTAGAGCGGATGGTGACGAAGGGGAGGGGGCGCCGGCGCGCGCCCGGCCTCCTTGCCGACCTATTTGCCGGCCAGCACCCGCGAGGCGACATTGATGTACTTGCGGCCGGCCTCCTGGGCGTGGAGCACCGCCTCGCCCAGGGTCTCCTCGTCGCGGACGCTGGCGAGCTTGATCAGCATCGGCAGGTTGATGCCGGCGACCACCTCGACCGAGCCGCCATTCATGCACGAGAGCGCGAGGTTCGACGGCGTGCCGCCGAACATGTCGGTCAGCACCACGACGCCGTCGCCGGTATTCACCCGGCACACCGCCGACATGATGTCCTTGCGACGGACCTCCATGTCGTCCTCGGGGCCGATGGTGATCGTCTCGAGCTGCTCCTGCGGCCCCACGACGTGCTCCAGCGCGGCCTTGAATTCCGTCGCGAGCAGGCCGTGGGTGACGAGCACCATTCCAATCATCGACACGAGTTCCGACGCCCCGTTGGAGCCGAGCCGCCATTTTGTGCAGCGCAAAGGCGAGCGCAAGAGCAATGCGGCGAAATCCGCATCATTCGGTCATCATCATGACACGGAGGCGGCGCCAACGCCACAACACCGTTTCGGCCCTCCCGGGGTCGCGCGACACCGTCATCCTGGGCAGCGCCACCTCCCGGAGAAGGATCGTCTCCGACCCGGCCTCGGGCATCCGCGGGGCGGCCTCCGCGAGGTCGACGACGAGGCGCACCACGGCGGAAGGCACCGTCGCCTCAACGGCTTGCAGGGAGAGGCCGCGGATCTCGAGCAGCCCGGCGAGCGCCGGATGCGGGGCCGCGACGAGGCGCCCGTGACGATGCGTCAGGGTCACGCGGTCGTCCCCGACCAGGGCGGTGAAGAGGCCCGAGATAGCGCCGAGCCGCATGAGGTCACGCACCAGGGTCGATTTGCCGCTCCCCGCCGCGCCGCGGATCAGGATCCCGTCCTCGCCCAGAACCAGGCAGCTGGCATGGACGGCGCCCATCTCTCAACGGCTCTGGGCCGGGATGCGGACGATGAAGCGGGCCCCCATGACCGACGGCTCGCCGTCGTCACCGGGCGCGCCCAACCGGTTCTCGGCCCGGATCGTGCCGCGATGGGCCTGGACGATCTGGCGCGAGATCGAGAGGCCGAGTCCCGAATTCTGCCCGAAGCCCTGCTCCGGCCGGTCGGTGTAGAAGCGCTCGAAGATGCGCTCCAGGGCATGGGCCGGGATGCCCGGCCCGTCATCCTCGACGGTGAGCTCGACGGCGTTGCGCCGCCGCCGCAGGGCGACCCGGACGCTGGAGCCCTTGGGCGAGAACGAGCGGGCATTGTCGAGGAGGTTGTTGACCACCTGCCCCAGCCGGCTGTCGTGGCCGAGGATCGCGAACGGGTCCTCGATGCCGGCCGGCGCCGTCTCGACCGAGAGGTCGATCGGGGCGTCGCCGCGGCGCCGGCGCTCGTTGGCCACCGACACCACCGTGGTGATGAGCTTCTTGAGATCGACGCGGCCGGCCTCGGCCCGGGCGAGCTCAGCATCGAGGCGCGAGGCGTCGGCGATGTCGCTGATCAGCCGGTCGAGGCGCTTCACGTCGTGCTGGATGACCTGCATCAGCCGGCCGCGGGACTCGTCGGTCTTGGCGAGCGGCAGGGTCTCGACGGCGCTGCGCAGGGAGGTGAGGGGGTTCTTCAGCTCGTGCGAGACGTCCGCCGCGAAGTTCTCGATCGCGTCGAGGCGGCGATAGAGCGCCTGGGTCATGTCCCGGAGCGCGCCCGAGAGGTGGCCGATCTCGTCGGTGCGGCGGGTGAAGTCGGGGATCTCCTGGCGCGACTTGATGCCGGTGCGCACCCGCTCGGCGGCCTCCGCCAGGCGCCCGACCGGGCCGACGATCTGGCCGGCGACCAGCATCGACAGCACCACCATCACGAGCGCCGCGATGATGAAGACCTGCAGCAGCGAGAACCGCTCCGCCGCGATGATCTTGTCGATGTCGCCCTCCTGGGTCGAGAGCAGCAGGGCGCCCCGCACCGTGCGGCCGCGCTGGATCGGCACCGCCACCGACACGATGGTCTCGCCCGGGCCGTTGCGGCGCACCAGCGTGCCGCGGGCGCCGGCCAGGGCCCGCTGCACCTCCGGCAGGGTGCGCCCGTCCGCCGGGCCCGGCTCGTCCGCCGAGGAGGGGCGGCCGAGGCCCGGCACATGCGTCCGCACGGCGTTCCAGGCCTGCTCGATCAGGCTCGGCTTCTCCTTGTGGACGGGGGGCGGGTCGCGGCTGAGGTCGCCGCGGATGTACAAGCCCCGCGAATCGATCAGCATCGTGCCGTCGCGGTCGTAGACCCGGGCGCGGGTGCCGGTCGGCGTGATCAGGCGGCGCAGGAGCGGGGCCACCCGCTCCGGGTTGAGGGAGAATTCGAGGCCCGAGGGCGTCTCGTCCCCGAAATTTCCGCCCTCTCCGGCCTGGAGCTGGAGCAGGCGGTCGGGATCGATGGTGATCGCGTCGGTGTCGACCGTGGCCGAGGCCGCGATCGCGCCCGCGATGATGTCGCCCTGGGTCAGCAGGCTCTGCACCCGGGCCTCGATCAGGCCCTGGCGGAACTGGTTGAGGTAGAGGAACCCGACGAGCAGCGCGATCAGCCCGGCGAGGTTCAGGACCACGATGCGCCGGGTCAGGCTCGAGGCGAAGCGCTGCGCGATCCAGCGCCGGACCGTCCGCGGGCCGAACGGCTCGCGCGCGGCCTCCGCGTCGGGGTCGATCTCGCTCGACGGCTTGACGGCCGAGCCGCCGAAGACGCGGCCCTTGCTGCCCAATCCCCTGCCGGCAAGCAGGCGGCGCACCGCGCCGAGAGCCGATCCGTCGCTCACGCAGACAAGTCTCTGAAGTCCGATTCTGTGACGGTCAAGTGTCTTACATTTCCTTGAAGCGGTAGCCGACGCCATACAGCGTCTCGATCATGTCGAAGCTGTTGTCGGTCACCTTGAACTTCTTGCGAAGGCGCTTGATGTGGCTGTCGATGGTGCGGTCGTCGACATAGACCTGGTCGTCGTAGGCGGCATCCATCAGGGCGTTGCGGCTCTTCACGACGCCGGGGCGCTGGGCCAGCGCCTGGAGGATCAGGAACTCGGTCACGGTCAGCGTCACCGGCTCGCCCTTCCAGGTGCAGGTGTGGCGCTCCGGGTCCATCATCAGCTGGCCGCGCTCGAGCGAGCGGGCGGCGGCGGCCTCCGCCTCGCGCGCCGAGGCGCCGGGTCCCGCCTCCTTGGCGGCGAAGCGGCGCAGCACGGCCTTCACCCGCTCGACCAGCAGGCGCTGTGAGAACGGCTTCCGGATGAAGTCGTCGGCCCCCATCTTGAGGCCGAACAGCTCGTCGATCTCCTCGTCCTTCGAGGTCAGGAAGATCACCGGCAGGTCGGATTTCTGGCGCAGGCGGCGCAAGAGCTCCATCCCGTCCATGCGCGGCATCTTGATGTCGAAGATCGCGAGGTCGGGCGGCGAATGCTTCAGGCCGTCGAGGGCGGAGGCGCCGTCGGTATAGGTCTGGATCCGGTAGCCCTCGGTCTCCAGGGCGATCGACACGGAGGTCAGGATGTTGCGGTCGTCATCGACGAGGGCGATGGTCGGCATGGGCATTCCCTGGGGCGCGGGCCTCGCCCGCAGGACATACCGGCCCTGCTGAACGTCACCCGACTGGACCCGGTTCCGGGGCAGATGTCGCTGGCCGCGGTCCCGTCGCCAATAAAGGCTGGACAGTGGCCGCGACGCCACGATTCTGTCTCCCTTAAGGCCATCCCGCCGAAAAAGCGAGCACCCGTGGCGAGGCGGCCACAGGCGAGGTCGAATCCGGGATCGCGAGCCGCGGCGTTGCGGGGCCTGGACGGACCCCGGCGCCCGCGCGAAGGTAGCGCAGGACGCGGGCGTGGCGAGGGGGACGGCATGGCCGATGCAGTGGCCGAGGCAGGGCAGAAGCAGGCCGCACCGCTGCCGGCCGCCGAAGCTCCGTTCGATGCGATCGGCCTCGCCAAGGCGCTCCTGCGCAAGATCCGCTCGGGCGCCCTCGCCACTCTGGAGCGAGAGGGGGGCGCGCCCTTCGCCTCCCTGGTCACCGTGGCGACGGATCTGGACGGGACGCCGCTCCTCCTCCTCTCGCGCCTCTCGGCCCACACCCTCAACCTGGAGGCCGATCCGCGCTGCTCGCTGCTGCTGAGCCAGGGCGGCAAGGGCGATCCGCTGGCCCATCCGCGCCTGACGGTGACGGGCAGTGCCGAGCGCAGCGCCGAGCCCCGGTCGCGGGCGCGCTTCCTCGCCCGTCATCCGAAGGCCGCGCTCTACGCCGATTTCCCGGACTTCGCGTTCTTCCGCCTGATCGTGCGGGCCGGGCACCTCAACGGCGGCTTCGCGCGTGCGGCGACGCTGACCGCGTCGGAACTCCTGACCGACCTCACCGGGCTCGACGCGCTCGCCGACTCGGAGCCCGGCGCCGTCGCCCACATGAACGAGGACCATGCCGACGCCGTCGCGCTATACGCCACGCGGCTGGCCGGCGAGGAGCCCGGACCTTGGCGCCTGACCGGCTTCGACCCCGAGGGGCTCGACCTCGTGGCCGGCGAGCGCACCGCGCGGGTCGCCTTTCCCGAACGACTGGCCGATCCCGCCGCGCTGCGCCCCACGCTGGTGGCGATGGCGGCGCAGGCCCGCGCCGTCCCCGGCCCATGACACAAAGTCGAGCTTGTCAGGGGAGAATTCGGCGAATTCGATTGAACCGTGAAGTTTCGCCACCTACTAAAGCAGCTCACCGAGGTCCGTTGATCGGCCTCGGCGCGAAGGTGCGCGACCTGCTAGGACAGGCACGGTCGCCGCGCCGGGCGCGAGCGTAAGTCAATCGGCCCGATCGGACCGGCAGACGGCCGTGTTCCCCAAGGTCGGTGCCAGGAGGAACAGGCGTGAACGACATCGGCGTATTCAACGAGGCGTTCGGCGCCGCCAAGATCGGCCTCCGCAACCTCAAGCGCGTCAACTGGAACCTGGAGGCCCCGAGCCTCTACGAGCACGCCCTGCAGCGTGGCGAGGCGCAGCTGGCCGCCGGTGGGGCCCTGGTGGCCGAGACCGGCATCCATACCGGCCGCTCGCCCAAGGACAAGTTCGTGGTCCGCGACGCCGACACCGAGAACGAGGTGTGGTGGGAGAACAACGGCGGCATTACCCGGGCCCAGTTCGAGACCCTGCTGGAGGACTTCCTGGCCCATGCCGAGGGCAAGGAACTGTTCGCCCAGGACCTCGTCGGCGGCGCCGAGGCCGGCCACCGGGTCCGCACCCGGGTCTTCACCGAATATGCCTGGCACTCGCTGTTCATCCGCAACCTGCTGATCCGCCCGGAGCGCGAGACCCTCGCGACCTTCGAGCCGGAGCTGACGATCATCGACCTGCCGAGCTTCCGCGCCGACCCGGCCCGGCACGGCTGCCGCAGCGAGACCGTCATCGCGGTCGATTTCTCGCGCAAGATCGTGCTGATCGGCGGCACCTCGTACGCCGGCGAGATGAAGAAATCGGTCTTCACCTACCTGAACTACGTCCTGCCGAAGGCCGGCGTGATGCCGATGCACTGCTCGGCCAACGTGGGCCACGAGGGTGACTCGGCGCTGTTCTTCGGCCTGTCGGGCACCGGCAAGACCACCCTGTCGAGCGATCCGAACCGCGTGCTGCTCGGCGACGACGAGCACGGCTGGAGCCCGAAGGGCATCTTCAACTTCGAGGGCGGCTGCTACGCCAAGACCATCCGCCTGTCGCGGGAGGCCGAGCCCGAGATCTACTCCACCACCGAGCGCTTCGGCACCGTGATGGAGAACGTCGTCATCGACCCGGTGACCCGCCAGCCGGATTTCGACGACGCCTCGCGCACCGAGAACACCCGCTGCGCCTACCCGCTGCCCTTCATCAGCAATTCGAGCCCGACCGGCCAGGCCGGGCACCCGAAGAACATCGTCATGCTGACCTGCGACGCCTTCGGGGTTTTGCCCCCGATCGCCAAGCTGACCGGCGCCGAGGCGATGTACCACTTCCTCTCGGGCTACACCGCCAAGGTGGCCGGCACCGAGAAGGGGCTGAAGGGCCCTGAGGCGACCTTCTCGACCTGCTTCGGCGCGCCGTTCATGCCGCGTCACCCCTCGGTCTACGGCAACCTGCTGCGCGACCTGATCGCCCGCCACCACGTCGATTGCTGGCTGGTCAATACCGGCTGGACCGGCGGCGGTGTCGGCACCGGCCGGCGCATGCCGATCCGGGTCACCCGCCGGCTGCTGACCGCGGCCCTCGACGGCTCGCTGGCCAAGGCGGATTTCCGCCGCGACCCGTATTTCGGCTTCGCGGTCCCGACCTCGGTGCCGGGCGTCGAGCCGCACATCCTGTACCCGGTCAAGACTTGGGCTGATAAGGCCGCCTTCGCCGAGACGGCCAAGAGCCTGGTCGAGATGTTCCAGAACAACTTCAAGCGCTTCGAGGCGCATGTCGATGCCGACGTGCGGGCCGCCGAGCCGACCATGTCGATCGCCGCCTGATTTTTTTCCAGGTTTCGATCATGAGAGGGCCCTTCTCCCCGGAGAGGGGCCCTTTTTCATTGTACAAGCACGAACGAAGAAACAGAGGGAGGAGCGGCCGATGATGGTGCTCGTCGTCGGTGCCGGCGTGGTCGGCCTCGCGATCGGCCGGGAACTGGCCCTGCGCGGCCACGAGGTGATCGTCGCAGAAGCGGAGGGCGGCATCGGGACCGGCGTGTCCTCGCGCAATTCCGAGGTGATCCATGCCGGGATGTATTATCCGACCGGCTCGAGCCGAGCGCGCCACTGCGTCGAGGGGCGGCGCCGGCTCTACGCCTTCTGCGCGAGCCACGGCGTGCCGCACGCGAAGGTCGGCAAGCTGATCGTCGCGGCGACCGAGCCGGAGGGCGCCAAGATCGCGGCGATCCACGCGCAAGGGGTCGAGAACGGCGTCGAGGGCCTGTCGCTCCTCGACGGCGAGGAGGCCAGGCGCCTCGAACCGAACCTGACCTGCAACGCCGCGCTCCTCTCGACCGAGACCGGCATCGTCGACAGCCACGCCCTGATGCTGGCGCTGCAAGGCGACATCGAGGGGGCCGGCGGGGCGCTCGCCTTCAACACGCCCATCGCGCGCCTGACCCGCTCCGCCGAGGGCTGGGTCGCGCGTTTCGGCGACGACGCGATCACGGTCGATGCGGTGGTGAATGCCGCGAGCTTCGGCGCGCAGACGCTCGCCCGGGCGACCGAGGGCTACCCGGAGGCGCGGGTGCCGCGCCTGGTGCTGGCCAAGGGCAACTATTTCGGCTGCACCGGCCGGCCGGCCTTCTCGCGGCTGATCTACCCCGCGCCCGTGGAGGGGGGATTGGGCATCCACCTCACCCTCGACCTCGCCGGGCGGATGCGCTTCGGCCCTGATGTCGAGTGGATCGACGCGCCCGATTACGAGGTCGATCCCGGCCGCGGCGCCCTGTTCTATGCCGCGATCCGCCGCTACTGGCCCGCGCTTCCCGATGGCGCGCTGGTGCCTGATTACGCCGGCATCCGCCCGAAGCTGTCCGGGCCGGGGGAGGGGGCCGCCGACTTCCTCATCGACGGTCCGGCCGAGCACGGGCTGCCGGGGCTGGTGCATCTCTTCGGCATTGAGAGCCCGGGGCTGACGTCGAGCCTGTCGCTGGCGGAGGACGTGGCGGACCGGTTGGGGGCGTGAAGCGTCTCGGCGATGATCGTCGTTGCGCCTCGCGTGCGATGGCTGGCGATCATGGACGAGACGCATCGCGTCCCGAGGTGCCGGCGTGAAGCGCCGTAGCCGCGTTCGGTGGAAGATGCGCGCGTGCCTTGACGTGTGTACGCCGTACACATCCAATAGACGTCAATCCGTAGGCGTTTTGACGTCTACCTGGCACCGCGGAGACCCCCATGGCTGCACCTCCCATCGAGCCCAATGTGCCGGAGCAAGACAAGAATGCCGACAAGCTCACGCTGAGGCTGTCGGCCGACAACCGGAAGGTTCTGGAGTGGATCGCGAGCCGATACGGCAACATTACTCTGTCGGAAGCCGTACGGCGCGCGCTTGGAACCGAGAAGTTTCTCCTTGAGCAAAAGGAGAAGGGAGCATCGATCCTGATTCAGGAGAGTGACGGTCGGGTGAAAGAGATTGTCTTTCGCTAATTGTGATCGGTCCGATCACTTTCTCTGGCTGAAATAAAACCCCATCGCGGTGCCGTAAACGCCGAACAATCCCGGCAGGATGATCGACAGAATATCCTTCAGCACGGCCGTCCGATCCGGGAAGGTCACGACGAGGCCGATCGCGGCCATTGAAAGGAGAAATATTGCGTAGGTCAGATGGATGGTGACGCGCTGGCGGAAATCCTCATGCCGGCGTTCGAGAACGTCGGGTGCAATGGCGATCTTGTCGACCTCGACCAAATTCGGCCGTCGCCCCGCGCTGCTGTCGTCGTCTTCCATGATCCGTTCCCTGCGTCAGCCTGCGATCGAGACTATGCCGGAACGGGGCCGATCGTCACTCCGCTGCATCGCGATGGCAGAACGAGAGTTGCGGCCGAGCGCGATCCGAAACGCGCGTGATGGAAGGTGCCGCGTGCGTCCGGCCGCCGTCTTGGCGCGGCGGGGTGCCGCTGCTATCTCCCCTCGACTCTTATCCCCACCGCCGTGCGCCACGCGCATCGCCGCGCCTGCGCGCCGGAGACAGCCACACGATGACCGCGTCCCCCATCGACAACATCCGCAACTTCTCGATCGTCGCCCATATCGACCACGGCAAGTCGACCCTGGCCGACCGGCTGATCCAGATCACCGGCGCGGTCGCGGCGCGCGACATGAGCGAGCAGATGCTCGACTCGATGGACATCGAGAAGGAGCGCGGCATCACCATCAAGGCGCAGACCGTGCGCCTGGAATACAAGGCGCAGGACGGGCGCGACTACGTCCTGAACCTGATGGACACTCCCGGCCACGTCGACTTCGCCTACGAGGTGTCGCGCTCGCTCGCCGCCTGCGAGGGCTCGCTCCTCGTCGTCGATGCCTCCCAGGGCGTCGAGGCGCAGACGCTGGCCAACGTCTACCAGGCGCTGGACGCCAACCACGAGATCGTCCCGGTCCTCAACAAGATTGACCTGCCGGCGGCCGAGCCCGACCGGGTCAAGGAGCAGATCGAGGAGGTGATCGGCATCGACGCCAAGGACGCGGTGCCGATCTCGGCCAAGACCGGCCTCAACATCGAGGCGGTGCTGGAGGCGATCGTCACCCGGCTGCCGCCGCCGAAGGGCGACCGCTCGGCCCCGCTGAAGGCGCTGCTGGTCGATTCCTGGTACGACGTCTATCTCGGCGTCGTGGTGCTGGTGCGCATCGTCGACGGCGTGCTCAAGAAGGGCATGACGATCCGCATGATGGGGGCGGACGCGGCCTACGGCGTCGAGCGCCTCGGGGTGTTCCGGCCCAAGATGCAGGACATGGCCGAGCTCGGCCCCGGCGAGGTCGGCTTCTTCACCGGCTCGATCAAGGAGGTCGCCGATACCCGCGTCGGCGACACCATCACCGAGGACAAGCGCAAGACCAAGGAGGCGATGCCGGGCTTCAAGCCGGTGCAACCGGTGGTGTTCTGCGGCCTGTTCCCGGTCGATGCCGCCGACTTCGAGAACCTTCGCGGCGCGATGGGCAAGCTGCGGCTCAACGACGCCTCGTTCTCCTACGAGATGGAGACCTCCGCCGCCCTCGGCTTCGGCTTCCGCTGCGGCTTCCTCGGGCTCCTCCACCTCGAGATCATCCAGGAGCGGCTGGAGCGCGAATTCAACCTCGACCTGATCTCGACCGCGCCGAGCGTGGTCTATCACCTCAACATGTCCGACGGGGAGAAGCGCGAGCTGCACAACCCGGCCGACATGCCCGACGTGATGAAGATCGACACGATCGAGGAGCCGTGGATCCGCGCCACCATCATGACGCCGGACGAGTATCTCGGCGGCGTGCTCAAGCTGTGCCAGGACCGGCGCGGCACGCAGATCGACCTCAACTACGTCGGCAAGCGCGCCATGGTGGTCTACGATCTGCCGCTCAACGAGGTTGTGTTCGACTTTTACGACCGCCTGAAGTCGATCTCGAAAGGATACGCCTCGTTCGACTATCACATCTCGGATTATCGTGAGGGTGATCTGGTGAAGATGTCGATCCTGGTCAATGCCGAGCCGGTTGACGCGCTGTCCATGCTGGTCCACCGCACCCGCGCGGAGAGCCGCGGCCGGGCGATGTGCGAGAAGCTGAAGGACCTGATCCCGCGCCACCTGTTCCAGATCCCGGTCCAGGCGGCGATCGGCGGCAAGATCATCGCCCGCGAGACCATCCGGGCCCTGTCGAAGGACGTCACCGCCAAGTGCTACGGCGGCGACATCTCCCGCAAGCGCAAGCTCCTCGACAAGCAGAAGGAGGGCAAGAAGCGCATGCGCCAGTTCGGCAAGGTCGAGATCCCGCAGGAGGCGTTCATCGCCGCCCTGAAGATGGACACCTGATCCGGCCGTAGGCCGCATCTCTCGGATACGAAGAAGGCGCGTCGCCCGGCCGGGCGGCGCGCCTTCTCTGCGTCAGGGTCGGGTCGTGCGGAGACTACATGCCCGGCTCGTTCGGACCCGGACCACGGCGGCGGGAGCGGGAGGCGGGGCCCGCCTCGGGCCGCATCGTGGCGATGACCGGGTTCGGCTCGTGGTCCAGGGCGGCGCCCGTATAGGCATCGACGCCCACGCCGATCAGCCCCCCGGCCAGCACGTTGCCGGCGACGCTCGCCGCACCCCGGCCGGCGACCTTCGTGCGCACCGGGACCGATTCCGGGTGATAGCCGGGCTTGGTGAAAGTGGCGACGAACTCGTCCGAGCGCTCGACTTCGAGCGTACAAGGTGTTGTCGGGCAGGCGTACTTCTTGTCCGTGGTCATCGCCGCCCCTGAAGGCACCGAGACGAACGAAACCTGTTCCGTCGTGCCCCGCACGATGCTGCCGCACGCGCCGAGACTGACCGCCACGAGGACGGCCGCACCGATATTCTTGAATGACATTGCGCCCCCAAAGTTGTCTCTTCGGACGATGACGTTGATCAACATCATCCGGCCCGCTCTTTCAAGCTCAGACTTCGGATCCTTGCAGGATCATGGCGTGAGTGGTGAACCGGACACAAACGAAGCGCGCGCGCCTGCCGAACTGGTCTTTGATCTAACAGAATGGCGGCGGCAGCGACTCAGGGATACGGAGACGGCTCTGGGGAATGAGGCCGGCCTTCGCCGCCCGAGACACGGGAGGCGGCCCGACGCGCCGGGCCGATCCCGCCCTCGTCGGCGCGGCGCCCTTGTCGCCTGCCTGCCCGGCATGGCATGACGGCTTCCCTCCGAGACCTTAGGCCGCTTGCTGCGGCCGGGATGTGATGACCGTGTCCGTGCTG
Organism: Methylobacterium tarhaniae; assembly: GCF_001043955.1. Taxonomy (GTDB): domain Bacteria; phylum Pseudomonadota; class Alphaproteobacteria; order Rhizobiales; family Beijerinckiaceae; genus Methylobacterium; species Methylobacterium tarhaniae. Next base: position 32,315 of record NZ_LABZ01000101.1, on the reverse strand, counting down.
AGCCTGAAGCCCCGTCCCGAGGATGTCGACGCGCTGATGCGCGAGATCGGCCGGCGCGCCCGTGCCGCCGCCCGCCGGATGGCTCTGGTCCCAGGCCCGGTGAAGGATGCGGCCCTGCGCGAGGCGGCATCCGCTCTGCGTGACGCAAGCGCGGCGATCCTGGCGGCGAACGCCGCCGATCTCGACGAGGGCCGGGCCAAGGGCCTGACGGCCGCCAGCCTCGACCGCCTGGCGCTCAACCCCGCCCGGATCGAGGGCATCGCGGACGCCCTCGAGAGCATCGCCGGCCTGCCCGATCCCGTCGGGCGTCACCTCGCCACCTACGAGCGGCCGAACGGCCTCAAGATCGAGCGGGTGGCGACGCCGCTCGGCGTCGTCGGGGTGATCTTCGAGAGCCGTCCCAACGTCACGGCGGATGCCGGGGCTTTGTGCCTGAAGGCCGGCAACGCCGCGATCCTGCGCGCCGGCTCGGAGAGCCATCGCAGCGCCACCGCCATCGCGACCGCGATGATCGAGGGGCTGACCCGCCACGGCCTGCCCGCCGACGCGATCCAGCTCGTGCCGACGAAGGACCGGGCGGCCGTCGGCGCCATGCTCAGCGGCCTCGACGGCGCCATCGACGTGATCGTGCCCCGCGGCGGCAAGGGCCTGGTCGCGCGCGTTCAGGACGAGGCGCGGGTGCCGGTCTTCGCCCATCTGGAGGGGATCTGCCACGTCTTCGTGCACGCGGCCGCCGACCTCGCCATGGCCCGCGCGATCGTGCGCAACAGCAAGATGCGCCGCACCGGCATCTGCGGCGCCGCCGAGACCCTGCTGGTCGACCGCGCCTGCGCAGCCACCCATCTCGCGCCGCTGGTGGCGGAGCTGCTCGATGCCGGCTGCGCCGTGCGCGGCGACGCGGCGACCCGGGCGGTGGATCCGCGGGTGACGGCGGCGACCGAGGAGGATTGGCGCACCGAGTATCTCGATGCGATCATCGCCGTGCGGGTGGTCGACGGGCTGGATGCCGCCATCGACCATATCGAGACCTACGGCTCGCACCACACCGAGTCGATCCTGACCGGGGATCAGCAGGCGGCCGAGCGCTTCCTGGCCGAGGTCGATTCGGCGATCGTCGTCCACAATGCCTCGACGCAGTTCGCCGATGGCGGCGAGTTCGGCTTCGGCGCCGAGATCGGCATCGCCACGGGGCGGATGCATGCCCGCGGCCCGGTCGGCGTCGAGCAACTCACCACCTTCAACTACCGGGTCCGCGGCACCGGGCAGATCCGCCCGTGACGGCCTGAGACGGGGGGCGGCCGTTCGGATGCCGTCGTGATCCTGCGCCTGCCGCCCCTCGCGCCGGGCCTGCGGGTCGGCCTCTATGGCGGCTCGTTCAACCCGGCCCATGCCGGCCACCGGCATGTCAGCCGGCTGGCCCTGCGCCGCCTCGCCCTCGACCGGATGTGGTGGCTGGTGAGCCCCGGCAATCCGCTCAAGGACCGCAGCCACCTGCCCGACGCCGCGTCCCGCGCCGCGGGCGCCCGGGCCGTGGCGCAGGATCCCCGCATCGCCGTCACGGATTTCGAAGCGGCCCTGGGCGTCAGATACACCGTCGAGACCCTGTCCTGGCTGACGGACCGCCACCCGGAGATCCGCTTCGTCTGGATCATGGGTGCCGACAGCCTGGCGACGTTCCACCGCTGGCGCGGCTGGCGCGAGATCGCGGCCCGGATGCCCTTCGCGGTGATCGACCGGCCGGGCTACACCCTGCGGGCGATGGCCTCCCCCGCCGCCCGGGCGCTCGCCGCCTCCCGCATCGACGAGGCCGCCGCCCCGACCCTGGCCGATCGGAAGCCGCCGGCCTGGCTGTTCCTGCACGGACCGCGCAACAGCCTGTCCTCGACGGCCTTGCGGGCCACCACGGTCCGATCCGTGTCCTGATCGTGATCGATTGCCCGGGATTCGCGCGGGTCCGGCTTGAAAATTTGCCATCGGTTCGCCACTGTCTCGGGTCAATGGCATCGGCACCGCGTATGCCGCGGGCAACATCGTCTCGTGGCGCCACCGGGTGCCTTCATCGACAGGGGTCGGCACTGAACGACGCAATCTCTCACGAAGCTCACGACGGCGAGCTTCCCGTGCAGCCCGAGGCGCAGGACACCCGGCAGGAATCCCGGACCGACGCGCCCGAGGCCGCGGACATGAGGTCGGTTGCCCTCGCCTGCCTCGAGGACATGAAGGCCGAGGAGACCGTCGAGATCGACCTCGTCGGCAAGACCTCCATCGCCGACGCCATGATCATCACCTCCGGCCGGTCGCAGCGCCATGTCGGCTCGATCGCCGACAAGGTGATCCAGGAGTTCAAGAGCCGCGGCTTCGGCAATCCCCGGGTCGAGGGCATGCCGGCCTGCGACTGGGTGCTGATCGACGCCGGCGACATCCTGGTCCACATCTTCCGGCCCGAGGTGCGCCACTTCTACAACCTCGAGAAGATCTGGGGCGCCGACCGGCCGGCCGACCGTCTCGCCGGCTGACCGCTCGACGACGCAGACAGACGGAAGGCCGCCATGCGGCTCGCCCTCGTCGCGGTGGGCCGCCTCAAGCGCGGCCCCGAGCGCGACCTCGCCGAGGAATATCGCGGCCGCGCCGACGCGCTCGGCCGGGGCCTCGGCTTCTCCGCCGTGCAGCTGACCGAGATCCCGGAGAGCCGGGCCCGGCGTGCGCCGGACCGCTGCGCCGAGGAAGCCGGCGCGATCCTGGCGGCGATCCCGCCGGGCGCCGCGGCGATCGTCCTCGACGAGGGCGGCAAGGCGGTGACGAGCCCGGATTTCGCCGCGCAGGTCGGCGCGTGGCGCGACGGCGGCCGGCCGGGTCTCGCTATCGTGATTGGCGGCGCCGACGGCCTCGATCCTAGTGTCAGGGCTCGGGCGGACCTCGTCTTCGCCTTCGGGGCCGCCACCCTGCCGCACGGCCTCGTCCGTGTCCTGGCCCTCGAGCAGCTCTATCGGGCCATGACGATCCTCTCCGGCCATCCCTATCACCGCGGCGCCCCGTGACCCGAGCGCTCCTCTCCGCCCTGCTGACCGCCGCGGCCCTGGCCGGGGCCCTCCCGGAGGGCCTTCTGCCGGCGCATGCCCAGCCGGCGCCGGAGCCGCCCTCCGATCCGGCGGCGAAAGCTCAAGAGTCCAAGGCTCAAGATCTCAAGGCTCAAGATCCCGTTGCGAAGGCCCAGGCCGAGAAGGACCGGCGGGCCGAGAGCCTGCGGGCGATCGAGACCGCCCTCGCGGCGAGCGCCGAGAGCAAGGCCAAGCTCGAACGCGAGGTGGCCGAGATCAAGGGCGACGGCGCGCGCCTCAACCAGGCCCTGATCGACGCCGCCCGCAAGGCGCAGGAAGCCGAGACCCGCATCTCCGAGCTGGAAGCGCGGCTCCAGACCATGGCGGGCAGCGAAGCGGCGCTCCGCCGCTCCCTGGAGGCCCGCCGCGGCATCATCGCCGAGGTGCTGGCGGCGCTCCAGCGCATGGGGCGGCGCCCGCCCCCGGCCGTGCTGGTGCGGCCCGAGGACGTGCTGGCGGCGATCCGCACCTCGATGCTGCTCGGCGCCGTGGTGCCCGAATTGCAGGGCGAGGCCGAGACGCTGGCCGGCGACCTCGCCGAGCTGGTGCGCCTGCGCAGCCTCATCGCCGCCGACCAGGAGACCCTGCGCGGCGACATCAAGGGCTGGGCCGCCGAGCGCCAGCGCCTCACCGCCCTGATCAGCGCCCGCCAGGCCCGCCTCGGCGAGGCCGAGAGCGGCCTGGCGACGGAGCGCGAGCGCGCCGCCGGCCTCGCCGGGCAGGCCCGCAACCTGAAGGACCTGGTCGACCGCCTCGACGGCGACCTGACGAATGCGCGGCGGGCCGCCAACGCCGCCAAGGAGGCGGCGGAGGCCGAGACCCGCGAGACCCGCGAGCGCTTCGCGGCGGCGGCCCTGCGCGATCCGGCCCGGCTGGCGCCCAAGGTGCCCTTCGCCCAAGTGCGCGGCCTGGTGCCGCGCCCGGTGAGCGGCGAGGTGGTGCGGACCTTCGGCAGTCCCGACGGGACCGGCGGCACCAGCCGCGGCATATCGCTCATGACGCGCCCGCGGGGCATCGTCTCCTCTCCGGCCGACGGCTGGGTGGCCTATGCGGGGGCGTTCCGCTCCTACGGTCGTCTCTTGATCATCAACGCGGGCGACGGCTACTATCTGCTCCTGGCGGGCATGGACCAGATCAACGTCGAGGTCGGTCAGTTCGTGCTCGCGGGGGAGCCGGTCGCCGTGATGGGAGACACGGGCTCCGCACCTTCGGCAGGAGCCGGTGGGCGGAACGATCCCGTCCTGTACGTCGAGTTCAAGAAAGACGGTGGCTCCATCGACCCGGATCCTTGGTGGGCCAAAGGGTCAAGCGAGAAGGTTCGCGGATAATGCGCAAAGTTTCCCTCGTCCTGTTCGGAGCCATGCTGGGCGCCGGGACGGCCACGGTGGCGACCCAGACCCACCTGCTCTCGAGCACGAGCGCCGTCGCCGCCTCGGCCGAGACGTATCGCCAGCTCAGCCTGTTCGGCGACGTCTTCGAGAAGATCCGCACCGACTACGTCGAGAAGCCCGACGAGGGGAAGCTGATCGAGGCGGCCGTCAACGGCATGCTGACCTCGCTCGACCCGCATTCGAGCTACATGGACGCCAAGAGCTTCCGTGACATGCAGGTCCAGACCAAGGGCGAGTTCGGGGGCCTCGGCATCGAGGTCACGATGGAGGACGGCCTGATCAAGGTCGTCACCCCGATCGACGACACCCCTGCCGCCCGGGCCGGCCTGCTCGCCAACGACATCATCACCCAGATCGACAACGACCAGGTCCAGGGCCTGACCCTCAACCAGGCCGTCGACAAGATGCGAGGGCCCGTCAACTCGCCGGTGAAGCTCAAGATCACCCGCAAGGAAGCCAAGGACCCGATCGAGGTCACGCTCAACCGCGACCTGATCCGGATCAAGCCGGTCCGCTCGCGCACCGAGGGCGGCGATATCGGCTATATCCGCCTGACCCAGTTCAACGAGCAGACCTATGACGGCCTGAAGGCCGCGGTCGACAAGCTCTCGAGCGACATGCCGGGCGACAAGCTCAAGGGCTTCATCATCGACCTGCGCAACAATCCGGGCGGCCTGCTCGACCAGGCGGTGATGGTCTCCGACGCCTTCCTCGATCGCGGCGAGATCGTCTCGACCCGCGGCCGCAACCCGGACGAGACCCAGCGCTTCTCGGCCAAGTCCGGCGACCTGACCAAGGGCAAGCCGATCGTCGTGCTGGTCAATGGCGGCTCGGCCTCGGCCTCCGAGATCGTCGCCGGCGCCCTCCAGGACCACAAGCGGGCGACCGTCCTCGGCACCCGCTCCTTCGGCAAGGGCTCGGTGCAGTCGATCATCCCGCTCGGCGGCAACGGCGCCCTGCGGCTCACCACGGCGCGCTACTACACCCCGTCCGGCCGCTCGATCCAGGCCAAGGGCATCGAGCCGGACCAGGAGGTGCTGCAGGACGTGCCCGACGAGCTGAAGGGCAAGGACGAGACCAAGGGCGAGGCCGGCCTGAAGGGCCACCTCAAGCAGAAGGACACCGAGGAGCGCGGCGGCTCGTCGGCCTACGTCCCGCCGGACCCGGCCAAGGACAAGCAGCTCCTCGCCGCGGTCGACTTCCTGCACGGCGTGCAGAAGGGCGCCGCCAACACGGCGAAGACCACGGTCCCGAACCCGAACTGACCGGGGCGCGGCGGGGCCGTCCCGGCGCCCGCCTTAACGCAGCGTTTACCACGAAGGCCCGCAATACCGGTCGAACGACCGGCGCTGCGGGCCTTCCGCTTTCTTGGCAGCGACACGGTCGCGGGACCTCACGCCTGTGCCGCTCGCGTCCGACACCATCCTGACCCGTCCCCTCGGGCTGCGGGACGAGGCGACCGCCCGCACCGCCGGCTGGCGCGCCGTCCTGCGCCCCCGGGTGCTCGCCGCCGCCCTCCTGGGCGCGGCCGCCATCGCCCTCGTCGCATTCCTGGCAACCGGCGACGACCCGCTCGCCGGCGAGCCCTACGCCGTCGCCACCATCGAGATGCGGGCGCCGAGCGCCCCCGTGCCGGAGCCGGCGGTCCCGGCCCGGCCCGATCCGGCGAGCCGCAGCGCCGGCGAGGTCGAGCGAGCCTCGGGCGTCGCGGTGAGCCGCCCGGACGGCACGAGCGCGCCGGATTCGGTGGTGATCCGCGTGCCGGGCGCCGGCCCGGTCCAGCTGAAGCCCGCCCCCGATCCGCGTCTCGCCGAGCGCGGCCGCTACGGCAGCCTGCCGAAGATCGGGCCGGACGGCGCCCGGCCCCTCGACGTCTATGCCCGGCCCGAGGCCGCCGGCCTGGAGCGGGGCGGGGCGGTCGCGGGCCGCATCGCCCTCGTGGTGTCGGGCCTCGGCATCGGGCAGGCCGCGACCCAGGACGCGGTGCAGCGCCTGCCGCCGGCGGTCACCCTGGCCTTCGCCCCCTACGGCGCCGACGTCACCCGCGCCGCCGCCCGCGCCCGCGAGGCCGGCCACGAGGTGATGGTGCAGGCACCGATGGAGCCGTTCGACTATCCCGACAACGATCCCGGCCCCCAGACCCTGCTGGTGGGGTCGAAGCCGGCCGAGAATCTCGACCGGCTCGCCTTCGTGCTCACCCGGGTGCCCGGCGCCGTCGGGGTGATGAACTTCATGGGCGCGCGCCTCACCGGCGAGGCCACCGCTCTGGATCCCGTCCTGCGCGAGATCGGCTCCCGCGGCCTCGGCTTCCTCGACGACGGCACCTCGCCGCGCTCCCTCGCCCGCGAGGTCGGCCGCAAGGCCAAGGTGCCGGTGGCCAGGGCCGAGATCGTGGTCGACGCCGTGCCGCGTCCCGAGGCGATCGACCGCGAGCTCGCCCGCCTGGAGGAGGCGGCGCGCAAGTCCGGGTTCGCCCTCGGCTCGGCCACCGCCCTGCCGCTCTCCATCGACCGCATCGCCCGTTGGGCGCGGGACCTCGAAGCCCGCGGCATCCTGCTGGTCCCGGCGAGCCGGGCCCTTCGGTCAGCCTCCTGATACATCCCCGTCGCTCTCGCGGCATTTTCCTGGCTCGCTCCAGTCCCCTTCACGGGAAATTGCTCTAAGGTCGCCCCATGGCATCGCTTCACCGCCCCTCCGAGGCCGCTCTGGCGCAGCTTCCCTATCGCCCCTGCGTCGGCATCGCCCTGTTCAACCGCGACGGGCTGGTCTTCGCCGGCCACCGGCGGCACGAATCGGCCGATCTCGGCGCCCATGCCTGGCAGATGCCGCAGGGCGGCATCGACGAGGGCGAGGCGCCGCGGGACGCCGCCCTGCGCGAGCTCTACGAGGAGACCAACGTCGCCCCGGCCTCGGTGCGCCTCCTCGCCGAGGCGCCGGGCTGGTATTCCTACGACCTGCCGACCTTCGCGGAAGGCAAGCCCTGGAAGGGGCGCTACCGCGGCCAGACCCAGAAGTGGTTCGCCTTCGCCTTCGAGGGCGACGATCGCGAGATCGACATCCTGCGGCCGGGCGGCGGCGCCCACAAGGCGGAGTTCGACGGCTGGCGCTGGGAACCCCTGGCCAACCTCGCCGAGCTGGTCATCCCGTTCAAGCGCCCGGTCTACGAGCAGGTGATCGCCGCCTTCGCCCACCTCGCGCGTCCGGCGTGACCGACCTCATGCGCTCTCCCGTCGGCGATCCGGCATGACGCGCTGGTGGCTCGCGGGCCTGGCGATCCTGCTCCTGTGGATCGCCTACGGCGCATCGCCCTACGTCGCGCTCTACCGCATCTCGCAGGCGGTGCAGGCGCACGACACGGCGGCCCTGGAGCAGCGGGTGAACTTCCGCACCCTGCGCCTGTCCCTGACCAGGCAGGCTCACGCCGCGGCGGTCGAGGCCATCGCGGCCCGCCGCGACCTGTCGCCCCGGGAACGCACCATCCTGACCGAGGCGAGCGGGGCCCTGGCCGGTCCGCTGGTCGAGTCCCTCGTCACGCCCGCGACCCTGATCGACCTCCTCGACGACGGCTGGCCGGTGCGGGCCGGCCTCGCCCGCGACGCGGCGCCCGGCGGCGAAGCCGCCGCGGCGCCCGAGGCCCAGAGGGGCGGTGGGGCGCTCGGCCTGCACGCCTCGACGTTCAGCCAGCTCTTCGCCCTGTTCCGCTCGTCCGAGCCGCGGGGCTTTCGCGGCATGGTGGTGAGCTACCCGCCCGACCGGCCGCTCGAGAACCGCTTCCGCCTGCGCCTGCGCCTGCGCGGCTGGACCTGGCGCCTCGTCGACCTGGAGCTGCCCGGTGCGCTCCGCGAGCGCATCAGCCAGCGGCTGACCGGGGCGATGCAGCGCTGAGCGCACCCGCTCTGGAGGGCCGCACCGCCCCTTGATGCCCCGGCCCGCGCCCCTCATATCCTGTCCCGGACCGGCGGAGTTGCGGTCGGTCCCGACGGGCGCTGCGGATGCGGGCCCGGACAGCCTACGAAGTGCCTCCGCAACAGGGCTTCGCCGACACCATGACGCGTCCTTCGCCGTTCGGGCATCCGTTCCTGCTAGGCTTCGACGAGATCGAGCAGGCGCTCGACCGCGTCGCCAAGGCCGCCAATGACGGCTACCCGCCCTACAACATCGAGCGCCTGCCCCGCACCGAGCGCGAACCGGAAAGGCTGCGCATCACCCTCGCGGTGGCCGGCTTCACCCGCGACCAGCTCGACGTGACCCTGGAGGAGAGCCAACTCATCGTGCGCGGCCGCCAAGCCGACGACAAGAGCCGGACCTTCCTGCACCGGGGCATCGCGGCCCGGCAGTTCCAGCGCGCCTTCCTGCTGGCCGACGGCATGGAGGTGCTGGGCGCCGACCTGTCGAACGGGCTGCTCTCGATCGACCTCGCCCGGCCCGAACCGGAGCGCATCGTGCGACGGATCGACATCGGGTCGCGCGACGCCGACTGACCGTCCCCATATCGTTTCCACACCGGTCGGCGGGCCGCCTCGGGGCCCGGACCGATCATCGTCCTGCTGCCTGTGAGAGGAGGGCGCATCATGTCCGACACCACCCTGAACCTGGATCCCACCGCGCTGGCGGCCCTCGGCGAGGGCCACGTGGCCTATGTCCGCGCCATGCGCTCGGAGGAGGTCAAGCGCCTCTTCCCCGAGGCCCCGGACCTGACCCCCGGCCTCGATCTCTTCGCCCTGCTCTCGGCGAGCGGCGCCCCGATCCTGCTCACCGACAGCCGCGACGCCGCCTTCGCCAATGCCTGGGCGCACGACCTGCAGGCGGTCAGCGTGCACTGAGCCTCCGGAGGGAGGCTCGGCCGACCGCCCGCGGCGTGAGGCTCAGGCCTCCCCGGGCGCGATCCCCTCGACCGCCGCCACCAGGCGGTCGAGGTCGGCGGGGCCGGAGAGGCGGTGGTCGCCCTCCTTGACGAGGGTGAGGACCACGCCGGACTCCGGCAGCCGCTCGACCAGCCTCATGGCGTGCGGCCACGGCACGTCCGGATCCGCCATCCCCTGCAGGATGTGGACCGGGCAGCCCGGATCGATCGGCCCGCCGAGCATCAGGTGGCGCCGCCCGTCCTCGATCAGGGCGCGGGTCACCGGCGTCGGCTCGGGCGAGTACTGCGATTCGCGCCGCCACACCCCGTCCTGCATCACCTGCCGGCGGATCTCCTCCGGGAACTGCTCCCACATCAGCGCCTCGGTGAAATCCGTCGCCGGCGCGATCAGCACGAGACCGGCGGGCCGGACCCTCGCCGCCGCCAGAAGCGCGATCCAGCCGCCCATCGAGGAGCCGACCAGGATCGGGCGCTCCGGCGCCAGGGCGGCGATCACGCCTTCGGCGTCGGCGAGCCAGTCCGAGATCGTGCAATCGGCGAAGGTGCCGTCCGATTCGCCGTGGCCCGTATAGTCGAAGCGCACGAAGGCGCGGCCCGCCCGCGCCGCCCAGGCATCCAGGGCCTCCGCCTTGGTGGCGCGCATGTCCGACCGGAAGCCGCCGAGCCAGACCACCGGCGGCCCGGCGCCCGGCCGCGCCAGGGTGGCGAGGCGGCGCCCCCGCACGGGCAGCATCGTCGCGGGTGAACGTGCCGGCTCTGTTCCTGGCTCTTGCATGACGTTATCCCCGTTATTCCCTGTGCAACCCTGGTCGCCGTCGGCCGGCGCCCAAGGTTTACCGATCCGCAACAAGGCCGAGCGACCTTGATGCATCGTCCGTGAGCGGACCGCGACGGCCGGCTTCTACACCGGGGACGGCCGGCGGCCATATGCGAGATCCGGCCGGCATGCAGCCGGTCCTTCGTCGATTCCTGCGCGGAGCGGGCACCGTCATACCGCGAGTGCTGCGATCAGAACCCTGACCTTGACCCGGAGTCCCATGCCGTCGAGCCAGGCCACGCCGTTCCCGGTCGCGAGCCACCCACTGGCCGGCCGCACCGTGCTGCAGATCATCCCGGAGCTCGACGCCGGCGGCGCCGAGCGGACCGCCGTCGATGTGGCGGCGGCGCTGGCCGCCGCAGGCGCCCGGGCGCTCGTCGCGACCGAGGGCGGGCGCCTCGTCGGCGAGTTGCAGGCCAAGGGCGGCGCCTGGGTGCCGTTCCCCGCGCGGGCCAAGAACCCCTTCGTCATGGCGCTCAATGTCGGGCGCCTGGCGCGGATCTGCCGGTCGGAGCGGGTCGACCTGATCCATGCCCGGTCCCGCGCCCCGGCCTGGGTGGCCCTGGGCGCGGCGCGGCGGCTGCGCATCCCCTTCGTCACCACCTATCACGGCAGCTATTCCGGCCGCTCGCCGGCCAAGCTCCTCTACAACTCGGTGATGGCCCGCGGCGACGTGGTGATCGCCAATTCGCACTTCACCGCGGATGCGATCCGGCGGCTGCACCCGCAGGTTGCAGGGGACCGGGTGCGGGTGATCCATCGCGGCACCGATCTCGCCGCCTTCGCGCCGGGCCAGGTCGCACCGCAGCGGGTCGAGGCCCTGCGCCGGGCCTGGGGTGTCGCCCCGCACGAGCGGGTGGTTCTTCTCGCCGCCCGCCTCACCCCCTGGAAGGGCCACCGCGTGCTGATCGAGGCGGCGGCCGCCCTGCGGGCCCAGGGCCTCGCCGAGTTCACCGTGGTGCTGGCGGGCGATCCCCAGGGACGCAACGCCTACCTGCGCGAGATCGACGCGATGATCGCGGCCCACGGCCTCGCGGGCCAGGTGAAGCGGGTCGGGCATTGCAGCGACATGCCGGCGGCCTACCGGGCGGCCTCGGTGGTGGCGGTGCCCTCGACCGAGCCCGAGGCCTTCGGCCGCTCCGCGGTCGAGGCCCAGGCCCTCGGCACGCCGGTCGTGGTGTCGGATCTCGGTGCCGTGCCGGAAACGGTGCTCGCGCCGCCGGAGGTGCCGGCCTCCGAGCGCACCGGCTGGCGCGTTCCGGCCGGGGACCCGCAGGCGCTCGCCGGCGCCGTCGCCGAGGCGCTGCAGCTCGGCGCCAGCGCCCGCGACGCCCTGGTGCGCCGCGCCCGCCGCCACGTCGAGACGCATTTCTCCCTCGAGCTGATGCTCGCCGACACCCTGGCGGTCTATGCCGAGCTGCTCCACCCGGATGCGGCGGGGGAGGGTCCGTGAGTGGGCCCCCCAGGTCTCGAGACTTGGCGGAAGCTTGGGGCCGTTCGGCCGGGCTGACGCCCACTGCTGATGTTCACTTGGGCAATCAGCAACCAAGTCCCGCATCCGTGAGTTGACAAAACGGGCGATCTCGCCAAGGTGCTAGCGTACACCCGAGTATGCCCGCGCGGTGGTTCGGGACCGGTCCGGACGGGACCCGGTCGGCGGGCTGCCGCCGGACGACGTGATTGAGGAGAATGAAGCCATTCGCAGACCTATGAGAGCCATGCCGGCCCCGCAGAAAGACGGGCCGCGCGCCAACCGGGACATCCGCGGCGTCCGCGAGGTTCAGCTCATCGACGATACCGGCCAGAACCGCGGTGTCATGGGCTTCTTCGAAGCGCTTCAGGTCGCCGAGGAAGCGGGCCTCGACCTCGTCGAGATCGCGCCGAACTCCGTGCCTCCGGTCTGCAAGCTTCTCGACTACGGCCGCTTCCGCTTCAACGAGCAGAAGAAGCAGGCTGAGGCGCGCAAGCGGCAGAAGACCGTCGAGGTCAAGGAGATCAAGCTCCGTCCCGGCATCGACAAGCACGACTACGAAGTCAAGATGAAGGCCGTGCAGCGGTTCTTCGAGGAAGGCGACAAGGTCAAGGTGACCCTGCGCTTCCGCGGCCGCGAGATGGCGCACCAGGATCTGGGCCTGCGCCTGCTCGAGCGCGTCAAGGCCGAGACGCAGGAAGTCGCCAAGGTGGAGAGCGAGCCGCAGCTCGAAGGCCGCCAGATGATCATGATCCTGGCGCCGCGCTGAAGCACGGCGCCTGACCGCGCTGAAGCACGGCTTCCCCTCCGTGCGGAGCAGGTAGAGGATCACGGAGCGCTCCGGGCGCGGGCTTCACCGAAACCCGCGCGGGGAGCATCGAAGGGCCGGGCATGTCCCGGCCCATCGCTTGCCTACTTCAGCAGCACGACCTGCGCGTCGCCGGTCCGGCGCACCACGTTGACGGTGACGTCGCTGCCGTGGCGGTGGATCAGCAGGTCGACGTGGCTGTCACCGAGCTTCAGGTTGCGGATCAGCACGTCGTCGAGGAAGGCCGGCAGGATCGGATCGCGGAAGCGGATCCGGTTGCGGTCGTGGCGCAGTTCGAGCCCGAGGCAGGCGGCCAGGAACGCGAAGGGCGCCGCCGCCGCCCAGGCCTGCGGGCTGCACGCCACCGGGTAATTGGTCGGGCCGCGCTGCTTGCGCTGGATGAAGCCGCAGAACAGCTCCGGCAGCCGTCGCCCCTCCTGGTAGAGCGAGGCGCCGTGCTGGCCCTCGAACACCCGCGCGGCCTCCGCCTTCAGGCCGTAGCGGGCGAGCCCGAGCGCGATCAGGGCGTTGTCGTGCGGCCAGATCGAGCCGTTGTGGTACGACATCGGGTTGTAGCGCGCCTCGCCGCTGGCGATCGTGCGCACGCCCCAGCCGTTGAACCCGTCCTTCGACATCAGCGCCGCGGCGACGCTCTCGGCCCGCTCCGGATAGGCGATGCCGGTGAACAGCGCGTGCCCGGCATTGGAGGAGCGCACGGCACAAGGCCGCTTCTGGCCGTCGAGGGCGATGGCGTAGGTGCCGATCTCGGGCAGATAGAACTTCTCGTCGAAGGCCTGGCGCAGCCGCTCGGCCTCGTCCTTCAGGCGGTCAGAGAGCCTCTCGTCGCCCATGAGCGCGGCGAGCTTCGAGGCGCCCTTCTTGGCGGCGTAGACGTAGCCCTGCACCTCGCACAGCGCGATCGGCCCCTGCGCCATCCGGCCGTCGGCGTGGAAGATCGAATCGTGGCTGTCCTTCCAACCCTGGTTGGCCAGGCCCTTCTCGGTCTCGCGGGCATATTCGACGAAGCCGTCGCCGTCCCGGTCGCCGTACTCGTCGATCCAGTTGAGCGCCGCCAGGAGGTTCGGCCAGATCGCCTTGATGGTCGCTAGGTCGCCGGTCTGCTCGTAGTATTGACCGGCCAGCATCACGAAGAGCGGCGTGGCGTCGATCGTGCCGTAATAGAGGCGGAACGGCACCTCGCCGAGGATCGCCATCTCGCCGTTGCGGGTCTCGTGCAGGACCTTGCCGGGCTGGGCGTCGGCGGCGGGATCGACGGTGGTCGCCTGCGTCGCCGCGAGATGGCGCAGGACGCCCTTGGCGATCTCGGGATCGATCCACAGCGTCATCATGGCGGTGATGATGCCGTCGCGGCCGAACACCGTGCTGTACCAGGGGATGCCCGCATAGGGGTAGACGCCGTTCGGCGTGCGGCTGAGCAGCATGTAGAGGTCGGCCGTCGAGCGGCAGGCGGCCTCGTTGAACTGGTCGTTCGAGCTCTCGATGGTGGTGATGTTGGCGGTGGCCTTGCGCAGGTCGCGGCGCGCGTCGCGATAGGCGAGGGCGAAGGTCATGCCCTCGCCCTTCGAGTGGCCGTCCTCGCGGCGCGGGCTCGGATAGGCCGCGTGGGTGAAGGGGAGGGCGCTGCCGACCACCGCCGCACCGTCGCGGCCGTGATCGACCGTGTCGCAGATCGCCCGCACGAAGATCGAGGCCCGCCCGCCGGGGGCGAGCTTCACCTCGAACTCGGCCTTGTGCGCTTCGAGCCGGGCCGGCTTGGGGCCGAAGCGCAGGCGGGTGGTGCGCAGGCGCCGGTCGAGCCCGTCGTAGCGATAGGTCACCTCGTTCTCGGCCGTCACCTCGACGCTGCGCTTGCCGCGACGGGCCCGGTCGCTGCCGCGCACCTCGAACAAATCGCGAAAGTCGGCGTCGAAGCTCAAGCTGACGCGCAGGTGGCGCGGCTTGGTGTCGTAGTTGCGCAGGCCGATGCGGTCGTAGCAGGTGCCGCGGAAGAGGAATTTCGTTCGCTCGAGCGCGATGATCTCGCGCGGGATGCTGGTTTCGTCGCCGGCGTCCAACCGGATGTCCGGCGTCGTCAGGTCGACCGAGAGGGCGCCGTTGTCGTCCTGCACCACCGAGCCGAGCAGCATCGGCCGCTGGCCCTCGACGGTCAGCTCCAGGCGCGACAGGAAGCGGGTATCCTGGAAATACAGGCCCTCGGGGCCCGGGAAGACGCCGATATCGCCGTAGCTGTCGAGCACCGCGAAGGCATCGCCGTGCTTGAGCGAGCGCAACTGGCGCTCCACGAGGGAGGTCTGGGCCTCGATGTGGTATTGCGGCAGCGTCTCGTCGTCGGGGGCGGTCGCGACCATCGGCACGGCTTCACTCCTGGGGCATTCGCTCCGCGAGGTGTCGCGGGGCAAGGCGTCACGGGATCGGGGCGGGATCTCGGGGCTCCGAACGGGGCGTCCGGGCGGCAGCGGGGCGGGACCCGCGGCGATTCGCGGGTTGGCGTCCCACGCTAGAGCGAATGTGGGCCATCGTGCGGCGGGTGCCAGGGGGCGCCACGATCGAGCAGGCTCGGATTTTGGGCAGGTGCCATGCAAAGAGAAGGCCCGGCCCCCTCACGGGGACCGGGCCTGCCAGCCGTCAGACCGTTGAAGCGGATCAGACCGCCCGGAGGACCGGGCGCACCGCGGCGCCGTTGGCCGCACCGTTGAGGGCGGCAGGGGCGCCGATGGTCAAGCCCGGGATCTTGATCGCGTCGAGATCGCCGGCGAGCAGAGACTCGTAGGCCGCGACGTAGGAGCGGGCCATGACGCTCGCGGTGAAGCGGGTCTCGAAGTAGCGGCGCACGCCCTCGCGGCTCATCGCCTTGCAGGTCTCGACCGCCGCGACGGCCTCCTCCATCGACTCGACCACGACGCCCGAGACGCCGTCCTTGATGACCTCCGGCACGGAGCCGTTGCGCCACGCGATCACCGGGGTGCCGGCCGACATCGCCTCGATCATCACCAGGCCGAAGGGCTCCGGCCAGTCGATCGGGAAGGCGAGCGCCAGGGCGTTGCCGAGGAACTCGTGCTTCTGGTCCTCGTTGATCTCGCCGATATACTCGACCAGCGGGTGATGGGTCATCGGCTCGATGACCTCGTCCCAGTATTCCTGGTCGGCCTTGTCGACCTTGGCGGCGATCTTCAGCTTGACGCCCGAGGCCTTGGCGATCTCGATCGCACGGTCGGGGCGCTTCTCCGGCGAGATGCGGCCGAGGAAGGCGAGGTAGCCGCCATCCTTGGGCTTCGCCGAGAAGCGGCAATTCTCCGCCGGCAGCCCGTGATGGATGGTCTGGAGCCAGTTGGCGTTCTCGGGCATCGGCCCGCGCTGGTGGTCGGAGATCGACACCAGGGGCATGCCCGTGAAGGTGCGGTAGACCGGCATGAAGTCCGGCACGTCGAGCCGCCCGTGCAGGGTGGTGACGCATTTGTGGTTCAGGTCCTCGAACAGCGGGTACTGCAGGAGGTCGATGTGGAAGTGGATGACGTCGAACTCGTCCGCGCGCCGGCGCAGGTGGTACAGCATGGCGAGGTGGCTGGCGACATGGTCGCGGATGCCGGCGAGGCGCAGGCCCTCCGGGCAGCAGGCGACCAGCTTGGCGCTCGTCTCCGAGTCGCCGCTCGCGAACAGCGTGACGTCATGGCCCTGCCGGACCAGCTCCTCGGTCAGCCAGGAGACGACACGCTCGGTGCCGCCGTAGAACTTCGGCGGAACGGCCTCCGCGAGAGGGGCTACCTGGGCAATGCGCACGACGGATTCTCCTGAGACGCCCAACGATGGCGGGTCACGTTGGCGGGACTTAAGCAGGATGGGGCCTGAGCGGGACATGAACGAAACCGCGCACCCGAGCTTATGGTTCCGGTGCGGCGCACAACGCCAGCGCGAGGGCCCGGTCGTTCCCGTGTCACACAGGAACGCGCCGCCCGACGATGTGGCGATTGCGTGAAGCGCCTTGCCCTGCTATAGCGCGCCCCTCGCCGAACCGCCCGGCCGTGAGGGCTGCCGTGGCGGTTCGTGTCGCTCCACACCTTCGATCGAGCGCGATCGTCGGGGCCCGCCCGTGGCGGATCCCCGGTGGAGTTCGCGTCAGGAGAGCAAAATGCCCAAGCTGAAGACCAAGTCGGGCGCCAAGAAGCGCTTCAAGATCACCGGGACCGGCAAGGTCATGTACGCCCAGGCCGGCAAGCGCCACGGCATGATCAAGCGGACCACGAAGCAGATCCGCAACCTGCGCGGCACGACCACCCTGTTCGAGGGCGACGCCGCCAACGTGAAGAAGTACTTCCTGCCGAACGCCCGGTAAGAACCGGCTTCGACCAGAAGACGCTTCGTCCCGAATCTGTTTCGTAGAACCCCCAGGAGATCACCATGGCCCGCGTCAAGCGCGGCGTGACCAGCCACGCCAAGCACAAGAAGGTTTTCAAGGCCGCCAAGGGCTATTACGGCCGGCGCAAGAACACGATCCGGATCGCCAAGCAGGCGGTCGAGAAGGGCATGCAATATGCCTACCGCGATCGTAAGAACAAGAAGCGCAACTTCCGCGCCCTGTGGATCCAGCGCATCAACGCCGCCGTCCGCCCGCACGGCCTGACCTATTCGCGCTTCATCGACGGCCTGGCCAAGGCCGGCGTGCAGGTCGACCGCAAGGCGCTCTCCGAGCTCGCCATCCACGAGCCGGCGGCCTTCGTCGCCGTGGTCGAGACGGCGAAGTCCGCCCTGCCGGCCGAGCTCGTCAAGGCGGCTTGAAGCCGGTCCGTCGGGCCCGCCCCCTCACGCGGGTCCGATCCATCGAGACGGCACCATCACGGCCCGCCCGCGCGGGCCGTTTTGCGTTGCGGCGGCCCTTTCCCGCGCCCCGGGTTGACGGGGCGGGGCGGGGCGTTGCAGGGCATCCGCGAGCCCCGATTGAGCAGACCATGACCGATCTCACCAGCCTCGAAACCGATCTCCTCGCCCAGGTCGCCGGCGCCGCCGACGAGGCGGCGCTCGACGGCGTGCGCGTCGCGGCCCTCGGCAAGAAGGGCGCCGTCTCCGAGCTGCTGAAGACCTTAGGCAGCATGAGCCCCGAGGCGCGCAAGGAGCAGGGGCCCCTGATCAACGGCCTGCGCGACCGGGTCCAGGGCGCAATCCAGGCGCGGCGCGACACCCTGGCGGAAGCGGCGCTGACGGCGCGCCTCGCCGCCGAGCGCATCGACGTGACCCTCCCGGTGCGCGAGGGACCGGAGACGCGCGGGCGCATCCACCCGATCACCCAGGTGATGGACGAGATCACGGCGATCTTCGGCGATATGGGCTTCTCGATCGCGGAAGGCCCGGATGTCGAGACCGACGAGCTGAACTTCACCGCGCTCAACTTCCCCGAGGGCCATCCGGCCCGGGAGATGCACGACACCTTCTTCCTGCGGCCCGACCGGGACGGGAAGCGCAAGCTCCTGCGCACCCACACCTCGCCGGTGCAGGTGCGCACGATGCGCAGCGTGCAGCCGCCGATCCGTGTGATCTGCCCCGGCCGCACCTACCGGCACGATTCCGACCAGACCCACACCCCGATGTTCCACCAGGTCGAGGGCCTGGTGATCGACAGACAGGCGAACATCTCGCACCTGAAGTGGATCCTGGAGGAGTTCTGCAAGGCCTTCTTCGAGGTCGACAGCGTGAAGATGCGTTTCCGGCCGTCGTTCTTCCCCTTCACCGAGCCCTCGGCCGAGGTCGACATCCAGTGCTCGCGCAAAGGCGGCGAGATCCGCTTCGGCGACGGCGACGACTGGCTCGAGATCCTCGGCTGCGGCATGGTCCACCCGAACGTGCTGCGCAATTGCGGCCTCGACCCGGACGCCGTGCAGGGCTTCGCCTGGGGAATGGGCATCGACCGGATCGCGATGCTCAAATACGGCATGCCGGACCTGCGCCCGTTCTTCGAGGCGGATGTCCGCTGGCTCGAGCATTACGGCTTCCGGCCCCTCGACATCCCGAGCCTGGTCGGCGGCCTGACCGGCTGAGGTCTGCCCGGAGACGACCCGTCCTGAGAGGCGCACCATGACCGAGAGCGAGATCCTGGCGATCACCGACGAGGTCCTCACGCAGTACCTCGCCGCCTCCGGCTACGAGCGTGCCGAACTGCGCGCCGGCTACAACCACGCCGACGAGCCGTCGTTGTTCGTCACCGCCCATTTCATGCCCGAATCGGGCTTGCCTGGGGGGGGCGAAGTCAATGCCGCACACGCGGCGCTCCGGATGGCTCTGTGGGGCAAGGGGGAGGAGCGCTTCCCTTATCTCGATTTTCGATTTCCCGGCGACGAAATCTTGGGCGACGAGGAAGAAGATTATTGGGACGAGGAAGAGAACGCCTGATGCCACGCTTGGGCAACCCCCTCGTCTACGATCTTATCGACGTTGCCGCGGCGCTGGTCGAGCAGCGTGGGCGCCGCAATCTGGAGAAGGCAGCGATGCGGCGTGCCGTCAGCAGCGCCTACTACGCTGTCTTTCACGGTCTCTGCTTCGTCTGCACTCGCGCGCTCGGCCTGTGGCGGCGCGACGCATCGGTGACGGAATCGATCTACCGGCTGCTCGATCACGGTCAGGTCAAGCGTCGGCTGTCCGGGCGCGAGGCGGCCGAGCTGGGTTCGGTGATTGCCGGCATCGGGACCGCCTTTGCCGACCTGCAGGAGCGCCGACACCGGGCGGATTACAGCCCGCCGAATCTGGAGGTCAGCCGCGACGTGACCCGAACCGTGATCGCCCGCGCCCGCAAGACCATCTTCGACCTCGAATCCCTCGACGACGACCAGTGCCGCCGCCTGGCCGTCCTTCTCATCACCAAGGCCCGGCTCGCCTGAGCCGAGAGGTTTAGCCCTATGAAATTCACCCTCTCCTGGCTCAAGGACCACCTCGACACCGACGCCTCCCTCGACGTGATCGTCGAGACGCTGACCCGCATCGGCCTGGAGGTCGAGCGCGTCGAGGACAAGGCGGCGGATCTCTCGGCCTACCGCATCGCCGCGGTGCTCACCGCCGAGCAGCACCCCAATGCCGACCGCCTGCGGGTCTGCACCGTCGAGACCGGCGAGGGCGCGCCCGTGCAGGTGGTCTGCGGCGCGCCGAATGCGCGGGCCGGCATGAGGACGGTGTTCGCACCGCCCGGCACCTACGTGCCGGGCAAGAACATCACCCTGTCGGTGGGCGTGATCCGCGGTGTCGAGAGCCGGGGCATGCTGTGCTCGGGGTCCGAGCTCGGCCTGTCGGACGACCATGACGGCATCCTCGATCTGCCCGCCGAGGCGCCGGTCGGCCAGCCCTACGCGGCCTTCGCCGGCCTCGACGACCCGGTGATCGAGATCAATCTGACGCCGAACCGGCCCGACTGCACCGGCATCCACGGCATCGCCCGCGACCTCGCGGCGGCCGGCATCGGTACCCTGCGGCACGGGCAGCTCGCGCCCGTGCGGGGGGAGGGGGCCTGCCCGGTCTCCGTCACCCGCGACTTCGCCCCCGAGGACGCGCATCTCTGCCCGCTCTTCGGCTTGCGGCTGGTGCGCGGCGTGACGAACGGGCCCTCGCCCGAATGGATGCGCCGGCGCCTGACTGCCATCGGCCTGCGGCCGATCAATGCGCTCGTCGACATCACCAACTACGTCACCTTCGACCGCGGCCGGCCGCTCCACGTCTTCGACGCCGCCAAGGTGAAGGGCAACCTCACGGTGCGGCGCGCCCGCGACGGCGAGGAGATCGTGGCCCTGGACGGGCGGACCTATCGGCTCGACGACGGCGCGATCGTGATCGCGGACGAGAACGGCGTCGAGTCGATCGCCGGCATCATGGGCGGCGAGCATTCGGGCTGCGACGAGGGCACGACCGACGTGCTGATCGAATCGGCCCTGTGGGATCCGCTGACCATCGCCCGCACCGGGCGCCGCCTCGGCATCGTGACCGATGCCCGCTACCGCTTCGAGCGCGGGGTCGACCCGGCCTTCGCGCTGCCGGGCCTCGACTTGGCGACCAAGCTGGTGCTGGACCTCTGCGGCGGCACCCCGAGCGAGGCGACCGTATCGGGCGAGGTGCCGGATACCGACCGCATCATCGACTTCCCCTGGACCGAGGTGCGCCGGCTGTCGGGCCTCGACCTGCCGCGGCCCGAGATGAAGGTGACGCTCGAAGCCCTCGGCTTCCACGTCGCCGGCTCGGGCGACCGGGCGAAGGTGCTCTCCCCGTCCTGGCGCCCCGACGTCGAGGGCAAGGCCGACCTCGTCGAGGAAATCGTGCGCATCGCCGGCCTCGACCGGATCGAGCCGAAGCCCCTGCCGCGGATCGAGGCGACCGTCATCCGTCCGGTGCTGACGGTGATGCAGAAGCGCACCCGGCAGGCCAAGCGCGAATTCGCGGCGCGGGGCCTCGTCGAGGCGGTGACGTGGTCGTTCATCGCGCATGCCGACGCGACGCTGTTCGGCGGCGGCAAGCCGGAGCTGGCGCTCGCCAACCCGATCGCCGCCGACCTCTCGGACATGCGCCCGAGCCTGGTGCCGGGCCTCGCCCGCGCCGCGCAGCGCAACGCCGACCGCGGCACCAGCGACGTCGCCCTGTTCGAGGTCGGGCAGTGCTTCGCCTCCGACCAGCCCGAAGGCCAGACCATCAAGGCAACGGCGCTCCGCCGCGGTTCCGCCCGCCACGGCGGCTCCGGCCGGCACTGGGACGGCGCGGCCCGTCCGGTCGACGCCTTCGAGGCCAAGGCCGACGCGCTCGCCCTGCTCACGGCCCTCGGCGTGCCGACCGGCGGGCTCCAGGTCGTGGCCGGCGGGCCGGACTGGCTGCATCCCGGCCGCTCCGGCACGCTCCAGTTCGGGCCCCGCAACCAGGTCGGGTTCTTCGGCGAACTGCACCCGCGGGTGCTCAAGGCCCTCGACATCAAGGGCCCGGTGGTGGTCTGCGAGATCACCCTCGACGCCCTGCCGCTGCCGAAGCACCGGCCGACCAAGATGAAGCCGGCCGCCAGCCTGCCGGACTTCCAGCCGCTCACCCGCGACTTCGCCTTCGTGGTCTCCCGCAGCGTGGCGGCGGGCGACATCCTGAAGGCGGCGCAGGCTGCGGAGCGCAACCTCGTGACAAGCATCGAGGTATTCGACGTCTACGAGGGCACCGGCATCGGGGAGGACCAGAAGTCCGTCGCCGTGGCGGTGCGGCTCCAGCCGACCGACCGCACCCTCACCGATGCCGAGATCGAGGCGGTGAGCCAGAAGATCGTCGCCGAGGTGACGCGCAAGACCGGCGCGACCCTGCGGGGTTGATCGAGAACGGTTCGGCGGCGCTTCGTGCGCCGCCGGCGGGAACGGGCGAGGAGGCGGGCATGGCGGATACCGATCTGGTCAGGGAACTCTCGGCGGCGACCTACCTGCCCGAGGAGGCCTTGGAACGGGCGCTGGCGGCACCGGACTCGATTGCCGAACCGGTCCTCGAGATCCTCGGCCGGGCCGCCGACGGGGAGGGCGAGGGCCTGACCGAGCCCGAGCGGACCCTGCTGTTCTGGGGCATTCACGTCCTCGCCTCGGCCCGGGACACCCGCATCCATGCAGTCCTGCTGCGCCTCCTGCGCCGCGACGACGCGATCTCGGCGGCGCTCGGCGAGGATTACCCCAATACCCTCGCGGCCCTCGTCGCCGGCAGCTTCGACGGCGATGGCGACCGGCTGCTCGCCGCCATCGCCGGCGAGGCTCCCGTCGGCCTCGCGCGGATGCAGCTCCTCCACGCTCTCGCGCTGCTCACAGCGGACGGACGCATCGACCGCGAGGCGACGAAGGCGTTCCTCGTGCGCTTCGACGACGAGCGCCTCGCCCCGCCCGAGGCCGAGGAGGTCTGGCAGGGCTGGGAGGATGCGATCTCGCTTCTCGGCTTCGAGGACCTCGTTCCCCGCCTGAAGGCGGCGCGCAAGGACGGCCGCAACGCCGGCAGCGTCGTCGGCTGGGAGACGGTGCAGGAGACCCTGAAGGAAGCGCGCCTGCGGCCGAAGAGCCGCGAGCGGTTCGACGACCTGCTGATCGACTACCTCGACGACCTGATCGGGGCGCTCGGTCACACCAGGGAGGGCGCCTACGACCACCTGCCCGACCTCGACGAGGACGGCATCCCGATCCCCGAGCGCAACCCCTACCGCGATGTCGGCCGCAACGATCCATGCCCCTGCGGCAGCGGCAAGAAGTTCAAGAAGTGCTGCCTCGACAAGGTCGAGCAGGGCCTGCCCGCCCTGCCGCCGCTGCCGCCGCTCCGCTGACGACCGTGCCGGCGGCGGACGACCACCGGCTCCGCTCGCGACGCGTCGCCGAGGTCCTGGCGCGGCCTGTCGACGCTTTCGATGGTTCCATCGCCGGTGGAGCGATCGGCTCCGCCGGCGCCATCGCGCCCGCTGCGTTCCCGCGTTTCGTTGGGTTAGAGTTTACTCACAAAGCCGAAAAATGAGGCATGTGCACGTCTCGGCGCATCTATGACGGCCCAGGTGACACGCGCCTTCGTCATGCACCCGCGCCGGGATTGTTTGTTTGTATTGACACGCCAAGGCGCTTTCTTGTCAGTCTATCTCGATAAGAAAAAATTCCAGACCCTGGCTAAGATGGAATGATTCACGAAAACTTCTGAAACGTGTCGTAAGGTCGGCTCCACGTAACACTGGGAGTCGGCGAGCAATCCGATGCGAATCCAAATGCGTGCGCGCTTGTACGGCGGTTTCACGCTCCTGGCGATCCTGGCAGCCGTGATGGGCGGGTTCGCCTACCGGCAGACCGACAGCCTCGACGCAACGTTCCGGTACAAGTCACAACTCGAGCGGGCGGCTCGCGAGCTTTACAGCCTGAACGGCCTGACGGACCGCTTCATGGCCCATAGCCTGAAGTTCCGGACGGCGCCGACGCCCGAGGCGGCCACCGGCATGCAGTCGAGCCTGGCGGACGTGACCCAGCTCGCCGAGGGCCTCGTGCAACGGGCCTTGTCCGAGGAGCGGCGCTCGCTCTATGCCAGCCTGAGCGACCAGTCGAACCGTCTCGCCGCGGATCTGCCGAAGCTGATCGCGCTCGGCACCCAGATCCGCGAGAACAAGGCCGGCGTCTATACTTCGGGCGACGACCTCACCAAGGCCTCCGGCGCGCTCATCGCGCAGCTCCGGTCCGGTGGCGACGACGCGATCCTGGCGCAGGCGGTGGAGATCGAGCGGACCCTGCTGCTGTTCCGCGTCATGAACTGGCGCTTCCTGGCGACCACCGACCCGAAGACCCGCGCGCTCTCGGCGGCGAATTTCACCAGCGCCGAAGGCACGATCGCGAAGCTGAAGGCGCTGAACCTGTCTCCGGCGCAACGGCGGGACCTCGGCACCGTCGAGGAAGTCCTGCATCGTCTCAACCGGCACATCACGGCGGCGGCCTCCGCGATGCTCGAGAGCGAGGCGCTGTACGAGCAGAGCCTGAAGACCAAGGCGGAGGCGCTCGTCGCCTCGGGCGCGGAGGTCCGCGGCAAGCTGGATGCGGCGCTCCAGGAGATGACCGCCCGCAGCAGCGACACGATGAGATCGACGAAGCAGGTGCAGGTCGCGCTGCTGGCGCTCATCCTGGCGATCAGCGCCGCCCTGGCGGTCCTGATCGGCCGCAGCATCACCCGTCCCATCTCCGGCATGACCCGGGCGATGAGCCGCCTGGCGGCGGGCGAGACCGCCGTGGCGGTGCCGTCGCAGGACGCCACCGACGAGATGGGCGAGATGGCCCGCGCCGTGGAGGTCTTCCGCCGGAACGCGGTGGAGCGCATCGCCCTGGAGGCCGACCGCGACGCGCAAGCCTCCGCCCGCCAGCGCCGCGCCGACCGGGTCGACGCGCTGATCAATGCCTTCCAGCAGCGGGTCGCCGGCTCGCTCGAGATCGTCACCTCCGCCGCCTCCGAGCTCGATGCGACCGCCCGCTCGATGACCCAGGTCGCCGACGGCACCAACGCCCAGGCGGTCGCGTCCAGCGCCGCCGCCGAGGAGACCTCGGCCAATGTCCAGACCTTCGCGGCGGCGGCGGAGGAGATGGTGGCCTCGCTCCGCGAGATCGAGCGCCAGGTGGTCCATTCGCGGGAGGTCGCCGGCCACGCCGCGCACGAGGCCGACGCCACCAACGCCGCCATGGCGAGCCTCGGCAGCGCCGCGACCCAGATCGGCGCCGCCGTCACCACGATCTCGGCCATCGCCAGCCAGACCAACCTGCTCGCGCTCAACGCCACCATCGAGGCGGCGCGCGCCGGCGATGCCGGCCGCGGCTTCGCGGTGGTGGCGGCGGAAGTGAAGGAGCTCGCCAGCCAGACCGCCAGGGCGACCGAGGAGATCGGCGGGCAGATCACGGCGATCCAGGCCGCCACCGATCAGGCGAGCACCGCCATCCGGCAGATCAGCGGCACGATCGCGGCGCTGAACGAGATCAGCGGCGCCATCGCGGCGACGGTGGTGGAGCAGACGGCGGCGACGGCGGAGATCTCCCGCAATGCGAACGAGGCGGCCCGCGGCACCCAGGACGTCTCGTCGAGCGTCGCCCGCGTGCTGTCGCTGGCGGACGAGACCGGCGGCGCGGCCTCCCAGGTGCTCGCCGCCGCTGCCGACCTCGCGACGCAGTCCCTGACCGTCAAGCGGGAGGTCGACGGCTTCCTGGGCGAGATCCGGGCGGCCTGACGCGCAATCCCGAGCGGGGCGGCCCTACCGGTCCGTCCCGCTCAGGGGATTGCCCGGGTCCCAGGCATAGGACAACGTCTCGAAGCGCAGGGACCGGGCATCGACCATCAGCAGGCGGCCGACCAGCGGCTCGCCGAAGTCCGCGATCGCGCGGATCACCTCCAGGGCCATCAGCGAGCCCATCAGGCCGGCAAGTGCCCCGAGCACCCCGGCCTCGGCGCAGGTCGGGACCGAGCCGGCCGGCGGCGGGCTCGGGAAGAGGCAGCGATAGGTCGGGTTCGGCCGCCCGTCCGGCCCGGTCTCATGGGCCCGGATCGTGGTGAGCGAGCCGTCGAACTGCCCGAGCGCCGCGGTCACCAGGGGTCGGCGGGCACGGTAGCAGGCATCCGAGACGGCGTAGCGGGTGGAAAAGTTGTCCGAGCCGTCGGCGACGAGGTCGTAGCGAGCGACCAGGTCTTCGGCGTTCTCCGGCGTCAGCCGGGTCGCGTGGGTCTCGATCCGGACGTTCGGGTTGAGCCGGGCGACCGCCTCGGCGGCGCTCTCGACCTTCGATCTCCCGATATCGGGCGTGCCGTGGATCACCTGGCGCTGCAGGTTCGAGAGCGAGACCGTGTCGTCGTCGACGATGCCGATCGTGCCGATCCCGGCCGCCGCGAGGTACTGGATCAACGGCGCCCCGAGGCCGCCGGCGCCGATCACCAGCACCCGCGCCGCCTTGAGGCGGACCTGGCCGGGGCCGCCGACCTCCCGCAGCACGATGTGGCGGGCATAGCGTTCGATCTCGTCGGGGCTGAGCGCGGTCATCCGGCACAGGTAAGCGAGACGCCCGTCGCGGGGAAGACCTTCGACGGCGGCGGTTCTCATCCGCGCGGATCGGCGCTACGGCTCGCGGCAACCGACCCCTCGACCTCTCGCGGATGCGCCCTGTGACCGACGCCCATTCCCCCCTCGCTCTGGCCCAGGGGCTGATCCGTTGCCCCTCCGTGACGCCGCAGGAGGGCGGAGCGCTCGCCTATCTCGCCGGGATC
Source organism: Methylobacterium tarhaniae (assembly GCF_001043955.1). GTDB lineage: Bacteria > Pseudomonadota > Alphaproteobacteria > Rhizobiales > Beijerinckiaceae > Methylobacterium > Methylobacterium tarhaniae. Next base: position 6,120 of record NZ_LABZ01000101.1, on the reverse strand, counting down.
CTCGCCCAGGCGGGATTCTCCGTCGAGCGCCCGGTCTTCTCGGAGCCCGGGACGCCGGATGTCGAGAACCTCTACGCCCGCATCGGCGAGGGGCCGTGCCTGCTGCTGGCCGGCCATACCGACGTGGTGCCGCCGGGGGACGCCTCGGCCTGGCGCCACGCCCCGTTCGCCGGTGCGGTCGAGGGCGGGGAGCTGTACGGGCGCGGCGCCGTCGACATGAAGGGCGGGATCGCCTGCATGCTGGCGGCGGTGCTCGCCTTCCTCGACCGGCGCGGGCCGGATTTCGGCGGTGCCATCGCCTTCCTGGTCACCGGCGACGAGGAGGGGCCGGCGGTGAACGGCACGGTCAAGCTCCTCGACTGGGCGCGCGCGAGGGGAGAGCGGTTCAGCCATTGCCTGCTCGGCGAGCCTACGAACCCGGACACCCTCGGCGAGATGATCAAGATCGGCCGGCGCGGCTCGCTCACCGCCAGCCTGACCGTGCACGGGGTGCAGGGCCACGTCGCCTATCCGCACCGGGCCGAGAACCCGATCCCGGGTCTCCTGCGCCTCGCCCAAGGCCTGCTCGCCGAGCCGCTCGACGGCGGCACGGCGCATTTCGACGCCTCGAACCTCGAATTCACCACGATGGATGTCGGCAATCCGTCGACCAACGTGATCCCGGCCGAGGCGCGGGCGACCTTCAACATCCGCTTCAACGATCTCTGGACGCCCGAGACCCTGGCCGCGGAGCTGGAGCGGCGTCTGGCCGCTGCCGCCGGCAACACGGTGCGCTACAGCCTCGACGTGCGCCCGACCAACTCGGTCGCCTTCCTGACCGCGCCCGACGCCTTCGTCGAGCGGGTCGCGGACGCGATCGAGGCCGAGACCGGCCGCCGGCCGGCGCTCTCGACCACCGGCGGTACCTCGGATGCGCGCTTCATCAAGGATGCCTGCCCGGTGATCGAGTTCGGCCTCGTCGGCCGGACGATGCACCAGGTCGACGAGCGGGTGGCCGTCGCGGATCTCGACCGGCTTGCGGCGATCGTCGGCCGGGTGCTCGACGCGTATTTCCCCGCGGACGATGCGACGCCGCGTCAGGCTTGACCGACATTAGACGAAAGTTGAATCTGGTGGCCTCGACTCCCGAGAGGCCGCCGATGTTCGTGAGCGCTGACGACGTGACCCGCTCCTTGCGCGGCACCGCCGGGCTGATCGGGCGCCGGCCGGACGCGCTGCGCCACTTCGACGTGAGCGAGCGCGGCTTCTGGCGCTCCTTCGGGGCGATCTGGCTCACCGCCCCGGCGGTCACGGTGGCGCTCGCCCTGGAGCGCGGGGCCGGCACGTCGCCGTTCCAGCTCGACCACGTCACCGTGGCGGTGATCGCCGGGCTGGTGGCGGGCTTCCTCGCCGTGCCGCTGGCGATGATCGCGGTCCTGCGCCGCCTCGGCCGCACCCGGGCCTACGTGCCCTTCGTGGTCGTGACCAACTGGTGCCTGGCTGCGGGCCTCGCCGCCCTGGCGCTGCCGGGCGGCCTGCTGCTCCTCGGCCTCGCCACGCCGGGCCTCGCGGCGCTCGAGGCGAGCGCCTTCCTGGTGGTGACGCTGTGGCTGCACGCCCGCGCCGCCCGGGTGATCCTTTGCCTGCCAGCTCCGGCCGCGGTGCTGGTCACGCTCGCCTGTTTCGGGCTGATCGTCGGCTTGGCCGGCGGGGCGCATGCGCTGGTGTGAGCCATCGCCGGAGAGGCCGCACCGGCCTTCAATGTCCGGCGGGCGGCAAGTAGCGGATCGCCGCGATCAGGATCCCGACGGCGGCCGCGACCAAGGCGCCGAGCTTCACGGTCATCCGTTGCTCGAGGACCTTTATCTCGGCCCGGCTCACGGCCAAGCCGAGATCGAGCTTGTGGGCGAGGTCCGTGATCTTTCCTTCAAGGCGAATCTCGGTTTCTCGCAAGTCCGTCCTCAGCACTGATACGCTATCCCGCAGCTCCGTCTTGAGATTGGCTTCGCTCTCACGAAGGTCCGACTTCAGTGCGGCTTCGCTCTCACGAAGATCCGACTTCAGCGCGGCTTCGCTTTCGCGAAGGTCCGCCTTCAGCGTCAAGACGCTGTCTCGCAGGTCCGCCTTGGTGGCAAGCTGCGCCAGATCCGAGTCGCGCCCGTCCTTCAGCGCGCCCGTGATCGCTTCAGCCTGATCCTCCGACAAGCCGGACGCCTTGAGCCGGCGGACCAGGGCATAGGTGTCGAAGGCGACGGCGGTCATGGTCGGCAGCTTCGCTCCAGCATCGCCATCGATGTCAGAAACGCCCGGCACCGACAAGCGCGCCTCAGTGACGCTAGGTCACCCCAGTTCCGCCGGATAATCCACCCCGATCAGCGTCAGCCCGCCCGAGGGCGCGAGCGGACCGCAGCGGGTGCGGTCGCGGGAATCGAGCACGTCGCGCACGCCCTGCGGCGTCAGCCGGCCGCCGCCGGCGAGCATCAGGGTGCCGACCATGCCGCGGACCTGATGGTGCAGGAACGAGCGCGCGGCGGTGACGACGACGATCTCCTCGGCCTCCCGCGCCACGTCGAGCCGGTCGAGGGTGCGCACCGGGCTGTTGGCCTGGCACTCCGCCGCCCGGAAGGCGGAGAAGTCGTGCCGGCCGAGCATCAGTTGCGCCGCCTCGTGCATGAGGGCGGCGTCGAGCGCCCAGGGCACGTGCCAGACGAAGCCGCGGGTCAGGGCCGGTGGGGAGCGGCGGTTGAGGATGCGGTAGCGGTAATGGCGCTTGATCGCCGAGTGGCGGGCATCGAAATCCGGGCTCGCTTCGGCGGCCGAGATCACCGCCACCGGCTCCGGCCGCAGATGGGCGTTGGCGGCGTCGCGCACGGTGTCGGTGCGCCACGGCTTGTCGAGGTCGAGATGGACGACCTGATGGGTGGCATGCACCCCCGCATCGGTTCGGCCGGCGCAGTGGACCCGCACCGGCCCGCCGACGAAGCGGGCGATCGCCTCCTCCAGCGCCTGCTGCACCGAGCGGTCGGCGGCCTGGCGCTGCCAGCCGGCGAAGGCGGTGCCGTCATACTCGACGACGAGCTTGTAGCGGGGCATCAGGCGAGGCGGGTGCCCGGCTCGAGCCGCCGGCCGCGGGCGAAATCCTCGAACGGCATCGCGCCCTTGCCGGCGGGCTGCACGGTGACGAGCCGCAACGCGCCCTCGCCGCAGGCGACCGTGCCGGCGGCATCGAGCAGAGTCCCGGCCTCGCCCGACCCGTCGGCGCAGCGGGTGCGCAGCACCTTCACCCGCTCCGGCCCGCGGCCGAGATCGGCCATGAGGTAGGCGCCGGGGAAGGGCGACAGGCCGCGGACCCGGTCGTGCACCGTCGTCGCCGGCTGCGACCAGTCGAGCCGCGCCTCCTCGTTGGTGATCTTGTGGGCGTAGGCGACGCCCTCGGCCGCCTGCGGCCGGAACTGCAGGTTGCCGCGTTCGAGCGCGCCGAGCGCCCGCGCCATCAGGTCGGCGCCGAGCGGCATCAGCCGGTCGTGCAGCTCGCCGGACGTCATGTCGGGGGTGATCCCCATCCGCTCGACCATGCCGACCGGGCCGGTATCGAGGCCGGGCTCCATCCGCATCACCGCCACGCCGGTCTCCGCGTCGCCCGCCATCACGGCGCGCTGGATCGGCGCGGCGCCGCGCCAGCGCGGCAGCAGCGAGGCGTGCAGGTTGAGGCAGCCGAGGGAGGGCGCGTCGAGGATCGCCTGCGGCAGGATCATCCCGTAGGCGACCACCACCGCGACATCGGCCTCGTGAGCGCGGAAGGTATCGGCCGCCTCCTCGGTGCGAAGCGTCGTCGGGGCCAGGACCGGGAGCCCGAACTTCTCCGCCAGCGCCTGGACCGGCGAGGGCCGGAGCGCCATGCCGCGGCCGGCGGGCGCCGGCGCACGAGTATAGACCGCCACGACCTCGTGGCCGCCGCCGACGATCTCGGCGAGCGTCGGCACCGCGAAATCCGGGGTGCCCATGAAGACGACCTTGAGGGGCATCTTACGCCGCTTCGCGCTTGGCCGCCTTGGCGAACTTCTTCATCACCCGGTCGCGCTTGAGCTTCGACAGGTGGTCGATGAACAGGACGCCGTTGAGATGGTCGATCTCGTGCTGGAGGCAGGTGGCGAGGAGCCCGTCGGCCTCCTGCTCCACGGTCTCGCCGTCGAGGGTGCGGAAGCGCACCCGCACCCGGTCGGGGCGGATCACCTCGGCGTAGTAGTCGGGGATCGAGAGGCAGCCCTCCTCGTAGGGGCGGGTCTCCTCCGAGGTCCAGACGATCTCGGGATCGAGCAGCACCAGCGGCCGGCGCTCCTCCTTCTCCTTCGAGGTGTCGATGGTGACGATGCGCACCGGCTCGCCGATCTGGATGCCGGCGAGGCCGACGCCGGGGGCGTCGTACATCGTCTCCAGCATGTCGGCCGCGAGCTTCCGCACGTCGCCGGTGATCGTGCCGACCGGCGCCGAGATCTCGCGCAGGCGCGCGTCCGGCAGGATGACGAGGGGACGGATGCTCATTCTATGCCAGGCAGTCGGAGAACCGGGCGCCGAGAGGCGCCCGCAAGTGTCCGGGAGATAAGGATTCGTGCCTGCCGGGTCAAACCCGATGATGCGCGGCCGCTAAAAGGCGGTGCGTTGCCGGATCGCCGCCGAGAGGGTGCCCTCGTCGAGATAGTCGAGCTCGCCCCCGACCGGCACGCCGTGGGCGAGCCGCGTCACCTTGATCGGCAGGTGGGTGAGAAGCTCGGTGACGTAGTGGGCGGTGGTCTGGCCGTCGACCGTGGCGTTGAGCGCCAGGATCACCTCGCGCATCTCGGGGGCGCTCACCCGCTCGACCAGGCGGCCGAGATTCAGGTTCTCCGGCCGCACCCCGTCGAGGGCCGAGAGCACGCCGCCGAGCACGTGGTAGCGCGCCGTCACGGCGCCGGAGCGTTCGAGCGCCCAGAGGTCCGACACGTCCTCGACGACCACCAGCATCGACGGGTCGCGGCTCTGGTCGCGACAGATCGTGCAGGGATCCTGGGTGTCGACGTTGCCGCATTCGTGGCAGACCACGATCCGGTCGGCGGCGACCTTCATGGCATCGGCGAGCGGCGCCAGCAGCGTCTCGCGCTTCTTGATGAGCTGGAGGGCGGCCCGGCGGGCCGAGCGCGGCCCGAGGCCGGGCATGCGGGCCAGGAGCTGGATCAACCGCTCGATCTCCGGACCCGCGACGGCCTGGGGCATGGATGACTCGACTTTCGTGGTCTCGCCGGACGATCGAAGGAAATGGCGCGGGAACCCCTCTCCCGCGTGGGAGAGGGGGGAGTGCCCCTCTGAACGGACGACGTGAGGAGGGGGCCTAGAACGGCAGCTTCATGCCGGGCGGCAGCGGCAGGCCCTTCGTCAGCTCCTGCATCCGCTCCTGCGCCGCCCGCTCGGCCTTGGCCTTGGCATCGTTGAGCGCCGCGACGATCAGATCCTCCAGGATCTCCTTCTCGTCCGGCACCAGCAGCGAAGCGTCGAGGCTGAGGCCCTTCACGTCGCCCTTGGCGGTCATCGTCACCGAGACGGAGCCGCCGCCGGAGGCGCCGGTGACCTGGACGCCGTCGAGCTCGGACTGAAGGTCGGCCATCTTCTGCTGCATGGCCTGGGCCTGCTTCATCAGTCCCATGATGTCCATGGCGGCGTCCTCGCGGTGTGAGAGAGAAAATCGTCAAACGGATGTGGGGTGCCGGCGGGCCGCCGGCTACAGGTCGGGATCGTCGGAATCCGGCGGCGGGACGTCGCCGAGATCGGGAGGGTCGGGCGCCTTGTCGCGCACGTCGACGATCTGGGCGCCCGGAAAGTTCTTCAGCACCGCCTGCACCAGCGGATGGCTCGCCGCGCCCTGGTGGCGGCTCTGGACCGCGGCCTTGGCGCGGGCGTCGAGCGTCGCCTCGCCGTCCTCCTGCGACAGGGTGACGGCCCAGCGCCGGCCGGTCCAGGCGAGGAGGGCATTGCCGAGGTCGGTGGCCAGCGTCGGTCGGCCGCCCTCGGCGAGGCGGAACTCGATGCGGCCGTCCTCGAACCGCACCAGATGGACGTCGCGCTCCAGCGCCATCTTCAGGCCGATGTCGCGACGCTCGTCGGCGAGCG
>NZ_LABZ01000100.1 GCF_001043955.1 Methylobacterium tarhaniae | reverse complement strand
CAGGGCCGGTGCGACGCGGTGGTGGGCGAGGATCTTGCCCGCCCGCGCCAGGGCCGTCCCGACGATCTCGCCGAGGTCGTGGGGGGCGAGGTTCGGCGCCAGCGCGCCGGATTCGAGCTTCGTCATGTCGAGCAGGTTGGCGATGAAGCGGTTCAGGCGCTCGGCCTCGTCGATGACGGTCGTCAGGAGCTCGGCCTGCGCGTCCGGCGGGAGGGCGGGGCCGAGGTCGCGCAGGGTCGTGGCCGAGCCCAGCACCGCGGCGAGCGGCGTCTTGAGGTCGTGCGAGAGCGACGAGAGCAGGGCCTGGCGCAGGCGGTCGGTCTCGGCCGAGCGCCGGGCGCGGTCGAGATCCTCGACGAGGTGGACCCGCTCAATGGCGAGCGCCCCCTGGTCGGCGAGCGCGTCGAGGAGCCGGCGCTGGTCAGGGGTGAGGAGCGGCCCCGGCTTGTCGCCGTCGAGCCCCACCACCCCGATCATGCCGCGGCCGGTGCGCAGGGGGAGGAACAGGCGCCGGGCGCCGGGCAGCGTGTCGGCGCCGCGGCCGGCCGGGCGGCCGTGGTCGAAGGTCCATTGGGCGGCGGCGAGGTCGGCCTCGTCGAGCCGGTCCTCCGGCGGGTAGCCGACCATCACGGTGAGCGACCCGGCCTCGGGCAGCAGAACCACGACGCGCAAGCGCAGCATCAGGGCGATCTGGTAGGCGCTGGCCCAGAGCACGTCGTCGAGGGTGCCGCAGCCCGCGAGCTTGCGCGAGAAGCCGTAGAGCGCCTCCGTCGCCCTGCTCCGGGCCCGCGAGTTCGTCGCCTCGGCCCGCGCCCGCGCCGCCAGGTTCGAGACCACCACCGCCACCAAGGTGAAGAAGAACAGGGCGACGACGTTCGTCGGGTCGGCGATCGTGAAGGTGTAGAGCGGCGGCAGGAAGAAGAAGTTGTAGGCGAGCGACGCGGCCACCACCGCGGCGAGCGACGGGTAGAGCCCGAAGCGCACCGCCACCGCCACCACCGCGGTGAGGAAGACGAGGTCGGTGCTCTCGTGGCCGAGCGAGGGCTGGAGCGCGAGACCCAGGGCCAGCGCCCCGGCCACCGCCGCGAGGGCGGCCGCGTAGGGCAGGAGGCTCGGCCGGGGCGGGGCCGCGGTGCGCACCCCCTTGTGCGGCGCGGGCGCGCCGTCGGCCGCCTCGCCCGCCACGACGTGGACGCTGATCGACCCGGAGCGGCGCACCAGGTCGTGCACCACCGAGCCGTTGAGGAGCTCGAACCAGCGCGAGCGGGTCGACTTGCCGACCACCACGTGGGTGACGTTGTGCTCGCGGGCGAAGCCGATGACGTCGTCGGCGATGCGGCCCTGGCTCGGCAGGGTCGCGGTCTCGGCCCCCAGGCGCTCGGCGAGCCGCAGGGTGTCGGCGATGCGGTCGCGCTCGGCCTCGCTCAAGCCGGCGCTGCGCCGTCCCTCGATGGTGAGCGCGGTGAAGGGCGCCCGCAGCCGGTCGGCGAGGCGCTTGGCGTAGCGCACCAGGCCCGCCGCGCGCGGATCCTCGCTGACGCAGACCAGCACCCGCTCCCCCGCCGCCCAGGGGCCGGCGATCGCGTGGGCCCGCATGTGGGTGAGGAGCTGGTCGTCGACCCGCTGGGCGGTGCGGCGCAGGGCCAGCTCGCGCAGGGCCGTGAGGTTGCCGGGGGAGAAGTAATGCGCGAGCGCCCGCTCGGCCTGCCGCGGCAGGTAGACCTTGCCCTCGCGCAGGCGCCGGATCAGGTCGTCGGGGGAGAGGTCGATCACCTCGATGTCGTCGGCCCGGTCGAGGATCGAGTCCGGCACGGTCTCGCGCACCCGGATCCGGGTGATCTGCGCCACCACGTCGTTCAGGCTCTCGACGTGCTGGATGTTGAGGGTGGCGTGGACGTCGATGCCGGCCTGGAGCAGCTCCTCGACGTCGAGGTAGCGCTTCGGGTGGCGCGAGCCCGGGGCGTTGGTGTGGGCGAGCTCGTCGACGAGGGCGAGGGAGGGCTTGCGGGCGAGGAGCCCGTCGAGGTCCATCTCGGACAGGGCGGCGCCGCCATACGGAACCGCGCGGCGCGGCAGCACCTCGAGGCCGGTCACCAGGGCCTCGGTCTCGGGCCTTCCATGCGTCTCGACCACGCCCACCACCACGTCGACGCCCTCCCGGCGCCGCGCATGGGCCGCGGTCAGCATCTCGTAGGTCTTGCCGACCCCCGGTGCCGCCCCGAGGAAGATCTTCAGGTGCCCGCGCCCGGGCGCCTCCCGGCGCGCCTGCGCCAGGAGCGCGTCGGGCGAGGGCCGGCGATCCTCCCTCATCGACCCTCTCTCATCCGATGCGGCACGGATGATGAGAGA
>NZ_LABZ01000010.1 GCF_001043955.1 Methylobacterium tarhaniae | reverse complement strand
GCAGTGGCGGCCCCTTGGGCAAAGACTTGGTCGGAGCCATGGGCAGGCTGAAGAGCAGGCTCGTCGTAGACCGGCGCGGCGGCCGGGGCCTCGACCGCGGCGGGACGGCGCGCCTCGCCGGCGAGCGCGTAGCGCAGGGCCCGGACGGGCTCGGCGAGGCCCCACCAGACGAACTGGAGCGTGCCGGTGAACAGGTCCTTGTGGCGGCGCCGGCGCAGCTGGAACCGGAGCATCGCCTCGGCGTCGCCGTACATCAGGCCGGCGAGCGCGACGTAATCCTGGGTGCGCAGCGTCCCGAAGGCGAGGCGGCAGACCGCGTCGGCGCCGGAGCGCGTGACCGGCCCGAGGATCACCGGCAGGGCCCCGGCGGGTCGGGCACCGGCGACCGGCACCACCGTCAGGGTGCCGGGGATCGGGCGCTGGCCCGCTCCGGCGGCGAGCAGGGCCGCCGGCATCCGGACGGTGCAGGCCTCCGCCGAGACCCGCTCGATCGCCACGTCGACGGCCCGGCCCCCGAGCGTGAGCTGGCCGCGGCGGTTGATCGTCAGCGAGGGCGTGCGCTCGAGCTGCCGGCGCTCGGCACAGACCCCCAGGGCCGCTCCGGCGGTCAGCAGGTTGAAGAGGTTCCACAGGCCGACGACCAGCATCAGGTTGGTCACGCCCGGCTCGAACAGGTAGCGCCAGGCGGCGACCAGGCAGCCGGTCAGGAGCAGGCCGTAGACGGCGAAGAACGGCAGCGACAACGCCGACAGGTGGTCGTGGTCGAGGGTCGCGCCCTTGTTGGTGACGTTGAAGGTGGGTTTCCGCGGCGACCAGATCACCGAGACGATCGCCTTCGACAGGTACAAGCCCTGGACGTACTCGTAGAGCTCCGAAACGAAAGGCCAGCGGAACTTGCCGTAGACATAGTTCTGCATCATCAGGTTGATGACGATATAGGTCGCCGTGTAGGCGATCGACTCGTCGACGCTGGCGACGAAGATCTTCAGATCGAAGAAGATGTGCAGCAGCGGCGCGAACATGAAGGCGAGCCGCGGGATCGGGAAGAACCAGAAGGTCATGCTCGACAGGTAGGCGAGCTTCTGGATCGGCTTGAGGCCGCGTTGCAGCGCCGGGTTCTTCAGGAGCAGGATCTGGAACATGCCCTGGCACCAGCGCGAGCGCTGGCCGATGAAGTCGGCGAGCGTGTCGGGCTGGAGGCCGGCGATCAGCGGCCGGTCGACATAGGCGCTGGTCCAGCCGCGGGAATGCAGCTCGAAGGCGGTCTCGCAATCCTCCGTGATGGTGATGCCGGCGAAGCCCCCGGCCTCGTCGAGGGCGGCGCGGCGCAGGAGTGCCGCGGAGCCGCAGAAGAACGAGCCGTTCCACTTGTCGAGCCCGGCCTGGGTCACCGCGTAGAACATCTCGTTCTCGGACGGCATCCGCTGGAAGGTGCGCAGGTTCCGCTCGATCGGGTCCGGGTTGAGGAAGGCGTGCGGGGTCTGGACCAGGAAGAGCTTCGGATCCTCGGCGAAGTAGCCGACGGTCTCGTTCAGGAGCGAACGGAACGGCACGTGGTCGGCATCGAGCACCAGCACGAGGTCGCCGGTGGCCGAGGCGAGGCCGTTGTTGAGGTTGCCGGCCTTGGCGTGCTCGTTGCGGGCCCGGGTGAGGTAGCGGGCGCCGAGCTCGGCGCAGAGCGCCTGCAGCTCGCGCCGCCGCGCCTGCGCGGCCGCGGCCTTCTCGGGGTTCGGGTCGGCGCATTTCTGGTCGGTGCCGCCGTCGTCGAGGAGCCAGACGGTCAGCTTCTCGGGCGGGTAGTTCATCTGGCGCGCGGCGGCCAGCGTCATCGCCAGGATCTCGGCATCCTCGTTGTAGCTCGGCACGAAGACGTCGACGGAGGGAAGGTCGGCCGCCGGCGCCGCCGCGGGCGGGCGGCGCCGCAGCGGCTCGGCGTTGATGATCAGGCTGACGAACAGGATGAAGACGCAGTAGAGTTCGCAGAGCAGCAGCAGCAGGCCGAAGCCGAAGCTGACCGGATCGCCCGGCGAGGGCAGGGTGTCGGTCACCCGCCACAGGATGTAGCGCAGCACCACCAGGCTGCCCATCGCCAGGAAGACGAAGCGCGCCCGCGGCCCGTCGAACAGGAGCCAGAGCCCCGCCATCGCCGCCATGGCGGCAAGGCTCATCGCGAGCTGATTCTGGGTGCCGACCGGCTGGCTCAAGAGGGCGAGGCCGGCGACCGTCGTCCCCATCCAGGCCAGCCATCGCAACACACGCACCACGCCCGCCACTCCAGAATCGCCAGACCCTAAGCCATCAGATTATGTCCATTTCTCGTTACGAGAACCTGATTTTCACCAGCAACTCAAGCCGGGAGTCCCTGTCATCACGTGCAAAAAAGTCGCATTTGTCCTCAAATCGAAACGACACTCTTGTCGTAGGCTATCCTCGCCCTATCGAAACAGAACGAGCAAGTTCATTGAATATTATGTTAGCTCGACAACCGACCGGACGATCATTCCCCATGAAAACCCTGCGTTAATATTCTCATGATTCATTAACCAATCATGGCAACGCGCGGAATCGTGGCCTCCGGCGCGTCGCGAACGACGGGCAGGACCGGCCAAGTCGTCGGATTGATTGAAGACCTCATCGGTCAGCCGCGGCCCCGCCCTCACCTGGATGGCCTCCGGCTCGCGGCGTGCCCGAAGTCGAGTCGACCGGACTGGGCATTCGCCTCGGCTTGTGCCAACGGCCTGAGATGCCGACGCATCAGTCCGTTGGACCCTCTCGAATTGTCGACACCGGGCCAGAGGCTCGACAAAAATTCGAGAACGGAACCAAAGGTCGCCTTCAACGACCGTCGGTATCGGTACCCGTCGAGGCTGGATCGCCGGCCGACGTCGCGACATCATGAGGCCGTGCAGCGATCCCGGTTGGAAGGACTGCTCATTCCTGGGCACGACCACTGCATCGTCCTTGACGAGCAGATCGTCCCTTAGAAATTCGCCCGCGCCTCGATGCTCGAATAATAGCCCGAGCCCTGGACCCGGTCCTGCACGTAGCCCGCCGCCAGCGACATCTGCACCGGCCCGAACTTCACGCCGGAGAGGTGGGCGCCGATCCGGTACTGGCGGAAGAAGTCGTCGCCGAGGAACAGCGCCTCCGGCCCGATATAGACGCCGTCGGCGACCATGTAGCCGAGGCGGACGCGGGAGTAATAGGCGTTGAACTTCGTCGAGTAGGAGCCGTAGGCCGACACCATCGTGCGGTCGGTCGGGTTGGCGTAGAAGTTGGCGGCGACGCGCAGGCCGATGCCGGTGCCGACCACCGGGTTGCCGGGATCGGGGACCGAGAGCTGGTTGCTGCGCACGTTGAAGCCGATGAAGCCGGCGAGCGCCGCGTCGCGCCACACCCACTCGTAGCCGGCCATCGCCGAGCCTTCCTGCTGGTAGCCCGTCACCCGCGTGGCGACGGCCTGGCCCGGATAGGAATAGGTGCCGGCGATGGCCTCGACCCGCACCCGCGGGCCGCTCTGGGTCGGCGAGCCGACGAGGGGCGCCGTCACGGTGATCGAGCCGAAGGCGGAGCTGTTCGAGGTGACGCTGGTCGAGCCGTCGACGGCGACCGCCCAGCTGTCGTCGACCGCCTGGGTCTGGGCGCCGGTGTACCAGTCGGCGCTCGTGCTCGCGCTCGGCGCCCTCAGATCCGCGGCCCGGGCCGCGCCGGCCGCGGCGAGCACGACCAGGCTCGCGCCGCCGACGAGGCACAGTGTTCGATACTGACTCGAGGCAATCAACGCCGCCTCCCACGCAAGTTACCGGTCGAATGTGCACCGATTTATGCGGGGTGACGGTTAAAATTTAGCTCTCACTCGCCGGGATATGCGTCGGCAAAATTTACCCATCTTGGCGAATCCGCCCGGTCGCACGGGGCGCCCGGGCGCAGGGCGGATCAGGCGGCGCGGGACGCCAGCACGGCGGCGAGGTCCTCGCGCCGGAACGGCTTGTCGAGCTGCAGGAACCGGCGGGCCGCGGCGGGCAGCTGCCCGTGCGGGCTCGCCAGGATGACGCGGATGCCCGGATGGCGCTCGACCACGGTGGCGGCGAGCTGGAGGCCGGTCATCACCGGCATCGCCTGATCGGCGATCATCGCGTCGAAGGCGGCGTCGCGCGCCAGCAGCGCCAGGGCATGCTCGCCGGACGCGGCCTGGACGACGTCGTGGCCGAGCTCGCCCAGGGCCTCGACGAGGCTGGCCCGCACGAGGCTGTCGCTCTCGACCAGGAGGATGCGGAGCGCGGCCTGCGGCGCCGGGTCGGCGGCGTCCCCGGTCCGTCCCTCCACACCGTGCGCTTCCGCGGTGCCTGTTTCCGCGGTGCGCGCTTCGGCGCGCAGCCAGGCCTCGGCGAGGAACGCCTCCTCGCCCTGGCCGTCGCTGACGACGCGCCAGCCGCCGCCGCGCTCGCGCAGGAGCTGCGCCACGGTCTCGAGCGCCCGCGTCGGCGGGCGCATGGCGGCGCCGGCCGGGCGCCGCCCGCTCGCGAACAGGACGCGCAGGGCCGGTCCCTCCGGCATGCCGGGCGCCGGGGGTTGGCCGGCCGGATGCTCGGCCGCCCCGATCGCGAAGCCGTGCAGGCCGAGGTCGCGGACGTGGAAGGCGAGGTTGAGCAGGACCAGTTCCAGGAGACGCTCGGAGCAGGCGGCCTTCGGCAGGTCCGCGGGGATGCGGGTGACGACCGGAGCGTCGCGCAGGACGCTCCCCTGCAGGAAGGGCAGGAACGCCGCGACGGTCGCGGCGAGGTCGCAGGAGGCCAGGTCGGAGGTGGCGAGATCGCCGGAGGGCTCGCCGCCGCGCACCAGGTTGAGCAGGCGCCGGGTGAGCGCGGCCCCGCGCTGGGCGCCCGCCAGGGCGGCGTCGGTCAGCGCCGCCTGCCGCGGATCGAGGCCGGTCTGGCGCCGCAGCACCCCGAGATTGACCAGCACCACCGTCAGCACGTCGTTGAAATCGTGGATGATGCCGTCGGTGACCCGGCGCAGGACGAGGTTGCGCCGCCGCTCGTTGGCGCCCGCCGGGGTGTCGGCGGGCTCGCCCTCGTTGATTGCCCGGCTGAGGGCATGGATCCGCGTCCGGCCGGCGGCATCGCGGCCGCGCAGCAGCCGCACCAGCAGGCGGCGGCCGGATTCCGGCCCGGGGCCGCGGGTGCGCATCACCACGTCGTGGGGACCGTCGGCCCCGAGCGCCGCCGCGAGGGCGAGGTCGAGGAGGGGACGGTCGGCGGGCTCGAACCGGCCGGCGAGGTCGGCGAGC
>NZ_LABZ01000001.1 GCF_001043955.1 Methylobacterium tarhaniae | reverse complement strand
CGCCCCCTCCCCGCCCCGCCTGCGACGCCATGGCGGGGCCCTGCCGATTTGAAGCGTTAGAAAGTCGAATTGCGCCCGACCGAATCCTCGCTATGGTGCCGGCCACGGGGCGCGGCATCCTCCAAATGATGGAGAGGCCGGCAAGCCCGCAGCCACCGAGGGGCTGGAACCGCGTTGCGCGAGGTGATGGTGAACCAGGAGCCCGATCCGATCGACGAGATCGACGCTCTGCGTGCGCAGGAATACGACCTCCTCGCTGCGCTGCTCGGGCGCGCGCCGAAGCCGGACCTTCTCACGGCTCTCCAGGGCCTCGACGGTGACGCGACGCCGCTGGGCCAGGCCCATGCCGCCCTCGGCCGCGCCGCCCGCGACGCCGAGTCCCGCGAGATCGGCCGCGACTACTTCGCCCTGTTCGTCGGCGTCGGGCGCGGGCTGATCATGCCCTACGCCTCCTATTACCTCACCGGCTTCCTCAACGAGCGGCCGCTCGCCCGCGTGCGCCAGGATTTCGCGGAACTCGGGCTCGAGCGCGATCCGTCGTCGAGCGAGCCGGAGGACCATGCGGCCACCCTCCTCGAGGTGATGGCGGCCCTCGCCGCGAAGCGCCTGCCGGCCGAACCCGGGACCGATCACCGCTTCTTCGAGCGGCATCTGAAACCGTGGATCGGGCGTTTCTTCACCGACGTTGCGGCGCAGGCCGGGACCCCGTTCTACCGTGCGGTCGGCCAGCTCGGCGAGGTGTTCACGACGGTCGAGGCCGAAGCCTTCGCCATGGAGGCGTGACGTGAGCCAGCGCGAGATGGGCCGGGAAGCGGATACGAAGAGGAGAGCCGCCATGGGGCAGGACGACAAGACCCGGAAGGACGGCGAGGCCGGAATCGGGCGGCGGCAATTCTTCCGTGCGCTCGGCGGCGGCACCGCCGCGGCGGCGGCCGCGGTCGCGTCCGTGCCGCTCGGCACCACCGAGGCCCAGGCCTACGATCCCGGCAACGCCGAGACCCGGTCGCGCTACCGCGAGACCGACCACGTGAAGGCCTTCTACCGCACCAACGGCTACGAGACGCTGAAGAAGTGAGACCGGCGATGCTGACCAAGCGCAGGAGCGGCGTTGCGGGCCGCGGCAGCCACCAGGCCCTCGCCGCGGGCCTGACCGCCCACACCCTCGACCGCCGCGGCTTCCTGCGGAAATCGGGTCTCGCGGCCGGCGGGCTCGCGGCCCTCGGCACGGTGCGGCTCGGCGCGGTGCGGCAGGCCCAGGCCGCCGGCTCGTCCGCCGATCCGAAGGCCGTGATCCGCAAGAACGTCTGCACCCACTGCTCGGTCGGCTGCACGGTGACGGCGGAAGTCGTCAACGGCGTCTGGGTCGGCCAGGAGCCGTCCTGGGAGAGCCCGATCAACCGCGGCGCCCACTGCGCCAAGGGCGCGGCGATCCGCGAGCTGGTCCACAGCGACCGCCGCCTGCGCTATCCGATGAAGCTCGCGAACGGCGAGTGGCAGCGCATCTCCTGGGACCAGGCGATCACCGAGATCACCGACAAGCTCCAGGCGATCCGCAACAAGAACGGCGCGGATTCGGTCTACTGGCTCGGCTCGGCCAAGTTCACCAACGAGGCCTCGTACCTGTTCCGCAAGTTCGGGGCGTTCTGGGGCACCAACAACGTCGACCACCAGGCGCGCATCTGCCACTCGACCACGGTGGCGGGCGTCGCCAACACCTGGGGCTACGGCGCCCAGACGAATTCCTACAACGACATCCGCAACGCCAAGACGATGATCATCCTCGGCGGCAATCCCGCCGAGGCGCACCCGATCTCCATGCAGCACGTGCTGTCGGGCAAGGAGATCAACCGCGCCAACATGATCGTCATCGATCCGCGCTTCACCCGCACGGCGGCGCACGCGACCGAATACGTCCGCATCCGCTCAGGGACGGACATCCCGGTGATCTGGGGCATCCTCTGGCACATCTTCCAGAACGGCTGGGAGGACAAGGATTTCATCGCGAGCCGCGTCTACGCCATGGACGACGTGCGCAAGGAGGTCGCCAAGTGGACGCCCGACGAGGTCGAGCGGGTGTCGGGCGTGCCGGGCGAGCAGCTGAAGCGCGTCGCCGAGCTGTTCGCCAAGGAAAAGCCCTCGACCCTGATCTGGTGCATGGGTGCGACCCAGCACACGGTCGGCACCGCCAACGTGCGGGCGCTCTGCATCCTGTGCCTCGCCACCGGCAATGTCGGCAAGCCGGGCACCGGCGCCAACATCTTCCGCGGCCACACCAACGTCCAGGGCGCGACCGATCTCGGCCTCGATGTGACGACGCTGCCGCTCTATTACGGCCTCGTCGAGGGCGGCTGGAAGCACTGGGCCCGGGTCTGGGAGGTCGAGTACGACTGGCTGCAATCGCGCTTCGATGAAGTCCCCGCCAGCGCCGGTCGCAAGGCCCGCTCGCGCAAGGAGAACATGGAGACCCCCGGTCTCACCTCGACCCGGTGGTTCGACGCGGTGAGCCTGCCCGCCGACCAGGTCGACCAGCGCACGCCGCTCAAGGCCATGATGGTGTTCGGCCACGGCGGCAACACCGTGACCCGGATGCCCGAGGCGGTGAAGGGCATGGCGGAGCTGGAACTGCTGGTCGTCGCCGACCCGCATCCCACCACCTTCGCGGCGATGGATGCGAGGAAAGACAACACCTACCTGCTGCCGATCTGCACCTCGCTCGAGATGGACGGGTCGCGCACGGCCTCGAACCGCTCCCTGCAATGGGGCGAGCAGATCGTGAAGCCGGCCTTCGAGTCGAAGAACGACTACGAGGTCATCTACCGGATCGCCCAGAAGCTCGGCTTCGCCGAGGCGATGTTCAAGAACATCAAGGTCGTGGACGGGGTGCCGTCGGCGGAGGACCTGCTGCGGGAGATCAACCGCGGCGGCTGGTCGACGGGCTATTGCGGCCAGAGCCCCGAGCGCCTGAAGGCGCACATGAAGAACCAGCACAAGTTCGACCTCGTCACCCTGCGGGCACCGAAGGACGATCCGGAGGTCGGCGGCGACTATTACGGCCTGCCGTGGCCGTGCTGGGGCAAGCCGGAGATCCGCCACCCGGGCACCCACATCCTCTACAACACCGCGCTCCACGTGAAGGAAGGCGGCGGCACCTTCCGGGCCCGGTTCGGCACCGAGCGCAACGGCCAGACCCTGCTCGCCGAGGATTCCTTCTCCAAGGGCTCCGACCTGACCGACGGCTACCCGGAATTCACCTTCGGGGTGTTCCGCAAGCTCGGCTGGGACAAGGACCTGACGGCGGACGAGCTCGCCACGATCCAGCGGATCGGCGGCAACAACCCGGACGCGGTCAGCTGGGCCACCGACCTGTCGGGCGGCATCCAGCGGGTCTGCCTCGATCACGGCGTGATCCCGTTCGGCAACGGCAAGGCCCGGGCCAATGCCTGGAACCTGCCCGACCCGGTGCCGGTGCACCGCGAGCCGATCTACTCGCCGCGGCCCGACCTCGTCGCCAAGTATCCGACCCGGCCGGACGAGCGGCAGTTCCGGATGCCGAATGTCGGCTTCTCGGTGCAGAAGGCGGCGGTCGATCGCGGGATCTCGAAGCAGTTCCCGATCATCCTGTCGTCCGGCCGCCTCGTCGAATACGAGGGCGGCGGCGAGGAGACCCGGTCGAATCCCTGGCTCGCCGAGCTGCAGCAGGACATGTTCGTCGAGGTCAACACCCAGGATGCCGCCGAGCGCGGGATCAAGGACGGCCAGTTCGTCTGGGTCTACGGCCCGGAGAACACCGCCAAGGCCAAGGTGAAGGCGCTCGTCACCGACCGCGTCGCCAAGGGCGTGGCCTGGATGCCGTTCCACTTCTCGGGCTGGTACCAGGGCAAGGACATGCGCGACTTCTACCCGAAGGGCGCCGACCCGGTGGTGCTCGGCGAGAGCGTCAACACCGTCACCACCTACGGCTTCGATCCCGTGACGGGCATGCAGGAGACCAAGGTGACCCTCTGTCAGATCAGCGCGGCGTAAGGGGGATCCTCATGGCCAGAATGAAGTTCCTCTGCGACGCGGACCGCTGCATCGAGTGCAACGCCTGCGTCACCGCCTGCAAGAACGAGCACGAGGTGCCGTGGGGCATCAACCGTCGCCGGGTCATCACCCTCAACGACGGCAAGCCCGGCGAGCGCTCGGTCTCGATGGCCTGCATGCACTGCACCGACGCGCCCTGCGCGGCGGTGTGCCCGGTGAACTGCTTCTACACCACGGCGGATGCCGTGGTGCTGCATTCCAAGGACCTGTGCATCGGCTGCGGCTATTGCTTCTACGCCTGCCCGTTCGGGGCGCCGCAATATCCGCGGGTCGGAAATTTCGGCTCCCGCGGCAAGATGGACAAGTGCACCTACTGCTCGGGCGGCCCCGAGGCGGATCTCTCGGTCGCCGAATACGAGAAGTACGGCTCGAACCGCCTGGCGGAGGGCAAGCTGCCGCTCTGCGCCGAGATGTGCTCGACCAAGTCGCTGCTCGCCGGCGACGGCGAGATGATCGCCCAGATCTACAAGGAGCGGGTGATCAAGCGCGGCTACGGCTCGGGCGCCTGGGGCTGGAAGACGGCCTACCGCGAGACGATCGCGATCTGAGGGAGAGAATGCCGATGCGGCGCAGGCTGACCTCCATCGCCCTCCTGGCGGCGACCCTGGCGCTGACGGCCCCCGCCGTCGCGCAGGTGCGCGCCCCCGACGGCGCCCCCAACCCCACCGCCTCCTCGGTCAACGAGGAGATGCTGTTCAAGCAGGACCCGAAGATCCACGGCCGGATCTCGATCCCGAACGCCACCGCCGCCAACCTGATCCAGCCGCAGGGCCGGGAATGGCGCGAGTTCCGCGAAGCCTGGCTCCCCTGGATCGGCGGGCTGGTGGTGCTCGGCATGCTGGCGGCGCTCGGCCTGTTCTACTTCACCCGCGGGCGCATCCGCCTCGAGCACAGCGAGGAATCGGGGCGCAAGATCCTGCGCTTCAACAGCTTCGAGCGCTTCTCGCACTGGATGACGGCGACCTGCTTCATCGTGCTGTCGCTGTCGGGGTTGAACTACATTTTCGGCAAGCGCCTGCTGATGCCCTTGATCGGGCCGGAGGCGTTCGCGACGCTCGCCCAATATGGCAAGTACGCGCATATCTATCTCGCTTGGCCGTTCATGCTCGGCGTGCTGTTCATGCTGGTCCTGTGGATCAAGGACAACATCCCGGGCAAGATCGACTGGATCTGGCTCAAGCAGGGCGGCGGCCTCCTCGGCGACGCGCATCCGAGCGCCGGCCGCTTCAATGCCGGCCAGAAGATGGTGTTCTGGATGGTGGTCGGCTTCGGCCTCGCCATGGGCGCCACCGGCATCATGATGATCTTCCCGTTCGCGGTCACGGACATCAACGGGATGCAGATCATGCAGGTGATCCACTCGCTGATCGGCGTGGTGTTCATCGCCGGCATCCTGGCCCACATCTATATCGGCAGCTTGGGCATGGAGGGCGCCTACGACGCCATGGGCAGCGGCGAGGTGGATCTGGCCTGGGCCAAGGTTCACCACGATCTCTGGGTCAAGGAACAGCAGGCCAAGACCGCGAGCGGGCCGCAGCTCGGCCGCGGTCAGGTCCCGGCCGAATAGCGGGTGCGGAGAGAGCGATGAAAGCCTTCCTGGTCGCCGTGGCGGCGGCCCTGGTGCTCGCCACCGCGGCGAGCTTCCTGCTCGGCGAGAATCAGCGTTTCGCCTACCAGGCCTTCGCCACCTCGGGCGCCCGGGTCTCGGATCCGGGCACCAACCTCGTCGGCCCGCGTTGGACCGGCGACATCAAGGAGCCGGGCAAGGCCGGGCACCACAAGGCGGAGGCGGGCTCGTGAACCGGACCGGCATCGTCATCCTCGCCGCCGGCCTCGCCGCTGGCGTCGGTTCGGCCCACGCTGCCGGCCCGCCGGCGAATCTGTGCCAGGAACTCGTCGCCTTCGTGCACCCGAAGGCGCCGGACGCCGCCCCGACCGCCCCGCAGCCCGCGACCGCCGCCGTGCAGGCGCCCGACCGCGGCGCGGCGCAGCAGCCGAGCAGCGGCGCCGGCGAGACGCAGCAGAAATCGGGCCTGAGCGGCCCGGTGGCCCAGACCGGCCCCGGCGCTGCCGGTCCGCAAGGTCAGGCGCAGGCCCAGTCCCAGGCCGCGCCTGCTCCGGCCGGCGCGCCGGCGCAGAAGAAGCCGAGCCCTGAGCAAGTCGCGCAGGTCGATGCCGCGGCGGGAGCCAACGACATCCAGGCCTGCCGCGCGGCGGCGCAGTCGCTCCGCCGCGCCGGGGTGGTGATGCCGGCGCCGCTGCTCGCGCTGTCGGCGCTCGATCCGAAATTCTTCGCGGCGCAGTAAGCATCCTGCGCGAGCAAAGATCATTGATCCCGGATCATCTCTCCGGTTGACACCACTCTCCGTCGTCCCGGGGCTCGCTGAAGGCGAGAACCCGGGATGCATGAGCGCCGACGGTGGAGAATGAGGCGGATCGGATCCCGCCCCATTCTGAATCCTCGGCGGCTATGGATCCCCGGGTTCCGCTGCGCGGGCCCGGGATGATCAGGAGGGCGTCAGGATCGTCCGGGACTGACACGCGCAAGCCTGTCGGGTGCGGGCGCCGGATCGAAAAGCCCGATCGGCCTCCGCTTCCCGTCACGGCCTCCCCGTCAGCCACGTCTTCGCCCGCACCAGATCCGCCTGCGACAGGCCGTGACCGGCCGGCAGCACCTCGTGGGTGACGGTCGCGCCCGCTTGCGTCAGCATCCCGGCCAGCCGCGCGGCGTTGTCGGCGGGCACGATCGGGTCCATCCGGCCCGACAGGATCAGCACCGGCTCGCCCGCGAGCCGCGCAGCCGGCGGGTCCGAGAGCGGCACCATCGCCCGCAGCAGCACGGCGCCGGCGAGCACGCCCGGATGCAGCAACATCAGCGCGGCGGCGATGTTGGCGCCGTTCGAGAAGCCGACGGCCAGTGGCGCGGCGATGCCGTATTCCGCCCGCGCCGCCGCGACGAAGCCGGCGAGGTCGCCGGCCCGGCGCACCACGTCGGCCTCGTCGAACACGCCCTCGGCGAGGCGGCGGAAGAAGCGCGGCGCGCCGCCCTCCAGCACCTGGCCGCGGGGCGAGAGCAGGGCCGCCCCGGGCGACAAGGCCCGGCCGAGGGGGAGCAGGTCGTCCTCGTCGCCCCCGGTGCCGTGCAGGAGCAGGAGCGGCACCGCGCCTGGTTCGGTGGCGGGCTCGAAGCGGTGTTGGAACGCGAGGGCGGCCATCGGCAGGACTCCGGAGCGGTGATTCAGGTATCGAACAGTTTCGCGACCCGCTGCGTCTCGCGGGCGAGCAGGAAGGCATCGCCGGCCACCGCCACGAAGCCGAATCCGGCCTCGAAATCGGCCTTGGCGCCGGCCTCGTTGAAGTTGAGCAGTCCCGCCGCCTTGCCTGCCCCGCGGATCCGCGGCAGGGCCGCCGCGATCGCTGCGCGGACCGGGGCCGCATTGGGCTCCCCGAGATGGCCCATGCTGGCGGCGAGGTCGTTCGGGCCGATGAAGACGCCGTCGACGCCCTCCACCGCCGCGATCTCGCCCGCGGCCTCCAGCGCCTCCTTCGTCTCGACCTGCACGATCACGCAGACCTCCTCGCCCGAGCGGGCGTGGTAGTCCGGCCGCAAGCCGTAGCCGGTGGCCCGGGAGGTGCCGGCAAAGCCCCGGATGCCATGCGGCGGGTAGCGCGTCGCGGCGACCGCCCGGCGCGCCTCCTCGGCGTTCTGCACGAACGGGAACATCAGCGAGCGGGCGCCCTGGTCGAGCAGGCGCTTGACCAGGACCGGCTCGTTCCACGGCACCCGCACCACCGGCTCGGCGGTGCCGCCCTCGGCCGCTCGCAGGTGGTCGACGACCTGGATGAAGTCGTTGGGCGAATGCTCCATGTCGATCAGCATCCAGGCGAAGCCGGCGCCGGCGGCGAGTTCGGTGATGCCGGGCGAGCCGGTGGTCATCCACAGGCCGGCCTGCCGCTTGCCTTCGGCCAGGCCCCGCTTGAACGGGTTGTCGAACGATCTCATGGCGTGTCCTCCCTGATGTCTGGTGCCGGCTCAGACGGCCGGCTTCAGATGCTTGAACATGTGCCCGCGCGCCTCGGCATCCCACTCGGTCTTGAAGGTGAAGCGGTCCTTCAGGGCGACGGCCTTGGCGGCGGCCGGGCGGGCGGCGATGGCGTCGGTGTGGCGCTTCAGGTTCGGGAAAGCCTCGAAGGCGCCCTCGCCCAGCACGAAGGGCAGCATCCGGGCCCAGCCCCAGACCGCCATGTCGACGATCCCGTAGGCCTCGCCCACCATCCACTCGCGCCCGGCGAGGTGCTGGTCGAGGACGCCGTAATGGCGCTTCACCTCGAACTGGTAGCGCTCGTCGGCGTAAGCCACCGTCTCGGGTGCGAAATGGCGGAAATGCACCGCCTGGCCCGAGAACGGCCCGATGCCCGTCGCCACGAACATCAGCCAGGACAGGAGGGCGCCGCGCTCCGAGGCCGGGGCGAGGAAGCGGCCGGTCTTCTCGGCGAGGTAGAGAAGGATCGCGTTCGAATCGAACACCACGATGCCGTCGTCGACGATCACCGGCACCTTGCCGTTCGGGTTGAGCGTGAGGAACTCCGGCGCGAATTGCTCGCCCTTGCGGGTATCCACCGCCACCGCCTCGTAGGGCAGGCCCGCCTCTTCGAGGAAGAGCGCGACCTTGGTCGGGTTGGGCGAGCCGTTGAAGTAGAAGGTGATCATCCGGGCCTCCGGGAAGCGGGTGGATCGTCACCACAGGCCCCAAATGCCGGCGCGGATCAATTGGTGGGGCTGAAACCCAGCGTTGCCGTTCGGGGCCTGGACTCCCGGCGCCGATCCGCCATGGTGCGGGATCGGATCCCCGGGAAGCCTCCGCCCTGTTCCTCACCCCCGACGAGTGGAGCGCGCTCAAGCTCAGCCTGCTGGTGGCGAGCGTCGCGACGCTGGCGAGCCTGCTGCCGGGCCTCGCCGTGGCGTATCTCCTCGCCCGCCGGGAGTTCCGTGGCCGGGCGCTCCTCGACGGGCTGGTCCACCTGCCCCTGATCCTGCCGCCAGTGGTGACCGGCTACCTGCTGCTCCTCGCCTTCGGGCGCCGCGGCCTGTTCGGGCCGGCGCTCGCCGAGATCGGCATCGTGTTCTCGTTCCGCTGGACCGGGGCGGCGCTCGCCTGCGCGGTGATGGGTTTTCCGCTGATGGTACGGGCGATGCGGCTCTCCCTCGAGGCGGTCGATCGCAAGCTCGAACAGGCCGCCGGCACGCTCGGGGCCTCGCCGGCGGCGGTCTTCCTCGTGGTCACGCTGCCGCTCGCCCTGCCGGGGATCCTCGCCGGCGCGGTCCTGGCCTTCGCCAAGGCGATGGGCGAGTTCGGCGCCACCATCACCTTCGTGTCGAACATCCCGGGCGAGACCCAGACCCTGCCCACGGCGATCTACACCCTGACCCAGGTGCCGGGGGGCGAGGCGGGGGCCTTGCGCCTCACCCTGGTCTCGGTCGCCCTGTCGATGGCGGCGCTCCTCGCCTCCGAGTGGCTGGCCCGGCGGGCCAGGCGGCGGCTCGGGGCATGATCGGTCCTACCCCATGATCGAGGTCGCGGTCCGTCACGCCCGCGGCGCCTTCGCGCTCGATGCGGCGTTCACGGCGGAGGGGCGCGTCACCGCCCTGTTCGGGCGGTCCGGCTCCGGCAAGTCCACCCTCGTCGACGTGATCGCCGGACTGGTGCGGCCGGATCACGGGCGGGTGGTGGTCGACGGCGTCACCCTCCTCGATACGGAACGCGGCGTGCGGGTGCCGGTGCACCGGCGCCGCATCGGCTACGTCTTCCAGGAGGCGCGGCTCCTGCCGCATCTGAGCGTGCGCCAGAACCTGCTGTTCGGGCGCTGGTTCGCGCGGGCGCGGTCCGGTGGGCCGAGCCTGGAGGCGGTGGCCGATCTCCTGGGCATCACCCCCCTGCTCGACCGGCGGCCGGCCGGGCTCTCGGGTGGAGAGCGCCAGCGGGTCGCGATCGGCCGGGCGCTGCTGGCCCGCCCGCGGCTCCTGCTGATGGACGAGCCGCTCTCGGCCCTCGACGAGGCCCGCAAGGCCGAGATCCTGCCCTACGTGGCGCGGCTGCGCGACGAGGCGCGGGTGCCGATCGTCTATGTCAGCCACGCGGTCGCGGAGGTGGCGCGCCTCGCCGACACCGTGGTGGTGCTGGACCACGGCCAGGTGGCGGCCTGCGGCCCCGCCGCCGAGGTCCTGCGCCGGGGCGCCCTCTTCCCGGGCCGCGAGACCGGCGAGACCGGCGCCCTCCTGCACCTGCGGATCACGGCGCATGACGACGCCTTCGGCCTCACCCGCCTCGACGGCCCGCCCGGCGGCCTGACCGTGCCGCGCCTCGATCTGCCGGTCGGGGCCGGCCTGCGGGTGCGGGTGCGGGCCCGCGACGTGCTGGTGGCCCGCGAGGCGCCGCGGGGATTGAGCGCCCGCAACGTCCTGTCGGGCATCGTCACCGCCGTGGTTCCCGGTGACGGCCCCCATGCCCGGGTCGAGATCGCCTGCGGCGATGCCGGGCTGGTCGCCGAGGTGACGCGGCTCGCCGTCCACGAACTGGCGCTGGCCCCGGGCGTGCCGGTGCTGGCGATCGTCAAAAGCGTCGCCTTCGACGAGGAGACGATCGGAGCGGTGGAGATCTGAGGGCCCGCGCGAGTCGCCGCCCACCGGGCGGCACCCTGTGCCGACACGGAAAACGGCGGGCCTCCCGGCCCGCCGCTCCGTCAGGTCGACCGTGCGATCTTAGCGGGCGCCCGGCAGCCGCTGGGCGTGGGCCAGATGCTGCTGCATCACCGGCAGGGCCTGCTGGACGTAGGCGCGCAGGGCAGGGTTCGGGCCGGACTGGGCGTAGGCCTGGTAGTTGGCGACCGTCATGCCGTGCGCCTGCACCTGCATGCGGGCATAGGTGCGGTCGAAGGCCGGGCCGGCCGGGGTGTCGGCGAGCTCGGCCAGCATCGCCTGCTGCTGCGGGCTCAGCGGGACGACCTGGGTGGCCGCCGTGGTGGTCACGTCGCCGTCGAGATCGACCGCGTTCGCGCCGATCTGGGCGCCGCGGGCCGCACCGGCGCCGAGGCCTTCGAGGCCGCCGACCGGACCGCCCTGCAGGGTGCCGCCGACCACGCCGGCCGCCGCGCCCGTGGCCGCGCCGACCGCGCCGCCCGCGATGGCGAAGGGCGCCTCGATCAGGCCGCCGACGCCGGTGCCGCGGGCCACGTTCTCACGGCCGCCGAGCAGGGCGACGTTGGCCGCGCGATGGTCGCGGATCATCTCGCGGGCGTATTCACGGATCCGCGGGTTGCGCGACTTCTCGAGGGCGATCTGGCTCGACTTGACCTCGAACGCGTTCGACATCAGCGCCATCGAGCGGAATTCGTTGAAATTGCCGACCGGCTGCGCAAAGGCGGGGGTCGCGAGAGCAACGGCGAGGCCGGTCAGGGCAACGAGCTTCTTCATCGGTGATCTCCAGGATTTCTGTTCTTGAGCGTCACACTCGATCGACGGCCGAACATCGGGCCGTTCGTTCGGACTGGCTTGGCAAGAGTATTCCTGATGGCAGGAGCATTCCCACTGCCAGGAGCATTCTTGGCCGGACGCTTTCGGGCTGGACAACGAGCGTTCGCGAACATTGTTCCCGTCGCTGCGTCATCATCCGGGCCGGCCGCCCCTGGCCGGGAGACGACCACCTCCGGTATGACGACCCCTCGACGTCCCGGACCGTCCGGGCGCAGACGCGATGCGACCGGCCCGCCGTGACACGCCCCTCCCCCCTGCCGCTGATCCAGGTCCTGCGGGCGCTGGCCGCCCTGATGGTCGCGGCCGGCCACGCGCAGTTCGAGGTCGCGGGCCTCGCCGCCCGGGCGGGGCTCCCCTACGCGCCGGCGGGCTGGCTGCCCTGGCCGGCCGGGGTCGACGTGTTCTTCGTCATTTCCGGCTTCATCATCGTGCACGCGGCGGCATCCCTGCACGGGCGGCCGGATGCGCGAAAGCTCTTCCTTGCCCACCGCATCGCCCGGGTGGTGCCGCTCTACTGGCTCGCCACCACGCTCTATCTCGCCCTCGCTTGGGCGAGGCCCGGCCTCATCGGCGCCGGGGCCGAGGGGCCGGCCTATCTCACGGCCTCCTACCTGTTCTGGCCGATGGCCCGTGCCGACGGGGCGGTGCAGCCGCTCTACTCGCTGGGCTGGACGCTCAACTACGAGATGGCGTTCTACGCCCTCTTCGCCCTCGCCTTGCCCTGGGGACGGCGGGGCGCGGTGGTCGGCGTGCTCGCGCTCCTCGCCGGCCTCGTCCTCATCGGGCTGACGGCGGGGCCGCTGCCGGTGCCGCTGGCGTTCTGGAGCGACCCGATCGTCCTCGAATTCGGCTGCGGCGCCGCCCTCGCCCTGGCGCGGCAGGAGGGATTGCGTCTGCCCGGACCCGCGCGCCTCGCACTGGTGGGGCTGGGCCTCGCCCTCCTGTCCCTCGCCGGCGAAGCTCCCGCCCTCCCCCGGTGCCTCGCCTGGGGCGGACCCGCCGTCCTCCTCGTCGCGGCCGCGGGGCTCGGGCCCTCGGGGCCTGCGGCGGGCCGTCTCCGCCCGGCCGTCATCGTAGGAGACGCGTCCTACGCACTCTATCTGGCTCATCCCTTCGTCGTACGGGCCTCGCGCGTGATCGCCGAGGCGACCGGGGTCGCGGCGAGTCTCGGGCCCGGGACGTTGGTGGCGGCGATCCTCGCTCTCGCAACGGCCGCCGCCATCCTGTTGCACCGCAACGTCGAACGGCCTCTCACCCGCGCGGCGCGGGCGCTGCTCACCCCGGCCACCGAGCCGGCCCCGGCCGCGAATAAGACCTGACAACCTCGGATGACCCCGCCGTCGACCCGTTGACACTCCTTCGGCGACATGCTGTTTCGCTATGCGATACGCGCATAAGCGCGAGCGAGGAAACGCAGGGGTGACGCGCCAACATGGCCCAACCGACCACCCACGTTGAGGGGCGCCCCCGCGGGAGTGCCGCGGGCCAGGACATCGTCCTGTCCACCGAGGGGCTGACCAAGGAGTTCAAGGGGTTTCGCGCCGTGAACGGCGTGACGCTTGAGGTGCAGCGCGGCACCATCCACGCGCTGATCGGCCCGAACGGCGCCGGCAAGACCACCTGCTTCAACCTGCTGACGAAGTTCCTGACGCCGTCGGCGGGCTCGATCCGCTACAACGGCCGCGACATCACCGGCATGAAGCCGGCGGACGTGGCCCGGCTCGGGCTGGTGCGCTCGTTCCAGATCTCGGCGGTCTTCCCGCACCTGACCGTCAAGGAGAACGTCCGCATCGCCCTGCAACGGCGCAAGCGCGGCGACTCGTTCGATTTCTGGCGCTCCGAGACGGTTTTGCGCGCCCTCAACCAGGAGGCGCTGCAGCTGGTCGAGGCGGTGGGCCTCTCGGACTTCGCCGACATCCCGGCGGTGGAGCTGTCCTACGGCCGCAAGCGGGCGCTCGAGATCGCCACCACGCTGGCGCTGGAGCCGGAGATGCTGCTCCTCGACGAGCCGATGGCCGGCATGGGCCACGAGGACGTCGACCGGACCGCGGCCCTGATCCGCCGCGTCTCGGCGAACCGCACCATCCTGATGGTCGAGCACAACCTCTCGGTCGTCGCCTCGCTCTCCGACCGCATCACCGTGCTGGCGCGCGGGCAGGTGCTGGCGGAGGGCGACTACGCCACCGTGTCGAAGGATCCCCGCGTGGTCGAAGCCTATATCGGAGCCGGTCATGGCTGAGGCGGTGATGACGAAGCCGACCCCCGCGGGCAGCGCGGGCGCCGCCCCGCTGCTGACGGTGCAGGGCCTGGAGGGCTGGTACGGCGAGAGCCACGTGCTGCACGGCATCACCTTCGACGTGAAGCCCGGCGAGGTCGTCACCCTGCTCGGCCGCAACGGCGCCGGCAAGACCACGACCCTGCGCGCCATCATCGGCATCCTGGGCAAGCGGAAAGGCTCGATCCGCTACGACGGGACCGAGACCATCGGCATGGCCTCGCGCAACATCGCCAAGCTGGGCTTGGGTTACGTGCCGGAGGAGCGCGGCATCTTCTCGAGCCTGTCGGTCTACGAGAACCTGATGCTGCCGCCGCGGGTGAAGCCCGGCGGGATGACGGTCGACCAGATCTACACCCTGTTCCCGAACCTCAAGGAGCGCTCGGGCAGCCAGGGCACCAAGCTCTCGGGCGGCGAGCAGCAGATGCTCGCCATCGGCCGCATCCTGCGCACCGGCGCCAAGCTGATCCTGCTCGACGAGCCGACCGAAGGCCTCGCCCCGGTCATCGTGCAGCAGATCGGCCGGACGATCGCCCGGCTGAAGTCCGAGGGCTACACGATCATCCTGGTGGAGCAGAACTTCCGCTTCGCCCAGACCGTGGCCGACCGGCACTTCGTGGTCGAGCAGGGCCGGGTCATCGACATGATCCCGAACGCCGAGCTCGACGCCAACATCGACAAGCTGCACACCTATCTCGGCGTGTGATGCGGACGCGGGTCCTCCTCACGGCCCTGCTGATGGGCCTTGCGTCCAGTGTGGCAGCGCTTGCCCAGGTTCCGGCGCGGATCGCGCCGGTGAAGATCGGCGTGCTGAACGACCGTTCGGGCGTCTACGCCGACATCTCGGGTGAGGGCTCGGTCGTCGCCGCCCGCATGGCGGTGGAGGATTTCCGTCAGCAGGCCCGCGACCTCGCGGTCGAGGTCGTGGCCGGCGACCACCAGAACAAGCCCGCCGTGGGCGCGGCGCTCGCGCGTGTCTGGTACGACCGAGAGGGGATCGACGCGATCTTCGACGTGCCGACCTCCTCGGTGGCGCTCGCGGTGCATCAGGTCACCCGGGAGAGGAACAAGGTCTTCGTCGATTCGGGCGCCGGCACCGCCGACCTCACCGGGCCGGATTGCTCGCCCAACACCGTGCACTGGACCTTCGACACCGTGGCGCTGGCGAACGGCACCGGCGGCGCGATGGTCAAGCGCGGCGGCGACACCTGGTTCTTCGTCACCGCGGACTACGCCTTCGGCGAGGCGGTGCAGCGCGACACCACGGCGCTGATCCTGCGCAACGGCGGCAAGGTGCTGGGCAGCGTCAAGACCCCGTTCCCGGCCTCGGACTTCGTGCCGTATCTCCGCCAGGCGCAAGCCTCGGGCGCCAAGGTGATTGGGCTCGCCAATGCCGGCGGCGACACGATCGGTGCCGTGCGCGAGGCGGCGCGGCTGAGGCTGACGGAGGGCGGCCAGGCGCTCGCCGGCCTGCTGATCTTCTCCTCCGACATCCATTCGCTCACCCCGAAGGTGGCGCAAGGCCTGGTGCTCACGGAGCCGTTCTACTGGGACCTCAACGACGCCACCCGCGCCTTCTCCGACCGCTTCGCCCGCCGCTTCGGCGGCCGCAAGCCCACCGCCGCCCAGGCCGGGGTCTATGCCGGCGTGATCCACTACCTCAAGGCGGTGGCGGCCGTGCAGGGGGCCGATGACGGGGCCAGGGTCGTGGCGAAGATGAAGGAACTGCCGACCGAGGATCCGCTCTTCGGCAAGGGCACGATCCGCGTCGACGGCCGCAAGATCCACGACATGTACCTGTTCGAGGTCAAGAAGCCGGCCGAATCGAGGAGCGAGTGGGACCTCTACAAGACGCTGGCGACGATCCCCGGGACGGAGGCCTTCCGGCCCCTCGACCAGGGCGGTTGCCCGCTCGTCGCCAAGGCCGCACAGGCTCAGGCTGACGGGGTCAGACCCTAACGAAGAAGCGGGCACGGCATGCGATGCCGCAAAGCCCGCCGGACCAAGACACGCAAGACCAAGGCACGCAAAGCCGCCGCGTGCGGGCGGCACCGACAGGGAGGATACTCGATGCTGAAACGGTTGTTGCTCGCCAGCGCGTTCTGTGCCGTCGCCGCCAGCCAGGCGCTCGCGCAGACGCCGGTGAAGATCGGCGTGCTGAACGACCGCTCGGGCGTCTACGCCGACATCTCGGGCGAGGGCTCGGTCGCCGCCGCCCGCATGGCGGTGGAGGACTTCAAGGCCGCGGAGAAGGGCTTGAAGGTCGAGATCGTCGCCGCCGACCACCAGAACAAGCCCGATGTCGGCGCCTCCATCGCCCGGCAATGGTACGACCGCGACGGCGTCGACGCGATCTTCGACGTGCCGACCTCCTCGGTGGCGCTCGCCATCAACCAGGTCACGCGCGAGAAGAACAAGGCCTTCATCAATTCGGGCGCCGGCACCGCCGACCTCACCGGGCCGCAATGCTCGCCCAACACCGTGCACTGGACCTACGACACGGTGGCTTTGGGCAACGGCACCGGCGGCGCGATGGTGAAGCGCGGCGGCAGCACCTGGTTCTTCCTCACCGCGGATTATGCCTTCGGCCAGGCGCTGCAGCGCGACACCACCGAGGTGGTGGTCAAGAACGGCGGCAAGGTGGTCGGCGCGGTCAAGACGCCGTTCCCGACCGCCGACTTCTCGTCCTTCCTGCTCCAGGCCCAAGGCTCGGGCGCCAAGGTGATCGGTCTGGCGAATGCCGGCGGCGACACCATCAACGCCATCAAGCAGGCGGCCGAGTTCGGCATCACCGAGGGCGGCCAGGCCATCGCCGGCCTGCTGATCTTCTCCTCCGACATCCACGCGCTCACCCCGAAGGTGGCTCAAGGGCTGGTGCTCACCGAGCCGTTCTACTGGGACCTCAACGACGCCACCCGGACCTTCTCCGACCGCTTCGCCAAGCAGGCCGGCGGCAAGAAGCCGACCGCCGTGCAGGCGGGCGTCTATGCCGGCGTGATCCACTACCTCAAGGCCGTCGAGGCCCTGAAGTCGGCCTCCGACGGCGGGAAGGTCGTGGCGAAGATGAAGGAGCTGCCGACCGAGGATCCGCTCTTCGGCAAGGGCACGATCCGCGCCGACGGCCGCAAGATCCACGACATGTACCTGTTCGAGGTCAAGAAGCCGGCCGAGTCGAAGGGCCCGTGGGACCTCTACAAGACGCTGGCGACGATCCCCGGCACCGAGGCGTTCCGCCCGCTCAACCAGGGCAACTGCCCGCTGGTGAACAAGAGCTAAATCCCCGACGCGATCGCCGGCGGCGCCACGACGCGCCGCCGGCTCCCCGAACCAGGCCCGGTCCCCACGCGAGTCGCCAGACCCCATGCCCACGATCCTCGGCGTCCCCATGCAGGCGCTCTTCGGCCAGCTCCTGCTCGGCCTCATCAACGGCTCGTTCTACGCCATCCTGTCGCTCGGGCTGGCGATCATCTTCGGGCTGTTGAACATCATCAACTTCACCCACGGCGCCCAGTACATGATGGGCGCCTTCGTCGCCTGGATGCTGCTGAACTATGCCGGCCTCGGCTATTGGTGGGCGCTGATCCTGGCGCCGATCGTGGTCGGCATCTTCGGGGTGATCCTCGAGCGGCTGCTGATCTCGCGGCTCTACAAGCTCGATCACCTCTACGGCCTGCTCCTGACCTTCGGCCTCGCGCTGATCATCCAGGGCCTGTTCCGCAACGAGTACGGCGTGTCGGGCCTGCCCTACGCGATCCCCTCGGAACTGTCGGGCGGCCAGCGCCTGCCCTTCATGTTCCTGCCGAACTACCGCGGCTGGGTCGTCGTCGCCTCCCTCGTCGTCTGCATCGCCACCTGGCTCGTCATCGAGAAGACCAAGCTCGGCGCCTACCTGCGGGCCGCCACCGAGAACCCGACCCTGGTCCAGGCCTTCGGCGTCAACGTGCCCCTGCTGCTGACGCTGACCTACGGCTTCGGCGTGGCGCTCGCCGCCTTCGCGGGCGTGCTCGCCGCACCCGTCTACTCGGTGAACCCGAACATGGGCGCCGACATCATCATCGTGGTCTTCGCGGTCGTGGTGATCGGCGGCATGGGCTCGATCCTCGGCTCCATCGTCACCGGCTTCACCCTCGGGCTCATCGAGGGCCTGACCAAGGTGTTCTACCCGGAAGCCTCCTCGACCGTGATCTTCGTTATCATGGTGCTGGTGCTCT
This sequence comes from Methylobacterium tarhaniae, assembly GCF_001043955.1. Classification (GTDB taxonomy): domain Bacteria; phylum Pseudomonadota; class Alphaproteobacteria; order Rhizobiales; family Beijerinckiaceae; genus Methylobacterium; species Methylobacterium tarhaniae. Next base: position 6,111 of record NZ_LABZ01000001.1, on the reverse strand, counting down.
TGGTGAAGCCCGCCGGCCTGTTCGGCCGCACCGCCTGACCGCCTCGCCTGAAGGAACACGCACGATGTCCTCCGCCGCGGCGTCCACCGACGCCACCCCCATCGCCACCGCCCTGCCCGAGGGCAAGGACACCAAGGCGTTCCATCGCCTCGTCTTCGTCATCATCGCGGTCCTGCTCGCGGTGCTGCCCTTCATCCTGTATCCCGTCTTCCTGATGAAGGTGCTGTGCTTCGCGCTGTTCGCGCTGGCCTTCAACCTGCTGCTCGGCTACGGCGGCCTGCTCTCCTTCGGCCACGCCGCCTATTTCGGCATGGCGAGCTACGTCACCGCCTACGCCGCCAAGGTCTGGGGCCTGACCCCGGAGCTCGCCATCATCGGCGGCACCCTGGTGGCGGCCCTGCTCGGCCTCGTCTTCGGTGCGCTCGCCATTCGCCGCCAGGGCATCTACTTCTCGATGATCACCCTGGCGCTCGCCCAGATGGTGTTCTTCTTCTCGCTCCAGGCGAAGTTCACCGGCGGCGAGGACGGCATCCAGGCGGTGCCGCGCGGCAACCTGTTCGGCGTCATCAGCCTCGCCGACGACCGGGTGCTCTACGCGCTCGTGGCGGTGATCTTCTTCCTCGGCCTCTTGCTGATCTACCGCATCATCCACTCGCCGTTCGGCCAGGTGCTCAAGGCGATCCGCGACAACGAGCCCCGCGCCATCTCGCTGGGCTACCGCGCCAACCAGTACAAGCTCGCGGTCTTCGTGCTCTCGACGACGCTCGCGGGCCTCGCCGGATCGACCAAGGCGATCGTGTTCCAGCTCGCCTCGCTCACCGACGTGCACTGGTCGATGTCGGGCGAGGTGGTGCTGATGACGCTGGTCGGCGGCATGGGCACGGTGTTCGGCCCGATCCTCGGCTCCTTCGTCATCATCGCGATGGAGAACTACCTGGCCCAGTTCGGCGCCTGGGTGACGATCATCCAGGGCGTGGTGTTCGTGGTCTGCGTGCTGGTGTTCCGCGAAGGCATCCTGGGATTGGTGGCGCGGATGCTGAAGCGGCCGCTCTAAGGCGGAGCGAACGCCCACTGAAGCCGGGAGCAATGCTCCACAGACATTTCACCCTCGACGTCATCCCGGGGCTCGTCGCAGGCGAGAACCCGGGATCCATCACCGCGACGCTGCAAGATGAGGTGGAACGCTATCCGTTTTGTCCTGCATCGTCGGCGGTCAAGGATCCCGGGTTCCGCTTCGCGGCCCCGGGATGGCGCCGAGGTTCCATCTTAATGCTTCTATTAGTCCGAGTTAGAAGCCTACTTGCAGAAGCGGGCGACACTGGCCAAGATTGCGTCAGCGGACTGGTCCAGACGGACGGCTTGAGACGAGCATTGGTCTCGGCGAGGGAGCCGCGGATCGCCGCCTCCAGATCTTGCGTGCTGGTGAAGGCCCCACGCTCCAGCCGACGCCGGCTCAGCACCGAGAACCAGCACTCGACGAGGTTGAGCCACGAGGCCCTCGTCGGTGTGAAATGACGATGAAGCCGGGGCTGCCGAACCAGCCAGTCGTGCACCAACGTCGTCTTGTGCGTCTTCAGGTTGTCGAGAACCAGATGCACCTCCGGATCCGGCGCAATGGATTGCTCGACCTGATCCAGGAGCGCGCGGAGCTCGGCGCTACGATGGTGGCGTTCACGCCGGCCGATGACCGTGCCGGCCTTGACGTCGAGGGCCGCGAACAGGTCGAGCGTCCCATACCGGCGATGGTCGTGAGTGGTTCGCTCGGCGTGGCCCGGCCGCAGCGGGTAGGCCGGGGCCGTGCCCTGCACCGCCTGGATCCGGGGCTTCTCGTCGACGCACAGCACCAGGGCGCGGCCGGGCGGAGCCAGGTAGAGCTCATGGGCGCCTCGGCGAAGGTCCGGCGCCGGCAGGTCGGGTTGCGGCAGTAGAAACGCCGGACCTCGACCCGGAGCCTAGTCTGCGATGTCGGTACCGGCAGGTCGGCGGGAGGGCGCTGGTAGCGGCTATGGACGGATCGGCTGGCATGACCGGAGCCGGGGCATCGACCGCCAGCCGCGTCCAGCCGCATCGGGATGACGAGGTGATCCTCGTGTCGCTCGACGAAACGCGTGACCCGGCACTCGGGGATGGCAACGGGAATGTGCATGCCAACCAGGATGGGGAGGCTGGGTCAGCTCATCACCCGACCGGGGCAATCCACCGCCATCCACGAAAAGTGAGCAAGAACCATCGATCCGGGGCAATCCCAATCCCCGTGTCACCCATGTCCCCGAACGGGTGTTACCCATCTCTCCGGTCTGTACACTGCGGGGGAGAGGGGTTCCCCGCGCTCGATCCTCCCGGCGCGCGAGGGGGGGAGGAACGACACGATGACCCGCGACAGCAGCGCGGCGGTCCCGGACACTTCACCGGAGGACGCCCATTGGCGCCGCAACCTCGCGGTCTGCGTGTTCGGCTCGTTCACGACCCTCGTGGCGATGACGCTGCTGCTGCCGTTCCTGCCGCTCTACGTCGAGGAACTCGGGGTCAAGGACCAGGCCGCCATCGTCCAGTGGTCCGGGGTGGCCTACGGCGCGACGTTCCTCAGCGCCGCCCTGGTGGCGCCGCTCTGGGGGCGGCTGGCCGATCTCTACGGCCGCAAGCTGATGCTCATCCGCGCGAGCCTCGGCATGGCGGTTGCGATGTCGCTGATCGGCATGGCCGACAACGTCTGGCAGCTCGTGGGCCTGCGGCTGCTCGCCGGCCTGCTCGGCGGCTACGCCTCGGGCTCGACGGTGCTGGTGGCGACGCAGACGCCGAAGGCGCGCTCGGCCTGGGCGCTCGGGATGCTCGGCTCCGGCATCATGGCGGGCAACCTCGTCGGGCCGCTCGTCGGCGGGGTGCTGCCGCCGCTCATCGGCATCCGCGCCACCTTCCTGGCGGCGGGCGGGGTGATCTTCGTCGCCTTCCTCGCCACCCTGCTGCTGATCCGCGAGGAGCCGCGCCCGCCGAGATCCGCGCGGGCCGGCGGCGGCTTCGCCGGCATCCCGGACAAGCGGCCGGCCCTCGCCATGCTGGCGACCGGGATGCTCCTGATGCTGGCGGTGATGTCGGTCGAGCCGATCATCACCGTCTACGTCGCCGAGCTGACCGCCGATCCCGCCCGTGTCACGCTGATCGCCGGGCTGGCGATGTCGGCGACCGCCCTGGGCAGCATCCTGTCGGCGCCGCGGCTGGGCCGCCTCGCCGACCGGATCGGCCCCTGGACCGTCATCACCGGAAGCCTGACGGTCTCCGCCCTGCTCCTCGTGCCGCAGGCGCTGGTGACGAGCGACTGGCAGCTCGTGGCCCTGCGCTTCCTGATGGGGCTGGCGCTCGGCGGGCTCCTGCCCTGCATCGCCAGCGTGATCCGCCACTCGGTGCCCGACCGGGTGGCCGGGACGGTACTTGGCTATTCCACCTCCTCGCAATACGTCGGGCAGGTTCTGGGGCCGCTCATGGGCGGCTTCGTCGGCGGGCATGTCGGCATGCGGGCGGTTTTTCTCGGCACGGCTCTGCTGCTGGCGCTCGGCGCCGCCGGCACCGCCCTGGCGCGACCGAAGGGGGTGAGGGCGTGAGCGAAGACGGTCTGGTCCGGCGGATGATCGATATCGGCGACGCGTCGGGCGGGCGCCTGGCCGTCCTGGAATTCGGGCCGGCGGAGCGGCCCCTGGACGCGGTCCTGCTGCACGCCAACGGCTTCAACGCCCGCACCTATCGCAGCCTGATCGAGCCCCTCGCCGACCTCCGCGTGCTGGCCTACGACCATCGCGGCCATGGCCGCTCCACCCTGCCGGCGGAGCCCGCCGGACGGACGGACTGGCAGGACGTCACGAACGACCTGATCGCCCTCCTCGACCGGCTGGAGGGGGGCCCGCTCGTGCTGATCGGCCACTCGATGGGCGGCACGGCCTCGCTGCTGGCCGCCGCCGAGCGGCCGGAGCGGGTGCGCCGCCTCGTGCTCCTCGACCCGGTGATCCAGCCGCCGGAGCGGCGCGGAGAGGGCCATGCCGGCCTCGCCGAGGGCGCGCTGAAGCGGCGGAGCGACTTCCCGTCCCGGGCGGCGGCCCTCGCCGCCTATACGGGGCGCGGCGCGTTCCGCACCTGGCCGGCGCCGACGCTCGCCGACTACGTGGCGGACGGGTTCCACGATACGCCCGGCGGCGTCACCCTCGCCTGCAGCGGAGCCTGGGAGGCGTCGAGCTACCTGGCGCAAGGGCACGACCCCTGGGGGGCGCTGGCGCGCCTGTCCTGCCCGGCCGAGATCCTGCGGGCCGAGACCGGCAGCACCTGCGCGCTGGCCGAGGGCCGCGGAGCGGTCGAGGTCGAGACGGTGCCGGGCACCACCCACTTCCTGCCCTTCGAGGCGCCCGAGCGGGTCCGGGCCGCGATCCGGCGCGCCCTCGCCTAACCCGGAAGGATGACGCGCGCCTGCCCCTTTCGGGGAAGCGCGGCCGTCCCGCCCGCCTCCATAGCGCAGATAGCCCCGGGCCGCCGGCGCAGGCCCAATGTCGGCCGTCGACGACACGGCGCGGCGGCTCCCGCGGGGACCGCCCGCCCAGCCGAAGGGGCGCGGCATGAAATTCTGGCTCGGCCTGGCAAGCTGCGTGGCGCTGGCGGCGGTCGGCGCGACGCTGACGATGGAGGGAAACCCGCCGGAGACCGGGCCGACGCCCGCGGCGCCCCCACCGACGGCTCCGGCCGCGAGCGACGTCACCGAGGCCGACCGGGCCGGCGTGCCGCGCCAGATGCAGGCGCGCGTCATCCTGGCCCGGCAAGCGGGCGATCCGGCCCGGCAAGCGGGCGATCCGGACCGCCCGGCGACGCAACCCGCCGAGGCTCGGCGGCCCGGCGGGACCGGCCAGTCCCTCGACGAGGTCCGGCGCCAGGCCGAGGCGCGGGTGCGGCAGGCGGAGGCCGAGGCGGACGCGGCCCGCGGGCGCCTGGAGCATGAGGAAGCCCGGGCCAACGCCCTCTCGGACGCCGCCATGGCGGCCCAGCGCGAGCTGATCGCCGCCCGGGCCGAGGTCGAGGACCTGCGGGCCCGCGTCGCGCAGATCCACGAGCAGGAGAGAGCCACGTCGCAGGCTCGGGCGGCCGTCGTCGTCGCGGAGGAGGCTCGCCGGGCCGCCGAGGAGGCCGCCGACGAGCGTCGGCAGGCCCTCGCGGAGGAGCGCACCCGGGCCGGGCAGCTGGCGGGGGCGCTCGCCGAGGCGCGCCAGCGCGTCGCGGCGCTCGAGACCGCCGTCGAGACCGCGCAGCGCGCCCGCCAGGCGCAGGCAGACGCGGCGGCTCGGGAGCGGGCGATGATGCGGGCGGGCCTGCGCCGGCTCGCCGTCGCCCTGCGCGCCGCCCAGGTCGCCCGATCGGAGGCCAGCGCCCGCGAGGCCCAGGCCATCGGCGCCCGCGACCGCGCCGAGCAGGGCCGGCAGGCCGCCGAGCAGGGAGCGGCCGAGACGCGCGGGCGCCTCGATCGCCTGAAGGCCGGCCTCGACCGGGCGGCCGAGGCGCGGCTGCCGGGCCCGCAGCGGACAGAGCCCTCTCTGGTGTTCCAGACCCGCCCCGGCGCGGCGTCGCGGGGAGGATCCGTGCAGGCCGCTGCCGGCGGCGGGGAGACGCTCGACGAAGAGCGGCTGCTGGCGCGGGTGGCCATCCTGCTCGGGCGCGGCGACATCAGCGGTGCACGGCTCTTCCTCACCCTCGGCGTCCGGAGCGGCAGCGCCCGGGCCACGGCGCTCCTCGCCGAGACCTACGATCCCGACAAGCTCGCCGCCCTGCAGGTCCGCGGCCTGCGCGGCGATCCCGAGAAGGCGAGCGCCCTGTACCGCCAGGCGCAGGAAAGCCGGGACCTCGCGAGCCGGGAGACCGAGCCGCCGCCGGCCGGCCTCGCCCAGAAGGGGCCCGCCGCCTGGACCAACCCGGTCCGCCAGGCCGGCCTGCCCGGGCCCCTGATGGCGCCCTTCGTACCCTCCCTGACCGCCCCGTGGGGCGGCGAGTGATCCCGACCCGAGCGATGGGGAGACACCGCATGACCCGCCGCGCCGCGCTCTGGCTCGCCCTCCTCCTGCCCTGGACCGGCCCGCAGGCCGGGGC